>NZ_NPKS01000034.1:0-67216 GCF_008329595.1 Methylobacterium sp. P1-11
ACGGTGCGGCCGCACCTGGAGCCGGAGCGGTCGGTGCGCGACACCAGCCTGCAGCGGCCCGGCCGCGTCCGCCGCGTCGCCGTGCTCGGCGCGATCAGCGCCACGAAGGGCGGCCTGTTCCTGCAGGCCCTGGCCACCGACGCACAGGACCGGGACCTGCCCCTGCACTTCTCGATCGTGGGCTTCTCCGACCCGGCGCTCGCCGTCGGTCTGGAGCGCGTTGGGGTCGCCCAGACCGGGCGCTATTCCGGCGACCACGAGGCCCTGGACCTGGTCTGGCGGGTCTCGGCCGATCTCGTGCTGCTGCCGGCGATCTGGCCCGAGACCTACTCGTACGCGCTGACCCTGGCGCTGCGCACCGGCCTGCCGGTGGTGGCCTTCGACCTCGGCGCACCGGCCGAGCGGTTGCGCGCCTATCCGAACGGCCACCTGCTCCCCTGCACGCTGGCCACCGACCCGGCCGCCTTCAACGACCGCCTGCTCGCCATCGACGTCTCGGCTACCGGCCGGCTCTCGGTGCCGATCCGGGCCGCCACCTACAACGACCTGAGGCGCGACTATTACGGCCTGGATCCGGCGCCGGCCGGAACCGGACATCCCATCGACGAGGACGCCGCATGATCTCCGTCAACGAGGAAATGAAGCAGGAGATGCTGCGGCGTGGCATCTCGGTGCTGCATCCTGCCCCCTTCGGTCTGCCGGAAGACTGCATCTTCGAGCCTCCGTGCAGCATCAAGTGGATGGGGATCGATTACTGCCTCACCATGGGGGCGTTCTCCTACGCGGTGAGCGGCTATTATTTCGGCGCCGACATCGCCCGCTACTGCTCGATCGGCGAGAGCGTCCAGGTCGGGCGCGGCAGCCATCCGGTCCAGTGCGGCTCGACCTCGCCGCTGTTCTACACGCACCACGCGGCGGTGTTCGACCGCCTCGACCCGCGGGCGGAGGATTACGAGATCTGCGGCCCCTATCTCTGGCCCAAGCGCGTGCGCATCGGCAACGACGTCTATATCGGCCACGGCGCCTTCCTGATGCCCGACATCACGATCGGCGACGGGGCGGTGATCGGCGCCATGGCGGTGGTGACCAAGGACGTGCCGCCCTACGCGATCGTGGCCGGCAGCCCGGCCCGGATCGTCAAGATGCGCTTCCCCGACGCGCTGATCGAGCGCTACCTGAAGGTGCAATGGTGGCGCTACGCCTTCTGGGACCTGCGCCAGTGCTCGATCACCGACCCGGAGAAGTTCATCGACGCCGTCGAGGAGCGGATCGCCGGGGGCATGCAGGAATACCGGCCGGAGCTGATCCCGATCCAGTCGCTGGTGCCGGGCGCCTGAGGCTCGGGGCGCCCGGCTGCCCGTCCGCTCAGCCCGCCAGCACGCGTGCCGCCGCGTCGCCGAGGGCCCGCACCCCGAGGGCCAGGTCGGCGTCGCTGGTATCCTCGGCCCAGTGATGGCTGATGCCGCCGATCGAGGGCACGAACAGCATCGCGGCCGGGAGGATCCGGGCGACGTTCTGGGCATCGTGGCCGGCGCCCGACGGCATCACCTGCCACCGGCCGGGGCAGACCGCCTCGGCGGCCTCCGACAGGGCACGCATCAGGGTCGGGTCGCAGGGGGCGGGGATCGCCTTCGCCAGGGCCGTCAGCGTGGCGGGGCAGCGCTCGCGCCGGTTCGAGTCCCGCACCAGCGCCTCCAGGCAGGCCTCCATCCGCTCCAGCACCGGCATCGCCACGTCCCGGAACTGGAAATACACCTCGGCCCGGCCCGGGATGATGCTGAAGCCGCCGGGATCCAGGGTGATCCGCCCCGTGGTCCAGGTGCTGCGCGGGCCGCAGACCTTCGGAAATTCTCGGTCGATCGCCGCCAGCAGCCGCACCGCCGAGAGGCCCGCATCCCGGCGCTCCGCCATGGTGGTGCCGCCGGCATGGTCCTGGTTGCCTTCGAACACGATCCGGAACTGCCAGATCGCCACGATGCCGCTCACCACACCGAGATGCAGGCCGGCGGATTCGAGCTGCGTGCCCTGCTCGATATGCATTTCCAGGAAGCCGCGGTAGCGGTCCGGATCGAGCCGCATCCGGGGCAGCCCGGCGAGGCCGGCGGCCTGCAGGGCGTCGCGCAGGGGCGTGCCGTCGGTGCGGTTGCGGGCCTCGTCGATCTCGGCCTCGGTCAGGTCGCCGATCGCCGAGCGGCTGCCCAGGAAGCCGCCGGAGAAGTGTCCCTCCTCGTCCGCGAAGGCGACGACGTCGACGGGCAGGCCGGCGCGGGCCAGCGCCACCCCGGCCACGACCCCCAGCGCCCCGTCGAGCCAGCCGGCCTCGTTCTGGGTCTCGATGTGGCTGCCGACCAGCAGGTGCGGGCCGGGGCCGCGATGGCGCCCCAGCACGTTGCCGATCCCGTCGATGGAAGCCTCCAGACCGCAGGCCTCGAGCCGGGCCATCAGCCAGCGGCGGGATTCCATGTCCGCGGCCGAGAAGGTCGGCCGGTGGACGCCGGTGCGGAACCGGCCGATCGCGCGCAGGTCGTAGAGGTCGGCCAGAAAGGCCTGGGTGTCGATCTCGGTCATGATGAGCCCAGCTGCTGAAGACCCGGGCGGTGCAAGCCCCGTGCGGCAGGCTATTCCGCCGCCGCAGGTCTCGACGCTCCGCCCTGCGCGCCCTCCATCCAGACGGCGAGGTCGGCCCGAGCCCGGTCGGTCAGCGCGCGCTTCTTCAGCGCGGCCTTCTCGGGCCCGCGCAGGCGCCGGCCGGTCTCGTTGCGGGGGGCCCGCTCGAGCGGCGGGAACAGGCCGAAATTGACGTTCATCGGCTGGAACGAGCGCGGGGCATTGGCCTCGCCGTCCGCCGCCACGTGGCCGCCGGTGATGTGGGCGATGAGCGCGCCGAGGGCCGTGCTCTGGGGCAGGGGTGCGAGGGGCCGGCCGGCCGCCTCGGCCACCGCGAACCGGCCGGCCATCAGCCCGACCGCGGCGCTCTCCACGTAGCCCTCGCAGCCGGTGATCTGGCCTGCGAAGCGTAAGGAGGGCCGGGCCTTCAGCCGGAGGGTGGCGTCGAGCAGGCGCGGGCTGTCGAGATAGGTGTTGCGGTGCAGGCCGCCGAGGCGGGCGAACTCGGCCCGCTCCAGGCCTGGGATCGTGCGGAAGATCCGCACCTGCTCGGCATAGGTCAGCTTCGTCTGGAAGCCGACCATGTTGTAGAGGGTGCCCAGCGCGTTGTCCTGGCGCAGCTGCACGATCGCGCAGGGCTTGACCAGCGGGTCGCGCGGGTTCGTGAGCCCCACGGGCTTCATCGGGCCGTGGCGCAGGGTCTCGGGCCCGCGCTCGGCCATGACCTCGATGGGCAGGCAGCCGTCGAAATACGGCGTGCCCTCCCATTGCTTGAACCCGATCTTCTCGCCCGCCACGAGGGCGGCCACGAAGGCCTCGTACTGCTCCCGGTTCATCGGGCAGTTGAGGTAGTCCGCACCCGTACCGCCCGGTCCCGGCTTGTCGTAGCGGGACTGGAACCACGCCACGTCCATGTCGATCGAGTCGCGGTGCACGATCGGCGCGATCGCGTCGAAGAAGGCGAGGGACTCGGCCCCGGTAAGCCCGCGGATCCCCTCGGCGAGGGACGGCGCCGTGAGCGGCCCGGTGGCGACGATGCAGGGGCCCCATGCCTCCGGCGGCAGGCCCTCGACCTCCCCGCGCGCGATCGCGACGTTGGGGTGCTGCTCCAGCGCCCGGGTCACGGCGGCGGCGAAGCCCTCGCGGTCGACCGCGAGCGCCCCGCCCGCCGGCACCTGGTTGGAATCGGCCGCCCGCATGATCAGCGAGCCGAGGCTGCGCATCTCCTGGTGCAGCAGCCCGACGGCGTTGCCCGCGGGGTCGTCCGACCGGAAGGAATTCGAGCAGACGAGTTCGGCCAGGCTGTCGGTCTGATGAGCTTCGGTGCCGCGCACCGGGCGCATCTCGTGGATCACCGCGCGGTGTCCGGCTTCGGCGACCTGCCAGGCGGCCTCGGATCCGGCGAGGCCGCCGCCGACGATGTGGATGGTCTGTGTCATGTCTGAGAATAGCGAAGGACCGCCGTCCGGATCAACGGGCGGCGGTCCTTCGGGAAGTTCGTCACGAACGCTGGGATCAGACGCGGGCGACGCCGCGGATCTCGCTGCGGTTGATGCCGAGATCGGCAAGGTCGCGGTCCGACAGGCGGGACAGCTGGGAAACGGTGTCGCGGTACCGGATATAGGCGCGGACGCGGCTCAGGACGCTACGGGCGGCGGACATGGTGTGCTGTGACCTCTGCTCGAGCAGACGATGGCGCCTCATTGCGCATCGCTGCCTCTTGTTGGTGCAACGCACATATAATCCCCCCGCAGCGCAGCAGGAGTCGCAAGGTCAAGCATCAGACCTGCGGAAATCGCATAACCGGCTTAAGAAACCGGCAAGGTTTCCAAATGGTCATTCTTTGTGCGCATGCGGACCGCCGGAAGGGTCGCGCTTGGCGTTCCACAAACACGACGGGCGCCCCGCCGGCCGGCGGGGCGCCCGTCATGCGATCCGGATTGCCCGGAGCTGGATTTCAGTAGAACGGCCGCGGGCCGTAGAAGCCATAGGGCCGATAGAAGGGTCGCGGCCGGTAATACCCGCCGTAACCACCATAATAGATCGGCCGCCGCCAGTACCCGTAGGGCCGCGGGCCCCAGTTCGGCCGGCAGATGCCCCAGGGATTGGGATGGAAGCCGGGGCCGCAGCCCCCGGCCGCCTCGGCGGACCCCGCGAGCCCGAGGCCGCCGGCGATCGCGGCGGCCATCACGAGCGCCTTCGCGCGCGGTGCGCTCAGAACCGTCATGACTGGATCTCCTCAATGCGTCCGGCGGATCGGGAGCCGGTCGTCGAAGATTTGGCCCCGCCACCTGAACCGTTGCTGAGCCGTAGGTTGTGTCCGGTACAGCCCGCGACGACCGCGGCGGCAACGCCCCGCGCCGCGCGAAGGTTGCGCGGCGCAGGATGGGCCGGGACGAGCCTGCCGGGCCCGCTCAGTGGAGCGAGGGTGTGCGCAGGAACCGCTCCCGGTCCCCGGACACGAGGGCGAGCTTCACGCCGCGCCCTTCGCGGCGGACCGTGAGGGGCACCCGGACCCCGGCCTCGCCGAGGGCCCAGACGCTGCGAAACAGCGCCGCAAGATCGGCCACCGGCTCGCCGGCCACCGCCTCGATCACGTCGCCGGCCTGAAGGCCTCCGGTCTCGGCCGGACCGCCATCGGCAAGGCCCATCACGACGATGCCCTCCTCGCTCTCGGTGGCGTAGAGCCCGAGCCAGGGGCGCGGCGGCCGGTTGGCCCGCCCGCGGGTGGCGAGATCGTCGAGGATCGGCGTCAGCAGATCGATGGGCACCACCATGTTGATCGGTCGTGCCGCGCCGCTGCTCCCCTGCTGCAGCTGCAGCGAGCCGATGCCGAGCAGATCGCCCTCGGGACCGATCAGCGCGGTCCCCCCCCAATGCGGGTGCGCGGGGGCGGTGAACAGGGCCTCGTCGAGGACGTATTCCCAGTAGCCGGCGAATTCCTGCCGGGCCACGACCTCGACGGCGACGCAGCGCTGGCGGCCGCCCGCCCCCGCCAGCACCGCCCGGTCGCCGGTCTTCAGCCCGGCCGAGCGGCCGAGCGGGAGGGCGGGCACGCCGAGGGTACCCAGCGCCTGGACCAGGCCGAAGCCCGTGGCCGCGTCGAAGCCGAGGACGTGGCCCGGCACCGAGCGGCCGTCCCGGGTGGTCAGCCAGACGCTCTCGGCCTCGGTGACGAGGTAGCCGATGGTGAGCACGAGACCGTCCTCGCGGATCACCACGCCGTTGCCGGCGCGCTCGGTGCCGAGCGTCTCGGCGGTGAAGGCGCTCTCCGGGATCCGCGCCGACAGGGCCAGCACGGCGGAGAGCGCCCGGTCGAGATCGTAGCCGTAATCCGCGGGCCTGGGCTGGGCCTGCGCGGGGATCTTCCACTCGCCCTGCGTCGCCATGACATTCCTTCGGCTCGTCCGCCTGCGGTCCGGCCGGCACCGGACGCGCGCAATCGGCCCACCATAGGATGTCCACGCCGCCCGCGTCACCCGCGGCCCGGTGCGGCGCATGGCACGGGCTTGCTCGGCGCGGTCCGCGGTGGGCGCGGCACAACGAAAAACCGCCCGGCGGAGCCGGGCGGCGCGCCGTCCCGGAGGACGGCCTGTCGGAGATCCGGGCGCCCCCGCCGCGCGGCGGGAGCCCGGCGTCTCGGGATGGTCTCAGTACTTGCGGACCAGAGCCGCCGGGACCGGCGAGGCGGCCGGGGCCGGCGAGTACAGCGGCACGATGAACCGGATCCAGCCGTCGGTGGAGTAGTTGTCGCGGGTGCGGCCGAACGCGTTGGTGAACTGCGCGCCCGTCACGACGTCGCGGGCAACGTAGGCCTGGACGGTGAAGATCTTGAAGTCGTAGCCGACGAGGCCGCCGAGGGCGAAGCGCCCGCGGTTGCCGGCCGCCGCGCTGGCCTGGCTGATGTCGAAGTTGTAGGTGCCGTAACCGATGGCGCCGATCTCGAAGTTGCCGAACTTCTTGGTCGCCGTGAGGTCGAAGTTCAGGGCGTCCGACAGGCGGATCGGGCCGATGGCGGCGCCGACCTGACCGGGGAAGCGGCCGGGCGAGTCGTAGATGTTGGCGGTCAGGTTGGCGGTCAGGTTCCAGCCGTCACCCGTGTAGCTGCCGGCGATGCCGAAGCGGTAGGTGTTGGAGGAGAGCTGCGGCAGGACCGGGGTGGCCGTCGTGCCGTTGGCGGTGATGATCGAGCCGCGGTCGCCGTTCAGGTCGTTCAGGTAGACGCCGCCGAGCAAGCTGACGCCGAAGTTGCTGCCGAGGTCGAAGGCCCAGATGCCGCCGACGAAGGTGCCGACGTTGATCGAGATGTCCTTGTTGCGCACGCCCGCCGGGTTGCGGGTGAAGGCGAACACGGTCGGGGGTGCGACGAGCAGCTCGACGCGGCCGCCGAACGGCACGAACGGGGTCGACCAGACCAGGACCGGGATGTTGACGGCCGTGTCGGGATCGTTCCGGCCTTCGGTACGGCGATAGGTGAACGTGTTGATCGCGTAGAGGCCTTCCGGCAGCGGCGCGCCGACCGCGAGGCCGACCTGCTCGCCCGGAACCGTCGTGGTCTGCGCCTGCGCGATCGTCGAGGCCATGCCGACCGTGAGCGCGACCGTGCCGGCCGCGAGCCAGTTCTTCATCATTTTCTCATTCCTTCCCAAGGTCACACGGCGTCCGTCCCGCATTCGGCACTTCCTTGCCGGTCTGCTCGCCTATCGCGGCTGCCGGCTTCGAACCTGCCGAGCGCCCCCACGGAGCCTGCCCGTCTCAACGTCTGCGACTATTCTACAGAGACCTGCGGAAAGACAGTGGAATGCTCGCCGAAACGCCACAACCGGCCGAACCGTTGCGCAAAAGCCGCATTTTTGCGGCGATGCAACACTGTCCACAGACTGCGCTCGAACGGGGGGGTTCGGCAAAATATCGTTGAACGGTCAAGCTGTTGTCGCGCCGGATCACGGGAGAATCCGGCAAGGCCCGGCGGGTGATCGGGCAGGCCGCCGGGCCGGGCAGGCCGGCCGGAATCCGGCTCCGCACCGGCCGGCGACGGGTGCGAACCGGCGGCCCGCGGCTCGAATCACCGCGCGCCGGGCCGGTTCCGGCCGGCGCCCGGCAGAAAGTGCCGCGCCGGCCCGCCCGTCTCGCGGCCTCGTCCCCGGTGGCCGCGACGCCCGCCGCGCACCGGGAAGGCCCTGCGGGCTACTCGGCGGCGCGACCGCGGCTCGCGGGCGCGGCGGGGCGCCGCGCCAGCACCTCGCGCAGGAACCGGCCGGTATGGCTGGCCTTCGCGCGGGCGATCTCTTCCGGCGTGCCCTGCGCCACCACCTTTCCGCCGCCGTCGCCGCCCTCGGGGCCCATGTCGATCACCCAGTCGGCGGTCTTGATCACTTCGAGGTTGTGCTCGATCACCACCACCGTGTTGCCCTGGTCGACCAGCTCGTGGAGCACCTCCATGAGCTTGGCGACGTCGTGGAAATGCAGGCCGGTGGTCGGCTCGTCGAGGATGTAGAGGGTGCGGCCGGTGGCGCGCTTCGACAGCTCCTTGGAGAGCTTCACCCGCTGCGCCTCGCCCCCCGACAGGGTGGTGGCCTGCTGGCCGACATGGACGTAGTGCAGGCCGACCCGCTTCAGGGTCTCCAGCTTGTCGCGGATCGCCGGCACCGCCTTGAACAGCTCGGCCGCCTCCTCGACGGTGGAATCGAGCACGTCGGCGATCGACTTGCCCCGGTACTTCACCTCCAGGGTCTCGCGGTCGTAGCGCTTGCCCTTGCAGACGTCGCAGGTGACGTAGACGTCGGGCAGGAAGTGCATCTCGATCTTGATGACGCCGTCGCCCGAGCAGGCCTCGCAGCGCCCGCCCTTGACGTTGAACGAGAAGCGGCCGGGCTGGTAGCCCCGGGCCTTGGCCTCCGGCAGGCCCGCGAACCAGTCGCGGATCGGCGTGAAGGCGCCGATATAGGTGGCGGGGTTCGAGCGCGGGGTGCGGCCGATCGGCGACTGGTCGATGTCGATGACCTTGTCGAGATGCTCCAGCCCCTCCAGCCGGCCGTAGGGGGCCGGGTGCTCCAGGGCGCCGTTCAGCTTCTTGGCGATGGCCTTGTAGAGGGTGTCGATCACCAGGGTGGACTTGCCGCCCCCCGAGACGCCGGTGATGCACGTGAAGGTGCCGAGCGGGATCTCGACGTCCACGTCCTTGAGGTTGTTGCCCCGTGCGCCGAACAGCCCGAGCTTGCCCTTCCGGCCCTTCCGGCGGGCGGTCGGCGTGCGGACCGCCATCTCGCCGGTCAGGTACTTGGCGGTGAGCGAGGCCGGGTTGGCCAGCACCTCCGCGGGGGTGCCCTGCGCGATGATCTCGCCGCCGTGGATGCCGGCGCCCGGGCCGACATCGACCACGTAATCGGCCTGCAGGATCGCGTCCTCGTCGTGCTCGACCACGATCACGGAATTGCCGAGGTCGCGCAGGCGCTTCAGCGTGCCGAGCAGCCGCTCGTTGTCGCGCTGGTGCAGGCCGATCGAGGGCTCGTCCAGCACGTAGAGCACGCCGGTCAGCCCCGAGCCGATCTGCGAGGCCAGCCGGATGCGCTGGCTCTCGCCGCCCGAGAGCGAGCCCGAGCCGCGGGCGAGCGTCAGGTATTCGAGGCCGACATCCACCAGGAAGCTCAGCCGGTCGCGGATCTCCTTGAGGATCCGGACCGCGATCGCGTTCTGCTTGGCCGTGAGTTTGTCCGGCAGCTCCGAGAACCAGCGATGCGCCTCGCTCACCGAGAGGGCCGTGACATCGGCGATGTCCGCCATGGCGACCTTCACGGCCAGCGCCTCGGGCTTCAGCCGCTTGCCGCCGCAGGTGGCGCAGGGCGTCTCGCTCATGAAGCGCCCGATCTCCTCCCGGACCGCGTCGGAGTCGCTCTCCTTGTAGCGGCGCTCGAGATTCGGGATCACGCCCTCGAAGGGCTTGGTGACCGTGTATTTGCGCAACCCGTCGTCGTAGGCGAAGCGGATCGACTGGTTCCCCGAGCCGTACAGCACGATGGCGCGGGCCGTCTCCGACAGGCCCTGCCACGCCACCCCGGTCTTGAAGCCGAAATGCTCGGCCAGCGCGTCGAGGGTCTGGCCGTAATAGGGCGAGGTCGATTTCGCCCAGGGACCGACCGCGCCGCGCTTCAGGCTCAGGGCCGGATCGGAGATCACCAGCTCGGGATCGATCCGCATCTCGTGGCCGATGCCGCTGCAGGTCGGGCAGGCGCCGAACGGGTTGTTGAACGAGAACAGCCGCGGCTCGATCTCCGCGATGGTGAAGCCCGACACGGGGCAGGCGAAGCGCGACGAGAAGGTGATGGTCCGGGGCGCCTCGCCCTCGGGGGCGTCGGCGAACACGATCTCGCTGATGCCGTCGGCGAGCTCCAGCGCGGTCTCGAAGGAATCGGCCAGACGCGCCGCGATGTCGGCCCGGACCACGATCCGGTCGACCACCACGTCGATGTCGTGCTTGAACTTCTTGTCGAGCTTGGGCACGTCGTCGATGGCGTAGTACTCGCCGTTGACGCGCAGCCGCTGGAAGCCCTTCTTCTGGTATTCGGCGATTTCCTTGCGGTACTCGCCCTTGCGGCCGCGGACCACCGGGGCGAGCAGGTAGAGCCGGGTCTTCTCCGGCAGCTCCAGCACCCGGTCGACCATCTGCTGGACGGTCTGGCTCTCGATCGGCAGGCCGGTGGCGGGCGAGTAGGGGATGCCGACCCGCGCCCAGAGCAAGCGCATGTAGTCGTAGATCTCGGTGACCGTCCCCACGGTGGAGCGGGGATTCTTGGAGGTGGTCTTCTGCTCGATGGAGATGGCCGGCGAGAGCCCGTCGATCTGGTCGACATCGGGCTTCGACATCATCTCCAGGAACTGGCGGGCATAGGCCGAGAGCGACTCGACGTAGCGGCGCTGCCCCTCGGCGTAGATCGTGTCGAACGCGAGCGACGACTTGCCGGAGCCCGAGAGCCCGGTGAACACCACGAGCTTGTCCCGGGGGATCGTCAGGTCGACGTTCTTGAGATTGTGTTCCCGGGCGCCCCGGACCGCGATGACCCGCCGGTCATGGGCGCTCGCCGGTGCGGCGTCGAACAGGGCCTCCAGCTTGGCGTCGACGGCGGCCTCGGCGGCGGCCGCCCGCGCGACGGGCATGCCGGCCTTCACGCGCGTCGGCTTGGGAGGCGCCGCCTCGGACGCCACCCCTGCGGCGGGGACGGCCTTGGGACCCGCCTTGGGGCCGGAACTCGCCTTGGGCGTGGTCTTGAGATTCGTCTCGGACACCGTCTTGGGAGCGGCTTTGCTGGCGCCGGCCCGGGCTCCGGCACCGGTTCCGGCACGACTTCCAGCTTGGGCTTTGGCCATGTGGGCGGCGGTCTTTCGAGGCGTCGACGCGGTCGGATCGGGTTCGCGCCGGGCCAGCCGCCGCACCGACTCATGTCGAGCCCGGAGGGGCCGATGGCAAGGTGGGCCGGCGGGACGCAAGCCCGTCATGCGCCGCCCTTGCTAGAACGAAACGCGTACGGCGGCAACCGCTCCGTGAACGAGCCGCCACCCCTGCAAGCGCGGCGAAGCGATCCAGCAGCGCCCGGATGTCCGCCCAAATGGGCGCCCAAGGAACAAGCGGGCGCCCAGGGAAGCAGAGCAGGCACGTGAGCGCGCACGTGACCTGACCGCGCAAGCGAGAGCGGTTGCGCCATCCCGGCCCGCTGCGCTGCGCGCCATGCCGGCTCGCCGCGCTGCGCGCGATGACGGCCGCGGTGTTGCACCGCGGGAGCCGAGGCCCCACGTCGCCGGGATCCATTCTCGGACTCGACCCCATCGCAGGTGCCGATGCCAGTGCTCGACCTGACCGGCCCGGCCGCCCTCGGCGGGGCCGGAGATCGGAACGCGGCCCGCGGGCAGCGCGTGTCCACGCGGCTCCTGTTCCTGATCGTCGGCATCGCCAACGCCACCTGGGCGCCGCTGGTGCCGCTGGTGAAGGACCGCGCGGGCCTCGACGCGGCGGGACTCGGCCTGCTGCTCCTCACCTTCGGAATCGGCTCGCTCCTGGCGATGCCGAGCGCGGGGGCGGCGGCCGCGCGGCTCGGCTTCCGGCCGGTCCTGCTCGCCGGAACGCTCGCGCTCGGCCTCGCCTTGCCGGTGCTGGCCGTGGGCTCGGGCCTCCTGCCGCTCACCCTGGCGCTGCTGCTGTTCGGCGCCGGGATGGGGGCGATCGACTGCGTCATGAACCTGCAGGCGGTGGTGGTGGAGCGCGCGAGCGGGCGGCCGATGATGTCGGGCTTCCACGGCCTCTACAGCCTCGGCTGCATCCTGGGGGCGCTGATCGCCAGCGTCCTGCTGGCCGCCGGGCTCGGCGCAGGCTGGAGCGTGCTGCTCCTGGTCGCCGGGATCGCGGCCCTGTTCGCGGCCGCGTGGCCCGGCATCCTGCCGGCCGGCCGGGCCCGGGGAAGCGGCCCCGCCCTCGCGCTGCCCCAGGGCATCGTGCTGGTGCTGGGCCTGCTCTGCTTCGTGGTGTTCCTCACCGAGGGCTCGGCCCTGGACTGGAGCGCCCTGTTCCTGATCCAGCACCGGGGGCTCGATCCGGCCTGGGCGGCGCTCGGCTACGCGGCCTTCTCGGTCACGATGACGGCCGGGCGTCTTGCCGGCGACGCCATCGTGGCCCGGCTCGGCCGGCGGACGGTCGTGATCCTCGGCGGCCTGCTGGCGGCGGCCGGCCTCGCGCTCTCGGTCGTGGTGCCGGCCTGGGAGGCGGCGCTCGCCGGATACGCCCTGGTCGGGGCGGGCTGCGCCAACATCGTCCCGGTCCTGTTCACGGCGGCCGGCCGCCAGACGGCGATGCCCGAGAGCGTGGCGGTCCCGGCGGTGACGACGCTGGGCTATGCCGGGGTGCTGGCGGGCCCGGCCCTGATCGGCTTCGCCGCGCAGGGGGTCGGCCTGCCGGCCGCCTTCCTGATCGTGGCCGCCCTGCTCCTCGGCGTGGCGGCGGCCGGGCGCTCCCTGCGGGTCTGAGGCCCCGGTCTGGGGCCCCGGTCGGAATCTCAGGTCCGCGGCGGCGGTCCGAGGCTCAGGTGGCCGCGTTGCGGGCCATGAAGGTCGCCGGGCTGCCGTCCTCCGGGTTCACGAAGACGATGTCGGTGGGCGCCCGCCGGGGCGTGTCGATCGACAGGAAGGTCACCGGCGCGCCGGACTCGATCTCCGGCATGGCGTGGACAATGCCCCTGGCGAAGAACAGCAGCTGGCCGGGGCCGAACGCGGCCACCGAGGCGGGGTCGCCCATCCAGAAGGTGCCCCGGCCCGACAGGCAGTACAGGTACTCGTCGCAGGTGGCGTGATAATGCGGCGGGGTCGGCCGGTAGACCCGGAACACCCGGGCGCTCGCGGCCGCCCGGTCGGTCAGGTAGGTGTCGGCCAGGAGCGTCGCGGCGCTGTCGGGCAGGGCCGCCGCCAGCGCCGCCACGTCGAAGATCCCGGTTTCCGCCATCCCGTCCCCCTCACGCCGGAAAGCCTTCGAGCACGATCTTGCCCTTGGCGCGCCCGCTCTCGATCAGCGCGTGGGCGCGCCGGAGGTTCTCGGCGTCGATCCGCCCGTAATGCTCACCCAGGGTGGTGCGCAGGCGCCCCGAATCAACGAGGCGGGCGATCTCGTCGAGGAGCGCGCCCTGGGCGGCGATGTCGGCGGTGCCGAACATCGAGCGGGTGAACATGAACTCCCAGTGCAGCGACAGGCTCTTGCGCTTCAGGAGCCCGACATCGAGGCGCTCGGGATCGTCGATCAGGGCCAGCCGCCCCTGCGGGGCGATCAGGTCGACGATCGCGGCGAGGTGGGCGTCGGTATTGGTCGTGGAGAAGACCAGCCCCGGTGCGCCGAGCCCCAGGGCCGCCACCTCGGCGGCGAGGGGCCTGGAATGGTCGACCACGTGGTGGGCGCCGAGATCCCGGCACCAGGCCGCCGTCTCGGGCCGCGACGCGGTGGCGATCACGGTGAGGTCGGTGAGTTCCCGGGCGAGCTGGATCGCCACCGAACCGACGCCCCCCGCCCCGCCGACGATCAGGATCGCCGGTGCGGCGCCCGGCACGGGCTTTCCGGTGTCGAGCCGGTCGAACAGGGTCTCCCAGGCGGTGATCGCGGTGAGCGGCAGGGCGGCGGCCTGCGCCCAATCGAGGCGCGCCGGCTTGTGGCCGACGAGGCGGGCGTCGACGCAATGGAACTGGGCGTTCGTCCCCGGCCGGGTGAGGTCGCCCGCATACATCACCGCGTCGCCCGCGGCGAAGCCCTGGACCTCCGCGCCGGCGGCGACGACGGTCCCGGCCGCGTCCCAGCCCAGCACCTTGAGTCCGCCGGCCTCCGGCTCGGCCCGGCGCCGGACCTTGGTGTCGACGGGATTCACCGAGACCGCCTCGACCTGCACCAGGAGGTCGCGCGGGCCGGGCTCGGGCTGCGGCAGGTCGCAATCGACCAGGGCTTCGGGATCGGTGATCGGCAGGGATTTGCGGTATCCGACGGCGCGCATCGTGATCTCCTCGAACGGTCGCCGCAGGAGATGCCGCCTGCCTTCACAGGCCGCAAGTACGCACATAAAACGCCGATAGTGCCGAAAACGATACCGTCGGAGAGGATGCCATGCCCCGCACCCGCCACCACACCGGCGCCTGCAGCCCCGGCTGCGCCGTCGAGGCGACCCTCCGGTTCATCGACGGCAAGTGGAAGGGCGTAATCCTCTACCACCTGCTGGAGGGGACCCTGCGCTTCAACGAGATCCGGCGGCGGCTCACCAGTGTAACCCAGCGCATGCTCACGAATCAGCTGCGCGAAATGGAAGCCGACGGCCTGATCACCCGGACGATCTATCCCCAGGTCCCGCCGAAGGTCGAATACAGCCTGACCGAGCGGGGGCGATCCCTCGAGCCGGTTATCCGCGCGCTGAAGACATGGGGTGATCTGCACGCCGAGCCGGCACAAGCGATCCAGAACGCCGCCTGATTGGGCAGATCCGTGCCGGATCTGTACGAAGCCGCATAACCCTATCTTTATGACTTCACCGGATGGTGAACCGTCTCCTGCTGGACGGTCCCAGATCTTCCGATGCCCATCCTTGCCTCGCTCCGCGCCCGCATCCTCGCGGTGGCGCTCGCCCCCTGCCTCGCCTTCGCGGGGGCGGCGGGCCTGGCCGTGTCGGACCAGTGGGCGCGGCGCGGCGAGATGGACCGGGTGGAAAGCTTGGTCGGCCTCGCCTCCCGGATCAGCGCCTTCGTGCACGAGGCCCAGCGGGAGCGCGGAGCCTCAAGCCTGTTCCTGGGCGCGAGGGGGGCGCAGTTCGGACCGGACCTGGCGGCCCAGCGCGGACGCACCGACGCGGCGCTCGCCGGGCTGCCCGGGGCCATGGCCGTCGCGACGGGCTTCGGCCCGGTCTTCGCGGCCCGGGGAGACGGCTTCGCGAAGGCGCTCACCGGACTCGCCGCGCAGCGCCGGGCGGTCGATGGCCTGACGGCGGGCACGCCGTCGGTCGTGGCCTATTACACCGGCCTGATCGGCGAGGGGCTCGGGCTCGTGCGGGCGATGGGCGGCGTGATCGACGAGGCCGGCCTCGTAGCCCGGGCGAATGCCTACGCGTCCTTCTTGTCCATGAAGGAGGCCGCGGGCCTGGAGCGGGCCGCCGTCTCGGCCGCCTTCGCGTCTGGCCAGCTTGATCTCGCGGCCGCCCGCCGCCTCGCCACGCTCGCTTCCGAGCAGGCGACCTATGCCGGCCTGTTCCGGGCCGGGGCCGAGGCCGGGCAGGCGAGCCTGCTCGACGCCGCCGAGGCGACCGAGCCGGCCCGGGAGGTCGCGCGCCTGCGGACGCTCGCGCAGGAGACGGTACCGGGTACGCCGCTCGCCTACCGCGACGCGCCGGCCTGGTTCCGCCTCGCCACGCAGCGCATCGACGCCCTGAAGGGCGTGGAGGACCGGCTCACCGCCGATCTGGTGGCCGCCGCAGGCGCGGTGCATGCCCGGGCCGACCGGATGCTGATGCTCTGGGCCGCCGGAGGGCTCGCCCTGTTCGCCCTCTCGGCCGGCCTCGCGGTCTGGCTCGGCACGGCGATCGCCCGGCCGCTCGTCCGGATGGCGCAGGTGCTGACCGCGATCGGCCGCGACGAGGGCACGGCCGATCTGGCGATCCCGGCCGGCGGACCGCGGGAGGTCCGGGCGATCGCCGCGGCCGCATCGGCGTTCCGCGACAGCGTCGCCGAGCGCCGGGCGGCCCGGGCCGCGCAGGAGCGGCTCGCCGCCGAGACCGCGGCGGCCCAGCGCGCGGCGGCCCTCGGCCTCGCCGACAGCTTCGAGCGCCAGGTCGGCGGGATCGTCGAGGCGGTCTCGGCCGCGGCCACCGAGCTGGAGGCCTCCGCCCACGGCATGGCCCGGGCAGCCCAGGACACGACCGATCTCAGCCGGGCGGTGGCCAAGTCCGCCGATTCGGCCGCGCGCTCGGCCGACACGGTGGCGGCGGCCACCGAGGAACTCACCGCCTCGGTCCGGGAGATCGGCGTGCAGGTCGGCGCCTCGGCCGACCTCGCCGCCGCCGCGACCCGGGACGCGGACGGGATGGCCGGCGAGGTGCGGCGCCTTTCCGAGGCGGCCGGCAGCATCGGGGAGATCGTCGCGATCATCTCGCAGATTGCCGGCCAGACCAATCTGCTGGCGCTCAACGCCACCATCGAGGCGGCCCGGGCCGGGGAAGCCGGACGCGGCTTCGCGGTGGTCGCCGCCGAGGTGAAGCACCTCGCCGAGCAGACCGCCCGGGCCACCGAGGAGATCGCCGCCAAGGTCGCCGAGATCACCGGTTCGACGGAAGCCTCGGTCCGGTCCATCGGCGGCATCACCGAGGTGATCCGCACTCTCGCCCGGATCGGCGCCGAGATCGCCGCCATGGTCGAGCAGCAGGGCGCGGCCACCGCCGAGATCGCCCGGACCACCGGGCAGACCTCGCAGGATACCCGCGGGGTCTCCGGGCACATGGCGGGCGTCGGCGAGGCGGCCGGCACCGCCAGCCAGGGCTCGGCCCAGGTGCTGCAGGCGGCGGCCGACCTCTCCCGCCAGGCGGGGGACCTGCGCGGCGCGGTCGAAGGCTTTCTGGCCCGCATCCGGGCCGCCTGAAGACGGGGATCCCAAAGGGCTGAGCCCGGCGACAGGGCGCGGCCCTGCACCCGCGAAAGGTCCGGGACCTATCGGATCGGGGACTTTTCTACCCGCCGAGACCGAGACCGAGGAGCCGGTCGGCGTTGCGCCAGAGGGCGGCCTCCAGGGCGGCCTCGGAGAGCCCGAGCGCGCGGAAATCCGCCACGCCCTGGCTCATCGGGCGGAACGGGAACGAGGAGCCGAACAGGAACTGGTCCTTCATGAAGCCGTTCGCCGCCTCGACGTAGAGGCCGCCGCCCGGCGCGAAGGTGTACATGTCCGGCGAGACGAACACGTTGGCGTTGCGGAACGCCACCGCCACCATGTCGGCGATGCGCGGGTAGAACCCGTGGCAGCACACGATCGGCAGCTTCGGGAAGGTCCGGGCGACCCGGTCGACCGCGAGCGGGTCGTTGAGGCGCAGGTCCGGCGTGGTCGGGCCCGACATCACGAAGGCCGGGACCCCGAGGTCCTGGCACAGGTCGTAGAGCGGCATCAGGCGCTCATCGTCGGCCGTCATGGCCTCGCGATAGAAGCCGGCATCGAGGTTGATGCCCTTGAAGCCGAGTTCGGTCACGGCGCGCTTCGCCTCCGCGACCGCGGCCTTTCGGCCGAGCTTGACCGGATCCACCGAGGCGATGCCGATCAGGCGCTTCGGATCGTGCCGCGCGGCCTCCGCGAGCGCGTCGTTCGTGACCCGTACCCCCGGGACCGAGCGGGCGACCATGACGGCGACGTCGATGCCGGCCCCGTCCATCTCGGCGCAGAAACCTTCGATCGTCGTGCCGCGCGTGAAGTGCTCGACCTCCCGGCTGCCGACCCGGGCATTCAGCCAGCGGGCAACCCCGAATTCCGGCGTGTCGGGCTCGGCGCCGAAGAACCTGTGCAGGAAGGTCGGACGGCTGCGCATGTCCACGACGGGCATTTTCTGCGACTCTCCGGTGAGGCTGGGGGATCGTCCGGTGTGTACGGGCAAGTCCCGGGTTTCCAAAGGGCCAGCGGGCCCTTTGGCGGGGTGTCGGGGCGGAGCCCCGACGAGCACGGCTTCGCCCTGCACCCATGACAAGGTCCCGGACCTTTCGAGACCAGTGTTTCTCGACTCAAGACTCCGGAACCGTTCGGCACGACGCCGTGAGGCCGGGCGACATCAGTGCGAGACGGCCTCCAGGACCTTGCCGCGGGTCTCGACGCCGAGGATCAGGACCAGCAGGGCGGCGATGAGGAAGCCGCCGGCCCCGACCTGGAAGGCCGCGGCCGGGCCGTGATCCCGCACCAGAACCGGCACGATCATCGGGCCCAGGATCGCGCCGATCCGGCCGAAGGCCGAGGCGAAGCCGGCGCCCGTGGCCCGAGCCCGGGTCGGGTAGAGTTCCGGCGTGTAGGCGTAGAGGCAGCTCCACATGCCGAACATGAAGAACTGCATCACGAAGCCGGCGACGAACAGCCAGGTCACCGCGATGCCCGAGACGGTCAGGAGCGACCCGGCGCCGGCATTGCCGTACAGGTAGGCCGAAGCCGCCGCGCAGATCAGGAACAGGGCGGTGGCGGGCTTGCGGCCGACCCGCTCGAGCAGCACAGCCGCGGCGGCGAAGCCCGGGATGCCGCCGAGGGTGATCAGGGTGACGAAGCCCACCGAGCCGACGTTGGAGAAGCCGCGCTCCTTGAGCAGCACGGCGATCCAGGCGTTGAGGCCGAAGAAGCCGATCAGCGCGAAGAACCACAGCCCGAACGCCATCACGGTGCGCAGGCGGTATTCGGGCGCGAACAGCGTCGCGACGGCGCCGAGCCGCGGGGCCGGCACCGCGGCTGCCGGGGCCGGAGCCGGCGCGACCGGGGGGAGGGGACGGCCGGTGGCCCGCTCGACGGCCCGCTCCATGCGGGCCATCACGGCCTCGGCCTCGCCCCGGCGGCCGATCTCGGCGAGCCAGCGGGGCGATTCCGGCATCGTACGGCGCACCGCCAGCACCACGAGCGACAGCAGGCCGACCACCACGAAGGCCCAGCGCCAGCCGAGATAGGGCAGCACGAAGAAGCTGATCGCCCCCGAGAGGACGTAGCCGACCGCCCAGAACCCCTCCAGGATCGCGATGTACTTGCCGCGCACCGGGGCCGGGACGATCTCCGAGACCATCGCCTGCGCCACCGGCGCCTCGCCGCCGACCCCGACCCCGATCAGGAACCGGCAGGCCATCAGCACGGGCAGGCTCCAGGCGACCGCCGCCGCGAGGCTCGCCAGACCCCAGACCACCATGGTGACCTGGAACACCGCCTTGCGGCCGAACCGGTCGGAGGCGGTGCCCGCGAGGATGTTGCCCACGAGCTGGCCCGCGAAGGTCATGGCGGCGAGCTGGCCGGCCTCGGTGGGCGTCAGGTTGAACGCCGCCACGATCGCGCCGAGCAGGAAGGTCAGGAGCGCCACGTCGATCTGATCGACGAGCCACGCCGAGGCGATGATCGCGAAGATCCTGCGCTGGTAGCCCGACATGGGCAGCCGCTCCAGGCGCGCCGCGATGTCGGAGGCGCCGGGGCGTTCTGCGGCTGGCGGCACGGTCGGCTGTCTCCTGCCGCGTGCCGGACCGTTCCGGGGCGGTTCCGCCGATCCGGTACAGCAGGCCGGGCTTCCGGAACAGGGACGGCGGCACGCTCGGCCTGCGCCGGGGCGTTCAGTCGGGAATGGCGAAGCCGATCGACAGGCACAGGACCGCGACGGCCGTCAGTGCCATGGCGGCCTGGCGGACCTGATGCCAGCGGGCGCTGCGCGCACGCTCCTCCGGGCTGGCGCCCAGCTGCAGCTCGTCGTCGAAGCCCTTCACGAAGGATTCGAAGCTCGGAAAGGCGCGCCGCGCGAGCCACATCCACACGCCGACGGCGACCAGGCTGAAGGCCCAACCGCCGTAGGTAAACGCATCGTCCAGCATCCGGCGCAGCCCTCGAGCCTACGCCCCCCTCACCCTCACTTCTACGGGAGATTGCGGAGATTGCCTAGGCGGACGAGGGGCTTCCGGCGCCGGTTCCGTGTTTCCGGACATGTCTCGGCCGGACCCGCCGGGCCGTCGTCTCGATCAGGCGCCGGTCAGGGCGCGGTCCGGCCGAGGGCGTAGAGGGTGATGGCGGCCGCGTTCGAGACGTTGAGACTGCGGATCGCCCCCGAGAAGGGGATCCGGGCCAGGACGTCGCAGCAGCCCCGGGTCCGCTCGCGCAGGCCCTTGCCCTCGGCGCCGAGCACGATCACCAGCGGCCGCGCGACCGTCAGCGCGTCGAGGCTCTCGGGCGCGTCGGAATCGAGGCCGACCCGGGTGAAGCCGCGTTCGCCCAGGGCGATCAGAGCCTCGGCGAGGTTCCGCACGGTCACGAACGGCACGTGTTCCAGGCCGCCGGAGGCGGATTTCGCCAGGACGCCGGTGGCGCCCGGCGCGTGGCGCGCCGTGGTGACGATTCCGGCCACCCCGAAGGCCGCGGCGGTGCGCACGATCGCCCCGACATTGTGCGGGTCGGTGATCTGGTCGAGCGCCAGCAGCAGCGCGTCGGCGGGCAGGTCGTCAAGGCCGGGGGCGGGCAGGGGCTCGGCCTCGAGATACAGGCCCTGGTGGACCGCGTCCGGGCCGAGCAGACGGCCGATCTCGCTCGGCCGCACCAGTTCGGGGGTGATCCGCAAGGGGCCGCCGAACTCCGCCTCCAGCCGCGCGGCCGCGTTCTCGGTGGCGAGCAGCCGGTGCAGGCCGCGCTCGGCATTGCCCAGGGCCTGCACCACGGGATGCCAGCCGTAGAGCACGGCCGGCCCGTCGCCGCCCTCCTCGTGCCGGCGACCCGCCGCCGGGCGGCCACCGGGCCGCGGAGCCGCCCACCGGGATCCGTGCGGGCGGTGATGGGCGGGGCGGCCGCCGGGCGGCCGGCCGTCATTGCGGCGGTCCGTCATCGGGATGCGATCGGCAAGGGCGGCTTGGGTAACGGGAGCTTGGGCAACGGGAGCTTGGGCAAGGGGGACATCGGCACGCCGTTCTCTGAGGGCCCGTTCGGGAGGATCCGAGAAACCGGGCGCCATCGCCCGCGTCAAGCCGCCCGCGTACCGGCGAAGCCCTGCGCGGACACGTCAAGCCGGCGCGGTCGGCGGCCGTCGGAATGTGGAAAACCATCTCATATTCCCTTCGTGCCCTGTGCATGTCCGGACCAGTCTCGGTTCGTTCGTCAGAACGAACGGGCGTCCCCGAATTAGGAAGATTATCTAGAAGAGTCTTTCAGAGAGTCAGTTCAGCAGGTTATATGCAGTGGGAAATCCTGACGCTGCATCAGTGGTTTGAGCGCTGTTTGCGCATCCGACTCTGCGTGGCGGTGCATCGGATTCTGCGCTCACCCGTATCGGATTCTGCGCGCGTCGGGTCACCGGACGTATCGGAATCTGCGCGGCGGCGTATCGGATTCGGCGCGGATTCCGGCCCGGGCCGGTGGATAACGGGGACGGAACGGGCGCGGCCGGCCGTATTGGATTCTGCGCTGGCCGGGATCGCCGCCGGACCCCGTATCGAACTCTGCGTGATGTCGCGCGGAGGGCCGGCCCGAGCGGCGTCCGAGGGGCCGGAGAGGTCCTGGAGATCGCTTGGCCCCTGCCGGTGCGTCCGCATGCGGGGCAGGGAAGCGTGGATTGCCGGGACAAGCCCGATCGGACCGGGGCCGCGGCGCTCGAATCGTGGCATGGATCATGGCTTGGATCGTGGCTTGGCAGGATCGGGGCGTCCGCGCGTTCACCGGGCGGACGGTCCACCTGCCGCGTTGGCCGAGGGGCGATGAGCATCGAGGAGAAGATCGCCGGGATCCACGACCCGGACCTGCGGGCCGAGATCGAAGCGGCGCGCGGCGGCTTCCTGTTCGCCCAGATCGTCGAGCATGTGCTGCACCGTCAGCGCGAGCGCGATGCCCAGGTCGCCCTCCTCGGGGAGGAGGAGAGCCGCCGGGCCGGGCTGTCGCGCGACCAGCGCCGCCGCGACGCGGTGCGCCTCGTGATCGAGAACGAGCCGGCGCTCCCGTCGAGCCTCCAGCATATCCACTCGGTCCTGGCGCTGTGCGGCCTGCCCTACCGCGATCCCGGCCCGGTGCGGGAATTCTCCCGCAGCTACGGTCGCAACTCGCTCAACCTGATCGCCGGCCGGATCAAGGACCCGGAGACCGGTGCCTTCGAGCCCCAGGGGCTGCCCTACGGCCCGAAGGCCCGGCTGGTCCTGCTGCACCTCTGCACCGAGGCCGTGCGCCAGCGCAGTCCCACCGTGAAGGTCGCCGAGACCCTGTCGGGCTTCATGCGCGAGATGGGCTTCGCGGTCACGGGGGGCGAGCGCGGCACCATCCGCCAGTTCAAGGAGCAGCTGAACCGGCTGGCCGCCTGCTCCATGCAGATCGGCCTCTGGGACGGGCGCGACAGCGCCACCACCCTCAACGTTCCGCCGTTCCGCAGCCTGGAATTGTGGCGCCCCCGTGCCGGGGAGGGGGACGAGGAGGCCGGTCGTACGGTGCGGTTCGACCCGGAATTCTACGAGACGCTGATCCGGCACGCCCTGCCGGTGGACGTGCGGGCGGCCCGGGCCTTCTCGGGCTCGGCACGCAAGCTCGACCTGCTGTTCTGGACCGGATATCGCCTGCGCTCGCTGCAGCGGCCGCTGCGGCTGACCTGGGCCAACCTCCACGCGCAATTCGGGGCCGAGAACGCCTCGATCCGCAGCTTCCGGCAGGCGTTCAAGGCGGATCTGGCGCATCTGCGCGAGGTATTTCCGCGCCTGCCGCTGGTCCTCGACGATGGCGGCCTGACCCTGCACCCGGCCGATCCGAGCACGCTGCTCGTGCCGCCCCGCCCGGCAGCCAAGGGAATACGGAAGCGGCTGAAGGAATAGGCGAGTTCCCGGGCCGCTTATTCTATTCCTTCGGGAGTGGGGCGAGCAGACGGAATGATTCGGTATTCCTGCAGCTCAAAGGAACGGCTATACGTTCCTTCCGGTCGGAGGGAACATCGCGTGGGCCTGTCGGAAGCCGAGATCGAGGCGCGGCTCGCCCTCCTGCGGCGTCAGCGCGAGGCGCTCGATCGGGAGATCGCCGATCTCGTGCTCTACCTGGAACTCGGCCGCCGCCTGGCCGCTTCCCGCTCCCCGGCACGGCCTGAGCCCGTCCCGGTTCCCGAGACAGCCCCCGATCGGGGGTCGGTGCTTGCCGCGAACCCGGCCGACAGCCCGGCGCCGCCGGGTCCGGTCGGGCCGGAGACCCGGTCCGGACCGGCTTCCGGACCGGCTTCCGGCGCGGATGCGGCGCCGCGCGGAGACCGGGTGGTCGGGGCCCGTCCCGGACCGCGGTCCGCGGGGGCGCCGGGGCCCGCCTTCGGCCCCGGCGCGATCCCGCCGGCGATCGCCTTCGCGGAGGATGCCGCCGGCGCCCGCCGCTACGGCCGGGCGGTGGTGCAGGCGGCCTGTGCGGCGATCGCCCGCGCGGGCCGGCCGCTGCACGCCGCCGAGATCCTGGAGGTGCTCGCCGGGCAGGGCTTCACCCTGCCCGGCCGGGATCCGGTGGCGGCCCTCAACACGCGCCTGTGGAAGCGGTCCGGTCCGGGCGGGCCCCTGAGCCGGGTCGGCGAGGCCACCTACGCCCTGGCATCCACCCCGGAATCGCCGGAGCCGGACCCCGCCTGACGGGCGCCGGTCACGAAGACGTGACGCCGCGCCCGGCCACCCTCTCTCCATATTGGGGGCGCGCCGGGACCGGCGATCGGCTTGGCTGCCAGCCTGCGGGCCAGGAGGGCCGGCCGCGCGGCGGATCGGCCGGGGAGGGCGTGCCATGGATAGGATCGGCGGGATCGGCCGTCCGCGGATGACCGGGAGGCCGCGATGACCCCGGTACTCGCCACGCCGGTCACGCAGGTCTGCGCCTTCCTGCTCGGCTGCGCGGTGATCCACGCCGCCCGCGCCCACGCGGATCGGATCACGCGGGTGCTCGGCGTCGCGGTCGTCGGGGCGGCCGTGCTGGTGCTCCTCGTCGCCTCCCTGGACTACGCGCCGGAAGGCGGGACCTTCGACGAGGTCACGGTCTACGCGGCCTCCTGATCCGGCCGCCGGACCCTGCAGGGGTCCCGGGACGGTTGACGGGACCGCTCAATTGACCAGGCAGAAGCCCTGACCGGTGCCGACCCGCCGTTCCTGCGCGCACCACGGCTTGGACGCGGCCGACGGGGCCTTCAGGCTGGCGGTCGTCTGCGCGGGGTCGGCGGCGGTGATGCCGAGGGGGGACCGGCCGGGCGCGGGCCGGAAGGCGGCCTGATCGGGACCGGTCCCCAGGCGCAATCCCGGCGCGGGCCCACCGTCCGGCGCCGGATCGGATGGGCTCGCCGCCACCGGCTGGCCCGGATCGGACGGGCTCAGGGTGGCGAGGCCGGGCATGTCCTGCGCCGCCGCGGCGCCGCACAGGACCAGGCAGGCGGCCGAGGCCGCGAGGGACCTGATCATCGACGAAGCTCCTGACGAGAATCATGTGCGCCGACCGATCCCGCAGAGCGGGCCTGCCGTATCGCCGAGTCTGGCGCTCCGCTCGTTAAAGGCCTGCGAAGATTTAGGATTAACCGGTTTTGAAGATCGTGGAATTCCCGGGGCCGGGCCGCCTTGACGACGCTCGTCCCGGGTCACGCCGCCCGCCCGGCCGCCGCGGCGGGATGCCTCGAGCGGACGTGGTGCAAGCCGGCGCTGCCTCCGCGCGGGGCCTCGATCCGTCGCGGGGGCGCCGCGGGATCGATGGTCCCGCCCGCGGGGCCTGCGCGGAGCGGAGGTTGCAGCGCGCCCGGGGGCCGCTCCCGACGGCCAGGTGATCGGAAACGGCCCCCTTGCGTCCTTCTCGGCGTCCTTCTCGGCGTCCCTCCGCCGAATCGGCGGCGCCTGCGGTGGAGGCCGCCTAGTGAGCCGGCGCCGCCACCGCGGCGGCGAGCCGGTCGTGCGGAACGCCAGACCCCCCGACCACGGCGATCCGGCTGCCGGCGGCGCTGCGCCGGCTCGCCCAATCGCCGATCATCTCCAGGCAGGTGTGGTCGATGGCCGCGAGATTGTCGGTGGCGAGGCGAACCTCGTCGCCCGCGGGGGTGCGCTCCAGCGCCGCCGTGAGGCTCGGCAGCTGCAGGAAGGTCGCCGCCCCCGACAGGCGCAGCTCCGGCACGCCCGGCACCTCGGGGGCCGCCGCGTGTTCGATCCGGAGCCGGCCCTTGCGCAGGCTCGGCAGGGCCTGGACCAGGCTCAGGGCGAGGCCGGTGAGCACCCCGGTGAGCAGGTCCACCGCCACCACGGTGGCCAGCGTGGCGAGCCAGATCGCCGCGGTCAGCCAGCCGTAGCGGGCCTGCAGGTGCAGGGCGTGGGCCGGGCTCGCCAGCCGCCAGCCGGTGACCACCAGGATGCCGGCGAGGCTCGCGGTCGGCACCAGGGCCAGCAGCCAGGGCAGGGCGAGCAGGAAGGCCAGGATCCAGGTCCCGTGCATCACCGTGGCGGCGCGGCTCACGGCGCCCGCCTGGACGTTGGCCGAGGAGCGCACGATCACCCCGGTCATCGGCAGCGCGCCGACGAGGCCGCAGATCAGGTTGCCGATGCCCTGCGCGCCGAGTTCCCGGTTGAATTGGGTGCGGGGGCCGTCATGCATCCGGTCGACGGCCGCCGCCGAGAGCAGGCTCTCGGCGCTGGCGATCACCGCGATGACCAGGGCCATGATCAGGATCTCGGCCTCGGCGAGGCGCGCCCAGGACTCGGCGCCCGGCAGGGCGAGGCCGGAGAACAGCGCCTCCGGCACCGCCACGCGCTTGACGGCGAAATCCCCGAGCCCCGCCACCAGGCTGCCCGCCAGCACGCCGATCAGCGCCCCGGGCAGGAGCCGGAGCCGCGCCGGGCGCAGCCGCTCCCAGGCGATCATCGCCGCGATGGTGATCCCGCCGACGATCACGGCCCCGGTGCGGTCGCCCGCGCCGGTGACGAAGTCGAAGAACGCGGCCGGGATCGCCACGAGGTTGTCGAGGCCGCTCGCCCGGGGGAGGGCGTCGGCCAGGACGTGGATCTGGGCCAGCACGATCAGGATCCCGATGCCGGCCAGCATGCCGTGCACCACGGCCGGCGAGATCGCCCGGAACCAGCCACCGACCCGCAGGGCGCCGGCGGCGAGCTGGACGAGGCCCGCCACCACCAGGACGGGGCCCAGGACGTCGAGACCGTGCGCCTGCACGAACCCGTAGACGATCACGGCGAGCCCGGCGGCGGGCCCGCTGACCTGGAGCGGCGAGCCGGCGAGGAATCCGACCACGATGCCGCCGACGATGCCGGTGATGAGGCCGCGTTCCGGCGGCACGCCGGACGCGATGGCGATGCCCATGCAAAGGGGCAGCGCGACGAGGAAGACCACCACGGAGGCGGGCAGGTCCCGGGCGAGGCTCGTCCGGACGGCGCCGCCCGGGGCGAGGGCGGTGTGCAGGCGTGTGGTCAGGCTGCCGGGGGGGCGCATGATCAGGCCGCCTGCAGGCGGCTGCCGGCGGAGGAATCCTGCGCCACGGGCATGTCGGCCCCGGCGATCGGCCGGAAGCGCCCGCTCGCGCCGTCATAGGCCAGGAGGGCCCCGGTCTCGATCTCGAAGAACCAGCCGTGCAGCCGCAGGGATCCCTTGGCCAGGGCGGCGGCGACGCTCGGATGGGTGCGCAGGTTGGCGAGCTGGACCACCACGTTCTCCAGGGCCAGGGCGTGGTGGCGGGCCTGTTCATCCATCCCTTCGGGATAGGCTTCGCAGACGATCCGCTCGGCGGCCTCGGCGTGGCGCAGCCAGGCGGCGACGCTGGGCATGCGCTTGAGCAGATCCCGGTTCATCAGCCCCTTCATGGCGCCGCAATCGGAATGGCCGCAGACCACGATGTCGCGCACGCCCAGTGCCACCACGGCGTACTCGATCGCCGAGGAGACGCCGCCGACCACGTCGGAGGCCGGGGGCACGATGTTGCCGGCGTTGCGGCAGACGAACAGGTCTCCGGGCCCCGCCTGGGTGATGTGCTCGGGCGAGACCCGGGAATCCGCGCAGGCGATGATCAGCGCGCTCGGGTGCTGACCGTCGCGCACCAGCTGCTGGTACATCTGCCGCTGGCCGGGAAAGACGCTCCCCTGAAAGCTCGCAATGCCCTGGATCAGGTTGTTCATGAAGGGATCTCTGACGCTGGGAGAACCGGAGGACGGGACGGGGGAGGGCGATGCGCGCAGGCCGTGCCCGTCAGGGTATGGACGGGACGTGCGGAAGGGGCGTGCGAAGCGGCATTCGGATCGGGTCGGGGCCGCCCGGCCGGTGGGGCCGGGCGGTGGAGGCTGAACCGCCGGCCCAGGGCCGGACGGTCAGTCGACGGCCAGCCGACGGTCAGTCTGAGCCTCGGATCCTCAGCGTCGGATCCGGCGGGGCTCGCCGGTTCCGGAAGCCCAGTGCGGGTCGACCACCCGGCCGGGGGCGACCGTGGCACCGGCCCGGTCGTGAAGCATCGGCGCCCCGAGGATCTGCCCGGTCCCGGAGCGCTGCGAATGCAGCGAGCGCGGATCGTGATTGGGATCGCTGACGTAGGAGCTCATATGGCCGCCGCCGGCAGCCTGACGGCTGCCGCCGCCGCCCTCACCCGCCTGGGCCGCCAGGGGTACGCCGAGCAGGAGGCCCAGGGCGAGGCCGACAGTGGTGCCGCGGACCGGGAGGTGTCTGGACTGGGTCATGGCGTTTCCTCGCATGTTCGTCTTGTGGCGAGGGACACCGCATCCCTGCCGATAAGTCGACCCTAGTCAAACTATCCAAAAGTGCGTGTGCGTCTCAGCACATTCCATCAATGAAAGCTTTAATCCTCATCCCTGTACTATTGGGTGCGATCGCGCACGTCATTGTTGTCTGATGAAATCATCGACGGGATTAAAGGGATATCCGGTTTTGGCGCACCCGGAACGTATCCTGCCGGGCCACCGGGATGCCCGGCCACTCTCCCGCCGCGACGGAGCGGGGCGCTGTCGGGGCGCTGTCGGGAGGATGCCGGGAGGATGCCGGGAGGATGCCGGGAGGATGCCGGGAGGATGCCGGGAGCGACGGCCGGTCAGGCCCGAGCGGGATCAGGCCCGTCCGGCGCGCAGACGCGCCGCCGGCCGTACGGGCGCGCGGGCGGCGGCGGGCAGGGGATTGGCCGCCACGTAGACGAGGCCAGCAGCCTCGTAGGTGAGGCTGGCGGTCCGGCCCCCGGCAAAACCCCGCTCCAGCAGGCGGGTGCCGAATCCCGTCCGCGATGGGGAGACGACCGGCGGGCCGCCGCACTCGCGCCAGGTCAGCCGCAGGGTCTCGGTGTCCGGACCGGATTCCACCGTCCAGGCCAGAGCCGCTCGCCCGTCCGGAACCGACAGGGCGCCGTGCTTGACCGCGTTGGTGCACAATTCGTGCAGGATCATCGTGAGCGCGAGCGCGCCCTCGGGCGGCAGCCGCAGGTCGGGGCCGTCCAGCGTGATGCGGGGTGCCGTCGCACCCGAAGAATCCCGACCCGAAGAATCCCGACCCGCGGGTTCCGCGCCCAGGAAGGGCCGCACCGCCTGGGCGGCGATGCCGCGCAGGTCCGCGCTCGCCCAGCTCTCGCGGGTCAGGATGTCGTGGGCGCGGGACAGGGCGAGCAGCCGCGCCTCGAAGGCGTCGCGCCCGGCGGCGGCGCCGCCGCCGAGATTCTTCAGGCTCTGCGCCGCCATCGCCTGCACGGTGGCGAGGGTATTCTTCACCCGGTGATTGAGTTCATCGATCAGCAGTCGATGGGTCTCCGCGCGCCGGGCGCGTTCGTCCGCCGCCGCGGTCAGGGCGTCGGCGATCATCGCACCCTCGCGCACCAGGGAGCGGGGCAGCGGCGGCAGCGGCTGGTCGCGGCCCAGCGTCTCGGCGGCGACCGCCAGCTCCAACAGGGGGCGGGCGATCAGGCCGGCCAGCAGCCACGCGAGCAGCGCCGCCGCGAGGGCCACCCCGCTGCCCGCCGCCAGGATGAACCCGCGCAGGGCCGCCACCGAGGTCAGGGCCCGGTCGGCCGTCTGCCGCACCACCACCTGCCAGCCGAGACCCGGATAGTCGCGGTGACCGGCCGTGGATGCGTGGGCGCTGAGATACGCGGCGGCGCCGTCGGGCCAGGGCCCAACCCAGCTCGTGCCCTGCGCATCGAGGGGCCGGCCGCCCGCCAGGACAGACCCGGGCAGGCGCGCGCCCTGCAAAGCGGGCGGACCGAGGAGCACCGTGCCGTCGCGGGACAGGATCAGGATCTCGGCACCCTGGCGGTGGCCCCGGAGGCCGCCCTCGAGGATGCGCGCCATGTCGCGCGCCCAGGTCCAGTCGAGATGGGCGGCCAGCACCCCGAGGACGCGGCTGTCCGGCGCCCGGACCGGAGCCGCGACGTCGAGGAGGCGCAGGGGCTCGCGCGCCGCTGCGCGCGCCCCGGCCTCGGGCGGGGGCATCCGCGCCTGGAGGAGCTTGGCCGGGTGTACGTCGCCCACATAGGGCCCGGCGCGACCGCCGCGGAAATAATCGCGGCCGGAGACGTCCGCACCTTCCAGGGCGCCGGTGCTGGTCACGGAAACGCGTCCGTCGGCGTCGATCAGCCCGATGATCGAATAGGCCGGATAGGTCGCCTGGAGCCGCTCCATCACGGCGCGCTTGGCGGCGGAGCCGGTCCCGGGATCGCGCAGGCTGTCCGAGGCGGCGGCGATCTGGATGTCGCGCCAGCGCTCGAACATCCCGATGTCGAGGCCCCGGGCCATCTGGGCGGCGATCTCGGCGAGCTGGCCACCGACCTCCGCCTCGAGCCGTCGGGTCGCCTCGCGGCTCACCAGGGCGGCGAGGGCCAGGGTCGCGAGGAAGCCGAGGGTGCCGAAGCCCAGAGCCAGCACGATGCGCAGCCGCGGCACGCCCAAGACACCGCGGCGGCCGGATCGGTCCGCGCGATCGGCGCGGGGCGCCGCCGCAGGGGTTTCCGATTGCGCGACCGCTTGCATCCGACCTCCCTCGGATCCGGCCGGCTCCCGGGGGAGGGAGATCGTGCCCGCGACCCCGTCTGAGCATGCGCGGCGGGCCTCAACAAGACGGGAATGGCCTCCGGCGATACAGAATTTCTATCGGGAGTTGCAAATATGCACGTGGTCGTCGCCTGCGCCATCCAAGGTTTCGTCCGAGGTTTCGTCAGGATGACGGCCGGGACTTCAGCCCTCGAGAAGGGCATGGGCGGCCCGGACCAGGATCCCGTCCGGCCGGCGCAGGGCGTTGAGCACCGAGAAGTGCTCGGCCTCGGGGACCGGCAGCAGGGGCCCCGGCGCATGGGCCGCCGCCCGCAGGGCGTGCAGGTTGCGGGCGTCGTGGATCAGGGCCGGCAATTCGCGGGAGCCGTAGGCGATGCAGAGCGGCTTCGCCACCACCGGGAGGCGCAGCGGCGACAGGGTCTCGATCTCGACGTCGGTGAGGCTCAGCTTGGCGTTCAGAGAGGTCTGGCGGATCGGCGCGAGGTCGTAGACGCCGGAGATCGCCAGGCCCGCCGCCACCGCCGGGTGCCCGAGCTGCATCGCGGTGAGCAGCCCGCCCGCCGACCAGCCCGACAGGACCAGGGGACCGCGGATCCCGTGCGCGGCCCCGTGGGCGGCGAGCCAGTCGAGGGCCGCGCCGGTCTCCGCCACGATCCGGGCGAGGCTCGCCTCCGGCGCCAGGGTGTAGCCGACCATCGCCACCGACCAGCCGGCGGCGTTCGGGCCCTGCGCGAAGCAGGCGAACAGCTCCCGGGCGCCGCGTTGCCAGTAGCCGCCGTGGATGAAGACCAGGCAGGGCGCTCCCCCGTCCCGGGCCGGATAGAGGTCGAGGGCGTTGCGGGCGCCGGGGCCGTAGGGCACGTCGAGGCCGGCCGGATGCGCGGCCCGGTAGCCGGCCGAGGCCGCGTCCCGGGCGGCCATCTGGGCCGCGCTGTCGGCCACCGCGCGGGTGTTGTCGTAGCAGGCGTCCCGCGCCTCCTGCGCCAGGGCGGCCCAGCGGCGGCGCGGATCCGCAGGGGTCGGATCGTCCAGGCGGAATTCCAGTGCCATCGTGGGCTGTCTCAGGCCTTCCGGTCACCCGCACCATGGCAGGCGGACGGGGCCGGGTCGAGGCGGTTCAGAAGCCGGGCCAAGCCCCGGGGATGGTGCCGCCGTAGCCCCAGCCCGTGAACGGCGGCGCCCCGACCCGTTCGCGCGTCGCCGGAGCCAGGGCCCGGACGAGCGGCCGCGTCTGCTGCCAGACCCGCCAATGCGGCCGGTCGCGCGCTGCCCTGCGGGCGAGGGTCTGGTCCATGTCGGAGGCGGTGCGATGGTGCGGCTTCCCCGGATGCTTCCCGTCATGCTGGCGGGCCTCGGCCGGGATGGCCAGCAGCAGCGCCACCGGCAGCAGGGCGGCGCGGGTCGGGACGCGGCCGGTACGCATGGTTCGGGCTCCGCCGGAGCGGCCTTCGGGGGCCGCCACTGACGGAGACGCCCGGGCAACCGTCCGGTTCCGGGGACCCGCCGGGCGGTCCGGACGTTGCCCGGGATCCCCGGAGCGTTGAAAACCCCGTAGGAATCCGGTCGACCCTTCCGGGCCGACCGGACCGAATCGCGCGCCTGCAGGACGCTATCCATGACACGCCATCCATGACAGAGCCCGCACAGACCGCCCCCCCGCTCCCGGGCACGCCCGATCCGGTGGCGCTGCTCGCCACGCTCGTCGCCTTCGACACGGTGAGCGCGCGCTCGAACCTGCCGCTGATCGACTGGGCCGAGGCCTATTGCCGGGGCCAGGGCGCCGCAGTTGAGCGGGTGCCGGATCCGACCGGCCGGAAGGCGGCGCTGCTGGTCAGCGTCGGGCCGTTCGCCGACCGTCCCGGCTACGTGCTCTCCGGCCACAGCGACGTGGTGCCGACGGACGGCCAGCCCTGGTCGTCGGACCCGTTCACCCTGCGGGAGGAGCAGGGACGGCTCTACGGGCGCGGCACCTCCGACATGAAGGGATTCCTCGCGGTCTGCCTCGCGCTCCTGCCCGAGATGGTCGCGGCGGACCTCGCCACCCCGATCCACCTCGCGATCTCGTACGACGAGGAGGTGGGCTGCCTCGGCGTGCGCCCGCTGATCGCCCGGATGCGCGAGCGCGTGCCGCGGCCGCTCGGCTGTTTCGTGGGCGAGCCCACCGGGATGGATGTGGTGGTCGGCCACAAGGGCAAGTCGGCCGCCCGCCTCACCTTCCGCGGCAGGGCCAGCCACTCGGCCCTGGCGCCCCAGGGCGTCAACGCGGTGGAATACGCCGCCCGCTTCATCGAGCATGTCCGCCTGTCCGCGGAGGCCATCGCCCGGGACGGAGCCCGCGACCCGCTCTACGACGTGCCCCACACCACCGGCCTGTCGAGCGTGGTCCGGGGTGGATCGGCGCTCAACATCGTGCCCGACACCTGCAGCGTCGAATTCGAGTACCGGGCGATCGGCGCGGACGATGCCGCGGCGCTGGCAGCCGCGGCGATCGCCTACGCCACCGGGACGCTGGCGCCGCTGATGCGGGCTGGCGATCCGGCCTGCGGCGTCGATGTCGAGCCGCTGATCGATTATCCGGGCCTCGACACCGACCCGGAGGCCGAGATCGTGACCCTGGCCAAGCGCCTCGCCGGCCGCAACGGCCACGCCAAGGTCTCGTACGGCACGGAGGGCGGGTTGTTCGAGCGGCTCGGCGGCGTGCCGGCCGTGGTGATCGGGCCGGGCTCCATCGCCCGGGCCCACCGGGCGGACGAGTACGTCACCCGGGACGAACTCGAGGCCTGCGCGGGCTTCGTCCGGCGGCTGATCCGTGCCTGTACGTCCGGCCGCTAGAGCCGCGCCCGGTCTCAGCGTGTTCGGGCGCGCTCTTACGCCGAACCGGTCTCCGTATCGGCGGCGCGCGCTCCCGGGCGCGCAGCTTCATCCGGTTCGCGCAGCGGCTGCCGGGCGTCCCGGTCTCACCACGGAATCCGCCCGAAGCGATCGATCAGCCGCTGATACTCGGCCTCGCTCTCGGCCCTGGAGGTCCCGCCCTGGCCGACATCCGAGGTTCCGGAGCCCGGATGCACCAGGCGGCACACCAGCGGCAGGACGAAGCCGTGGCGTGCGAGGCTTATGTTGGGGCCGCCGAGCTGAAGGATGTTGGCGAGCCACGGGCGGACCTGGATCGCGTCCCGGAGGGTGCCGGGCGCCGTCGCCTCGACGAGGTGGACCCGGCGCAGGCCGGTCTCGGCGAGGCGGCCGAGCCACTCGTTGTCGTAATGCCACTTCGAGGCCGGGCTGATCGCGCCGACCTGCGCGAAGGTGGTCCGCCGCATCAGCCAGCCCGACGGCGTCGCGAAGTCGTTGATCCGGACCACCTCGCCGGCCTCGTCCACCTCGAGCTGTGTCGAGGAAACGAAATCGAAGCGGTCCAAGGCCCGGAGCGCAACGGCGAGGTATGGCGGCAGCCAGCGATCGTCGTCCTCGAGGAAGCCGACGTAGTCCCAGCTGGCATCGACGGCGCGGATCGCGGCGTTCAGCGCGGGGATCTGCCCCTTGCGCTCACCGCGCGCGAAGGTGATCTGCGGATGGTCCGCGAGGTGCGCCGGGATCTCGGTCTCGGGGTCGGTCCCGACGAAGAAGTGGATGGTCACCGGTCTGTCGAGTTCCTGGGCGTTGGCGCTCTCCACCGCATGGTCCAGGAAGTACTGACCGGCTTTCCCGGCCAGGGTCGAGAGCTTCAGCCGAGATGGCGTGATGACTGCTACCCTCATGCCCAATGATCCGAGACTTTTATCGCTGACATTTGCAGCATAGCTCTGCTTCCAAGATCGATGTGCGATAACGTGCCCGCGAGGCGGCCGGGCCGCGCATCAGTCCAGCGAAGAATGATGCGACGCACGATGTCAAGACTTGCTCGAAGGTCGCCTGTGTGCGTGAATTGAGATATGGAAATTATTACTGACGATAGTAGTGGGATAATTTATCGATCTATAAAAATATATCTGGGTCCTATTGTGGTTTTATCGTGCAAGCATTCGGAGTGGAGCGCTCAAATCACTGTTGCCCGGACGACACCCGTGATCGAAGAAGCGCGGCGCGCCGGCCCGCACAGCACGTTCCGGGGGCGGATCTGCACGCGGGCGCGGCCGTGGACGAAACCTTTGCGCCGCTCGCGGCTTGGATCTGCGGCCTGAACCGGGCCGGGTGGGGAGACCGTTCAGCGCATGGCCAGCCTCAGCGTCGTGATCGCGTTCGGCGTCCGCCTGCTCCTCGTGCTGCTGTTCCTGCCGTTCAGCGCCCTCGACAAGATCCTGAATTTCAGGGGCGCGGTCGGGCAGGCGCGGCAGGCCGTGCACGCCACCGCCCCCGCGACGGCGCTGATCCTGATCGGGCTCTGCGTCGAGATCGGGATGTCGCTCTGCATCCTGACCGGGACCGCCGACCGGGCCGCCGCCTTCGTGCTCGCCGGCTATTGCGGGGTGACGGCGCTGCTGTGGAAGCAGTTCTGGGTGCCGGGGGATTTCTGGGCCGGAGGGAAGGGCCGCGAGCTGTTCTGGGACTTCCTGAAGAACTTCGCCCTGGCGGGGGGCTTCCTGCTCATCACCTTCGGCACGGGTGCCGGGACGGTCCAGGACTTCCTCGCCGATCCGCTCGGCTCGACCCACCCCTACGCGATCACGGACCGGGCCCGGCCGTAGCGGGGCCCGGCGCCGCGGGGCTTCAGCCGTTCGGCACGGTGGCTTCCATGGAGGGCCGGCGTTCGAACGCCGCGTACCACGCCGCGACCGCCGGGCGGCCCTCCCGCCACGCGAGATCGGGGAAGCGCAGGTCCAGGTAGCCGAGCGCGCAGGCCAGCGCGACCGTGCCGATATCCAGCGCCGGCATCCCGCCGACCAGGTTCTCGAACCGGTCCAGCGCCGCGCGGATCTTGCCGACCTGACCGGCCTCCCAGGCGTCCCAGCGCTGCGGCTCGGGGCGGAGCACGCGCTCGTAGCGGGTGAGCAGCGCCGCATCGAGCAGGCCGTCGGCGAGCGCCTGCCGGGTCAGCGCGTCCCAGCGGGCGGCGCCCTCGGGGAACAGGTGCGGCCCGGCCGAGAGGCCGTCGAGATACTCGCAGATCACCCGGCTGTCGTAGAGGGCGGTGCCGTCCTCCAGCACCAGGGCGGGGATCTTGCCCAGCGGATTGTGGGCGGCGACCTCCGCGGAGGGGCCGGTCGGCGAGGCCCCCGCGGCGGTGACGGCGATCCGGCCGATCAGTCCCGTCTCGTGGGCGAGGACCAGCACCTTGCGGGCATAGGGAGAGGCGGGGGAGTAGAGGAGCTTCATCGGACCGTCCCGGTGGGTCTTGACGCCGTGATCGCGGCGCCGGGACCTTGCACCGATGCCGCGGGGAATCCAGTCCCCGCCGGGCGCTCAGACCTTCCGGGCCATCCCGGAGCCGGAATGGACCACCCGGCTCCGGCTCCGGCTCGGGCGTCGCGCCCGCATCCGCGCGCGCCAGACGAGGATGGCGCTCGCCACCCGATCGAGGAGGAGCATGCACAGGCTGCCGACGATGGCCAGCACACAGGCGGCCCCGATCAGGACGCCCCAGATCCCGGGGGCCGGGATGATCATCAGGCACAGGAGACCGAAGACGGCCGCGCCAGGAATCCACTTCGCCATCGCGCCGTCCGCCTGAACAAGAAAAGTGTCGCTCGGTCAGAACCTGCACCGAGACCCTTAAAGAGTGTTGGATCGACTGCTGTGTAGGCGAATATTTTCAGCTTTGGAGGATGCAAATCTGTCCATCTAGGTTTATGTGCGGTAAATAAGGTGGCGAATGCGGCAGGTGATAGCCGTCCCGCGACCGGATCCTAATCCACCAGCGACAAGGTCCGTCCGGCGCTGACCAGATGGTAGAAGCGGCCGTCGAACATCTGCATCACCGCCTCGGTGGCGGCGTGCGATTCCGGGCGGATCGGCGAGGCGAGGCAGGCGTCCAGGGCCGCCTGATCGGGAAAGTCCATCTCCAGGATCATGGCGATCGGCCGCGCGTCGTCGTCCTTGGAGACGAGGCGCTGGACCCGCACGGCGGTGACGCCCGGGAACCGCCGCCAGAACGGCTCGAGCTCGTCCCGGACCCGGCGGAAGAATTCGTCCTCCCGGCCGTCGCGCACCGTGCCCTCGTAGATCGCGGTCCTGGTCAGCATCGGCCGTCCCCCTGGAATCCCCCTCAAACCGCCGGGTCAACCGCCGGCAGCCGAGATCGCTCCCGGCCCAGATCGCTCCCGGCGATGACCCGGCGGTGACAACGCGCACCGGCTGTCGGTGGAATCGGCCGCCGGCGGGATGGGCGGGCTTCTCCCCCGCGGCCGATCGGCGTATCCCGGGACAGCCCATCGCGACGATGCGGGAGAGACCGGGATCTTCCCAGCAGAGGGGACCCGGCGCCGACGGAGCAACCGCCCCGGAAACTCTCAGGCACCGGAACCGTGTCGTCAGGGCGATCTGGAGAGTGGTGCAGCGGGCGAGCCCGTGGGCACCCGCCGAAGGGGACGTCCGTGCTTCGCCTCGCCAGGGCGAGGCCGGATCAAGCTCTCAGGCATCGGGACAGATGGGGCGCGCAACCGGCCGACCGCTTGAGGGCGGCCTTCCCGCGTCCCGACGTCTCGGAGTCCCGAATCATGACCCACATCGCCGTGATCGGCGCCGGCATCACCGGCGTGACGACCGCCTATGCGCTCGCCCAGCGCGGCTACCACGTCACCGTCCTCGACCGGCAGCGCTACGCCGCCATGGAGACCTCCTTCGCCAATGGCGGCCAGCTCTCGGCCTGCAACGCCGAGGTCTGGAACAAGTTCTCCACGGTGATGCAGGGCCTGCGCTGGATGCTGCGCCGCGACGCGCCGCTGCTGATGAATCCCAAGCCCTCCTGGCACAAGCTGTCCTGGATGGCGGAGTTCGTCCGCGAGATCGCCCATTATCGGGAGAACACCGTGGAGACGGTGCGGCTCGCCCTGAAGGCACGGGAGGCCCTGTTCGCCATGGCCGGGGCGGAGGGGATCGACTTCGACCTGAAGACCCGCGGCATCCTGCATTTCTACCGGGACCGGGCGAGCTTCGAGAAGGCCACGGCCGTCAACGCGCTGCTGCGGGAGGGCGGCCTGGAGCGCTACGCCGTGACCCCGGAGGAGATCCGCGTCATCGAGCCGACGCTCGCCGGCACCTATCACGGCGGCTACTTCACGCCCTCGGACGCCACCGGCGACATCCACAAATTCACCCGGGGCCTCGCCGCGGCCTGCGCCCGCAAGGGCGTCCGCTTCGTCCAGGACGCAGATGTCCAGACCATCGCGCCGGGGGAGGGGGGCTATGCCGTCGGCTGGCGTGAAGCGGGCCAGCCGGCCGGCGGCGCGCAGGCCCTGCGCGCCGACGCGGTGGTGATCTGCGCGGGCTGCGCCAGCCGGCGCTTCGCCGCGATGCTGGGCGACCGGGTCAACGTCTACCCGGTGAAGGGCTACTCGATCACCGTGAACCTGCTGACCCCGGAGGCGCAGAAGGCGGCGCCCGAGGTGAGCATCCTCGACGAGGCGGCCAAGATCGTCACGAGCCGGCTCGGCGACGAGCGCCTGCGGGTCGCCGGCACCGCCGAGTTCAACGGCTTCAACCGCGACATCCGCCACGACCGGATCCAGCCGCTGGTCGACTGGACACGGGAGCAGTTCCCGCGCGTCGACACCGACCGGGTCGTGGCCTGGAGCGGCCTGCGCCCGATGCTGCCGAACATGCTGCCCAAGGTCGGCCGCGGCCGCCTGCCCGGGGTCTTCTACAACACCGGCCACGGCCATCTCGGCTGGACCCTCTCGGGCGCCACCGCCGAGCTCGTCGCCGGGGCGATCGCCGCCGAGCACGCGCCGGAACGGAGAATCCTGCCGCTCGCGGCCTGAAGGGTCCTGGGTTTCCGAAGGGCCGAGGCCCTTCGGCGGGGTGTCGGGGCGGAGCCCTGACGCGGCGAGCCTCTGCCCGCCGCGACCCGGATTGCGGCGCGCCGTCCTGTCCCCACAAGGGAGGCGCGCCGACCAAGATTATTTTGTATTATCTTCCCGAGCCGCCCCGGAAACCGAGCCGCGATGCCTCCGTCTGCCGCCTATCTCGACCCCGCCACCGGCGCGACCTACCCGATCGAGACGCCCCGCTGGCGCTCGGAGACGGGCGGTCCGCTGATGATCACGGACCTGCCGGGGATCGGGCGGGCGGAGATCGACACGGCCGAGCGCTCCCTCTGGCGCTACGCCGCCGCCCTGCCGGTGGCGGTTTCCGACCCGGTCTCCCTCGGCGAGGGCTGCACCCCGCTGGTGCGCCGGCCCTGGCGGGGTGGCCACGCCCATTTCAAGCTCGAATGGTTCGCGCCCTCCGGCAGCTTCAAGGATCGGGGCGCCTCCGTGATGCTGTCGATCCTGCGCCAGCAGGGGGTGGACGCGGTGCTGGAGGATTCCTCAGGCAACGGCGGCGCCGCGGTGGCGACCTATGCGGCGGCGGCCGGGATGCGGGCCAAGATCCTGGTCCCGGCCTCGACTTCGCCGGCCAAGACCGTCCAGATGCGGGCCGCCGGCGCCGAAGTCGAGTTGATCCCCGGCACCCGCCAGGACACGGCCGACGCCGCGGTCGGCCAAGCGGATGCGATCTTCTACGCCAGCCACAACTGGCAGGCCCATTTCCTCCAGGGCACCAAGACGCTCGCCTACGAGCTGTGGGAGGATCTGGATTTTCGCGCGCCCGACAATGTCATCATTCCCTGCGGCGCCGGCAGCAACATCCTCGGCTGCGATATCGGCTTCTCGGAACTGCTGCGCCGGGGCGAGATCGCCCGCCTGCCACGGCTCTTCGCGGTGCAGCCGGCCCATTGTGCGCCCCTGCATGCCGGTTTCGAGGCGGGCGCCGCGGATTTCGTGCCGGTCATCCCGCGCCCGACGCTGGCCGAGGGTGCCTCGATCGCCCAGCCGGTCCGCGGCCGGGAAGTGCTGGCGGCCCTGCGCCGCTCCGGCGGCGGCACTGTGGCGGTCGCCGAGGACGCCATCGAGGCGGCCCTGATGGAGCTTGCCCGCTCCGGCCTCTACGTCGAGCCGACCTGCGCCATGGCGGCGGCGGCGCTCACCGATCTCGCCGCGCGCGGCGCGATCCGGCCCGAGGAGACCACCGTGGTGGTGCTCACCGGCACCGGCATCAAAGCGACGCCGCGCATCGCCGAGCTTCTGGGCCTCGCCCCGTAACCTGGGTTCCCGCCAAGAGATCTGCACGCGATCAGGAGGACACACCATGCGCAACAATATCCCCGCCACCGTCGGGATGCCGGTCGAGGAGGTGGACACCCCCTGCCTGCTGGTCGACCTCGACGCCCTCGAGCGCAACATCGAGAAGCTCGGCCGCTTCATGAAGGCGCACGGCCTGCGCCACCGGGCGCATGCCAAGACCCACAAATCATCCGACATCGCCGTTATGCAGATCGAGCGGGGTGGGGCCTGCGGCGTCTGCTGCCAGAAGGTCAGCGAGGCCGAGGCGCTTGTGAGCGCCGGCATCCGCGACGTGCTGGTCTCCAACCAAGTGGTGGCGCCGAAGAAGATCGAGCGCCTCGCGGCGCTCGCCACCCGGGCGCGGGTGCTGGTCTGCGTCGATGACCTCGGCAATGTCGACGACCTCTCGGCGTCGGCTGTCAAGTACGGCGTCACCCTCGAGTGCCTCGTGGAGATCGACGTCGGCGCCGGCCGCTGCGGCGTCGCGCCGGGCGAGCCCGCTGTGGCGATCGCGAAGAAGATCGCGGCGGCGCCGGGCCTCAGCTTCGCGGGCCTGCAGGCCTACCAGGGCAAGGCCCAGCACGTGCGCGACTACGGCGAGCGCCAAGCCCTGATCCAGACGGCGATCGACGACACGCGGCGCACCGTCGACCTGTTGAAGGCAGCGGGCCTCGACTGCGCCATCGTGGCGGGGGCCGGCACCGGCAGCTTCGCCATGGAGGGCGGAAGCGGCGTCTACAACGAGCTGCAATGCGGCTCCTACGTCTTCATGGACGCGGATTACCAGCGGGTGAAGGATGCGGAAGGGCGGCCGATCGCGGAGTTCGAGAACAGCCTGTTCATCTACACGGCGATCATGAGCAAGGCGAAGGCGGACGTCGCGATCTGCGACGCCGGCCTCAAGGCGCAGAGCATCGACAGCGGCTTGCCGGTGGTCTTCGGCCGGGACGACGTGGAGTACATCAAGTGCTCGGACGAGCACGGGGTGATCAGCGATCCCGGCAACGTGCTGACGCTCAACGAGCGCCTGAAGCTGATCCCCGGCCATTGCGACCCGACGGTCAACGTCTACGACTGGTATGTCGGCGTGCGGAACGGCCGGGTCGAGGCCATCTGGCCGGTCACCGCCCGCGGCATGACCCTGTAGGGGTTTTCGAAGGGCCTCGGCCCTTCGGCGGGGTGTCGGGGCGGCGCCCCGACATCGGGCCAAGCCCGATATCCGCGAAAGGTCCTGGACCTTTCGAGACCACGATTCTGGAGGTTCTCACGTCATGCGCTTCATCTCGGAAGAGGAATCCGCCGCCCTGGTCGATCACGCCATGGCGTTCGCGGCGGCCCGGGAGGCGCTGATCGCCGCGGTCGTGCCGGGCACCACCCTGTTCCCGGCGGTGCTCGGTCACGGCTCTGAGCCGGCCAACCGGTTCTCGATCAAGTCGGGCTCCACGGCCGATTACGCCGGCCTGAAGGTCGGCTCGTTCTGGCCGGGCAATCCGGACCGGGGTCTGCCGCGCCACAATTCGGTGATCCTGCTGTTCGACCAGGATGTCGGCCGGATCGACACGGTGATCGAGGCGGGCCGGGTCAACGCCTACCGGACCGCCGCCGCCGACGCGGTGGCGGCGAGCGTCCTCGCCCGGCCGGATTCAACGGTGCTGGCGGTGTTCGGGGCCGGCAATCAGGCCGAGTTCGAGTGCGCGGCGCTCGCCCGGGTCCTGCCGATCAAGACGGTGCTGGTCGTCGCCCGGGATGCCACGAGGGTCGCGGGCTTCGCCGAGCGCCTGGCGGGGCAGTGGGTCTCGGGGATCGACGTGCGGGCGGCCGCGCCCCGGGAGGCCTGCGAAGCCGCCGACGTGATCGTCACGGCGACGCCCGCCCGCGCGCCTCTGTTCGAGGCCGCCTGGGTCCGCTCCGGCACGCATGTCGCCGCCATGGGCGCGGACGCGAAGGGCAAGCAGGAACTGCCCCCCGCCCTGCTGGAGCGGGCGCAGCTGTTCTGCGACCTGCCCGAGCAGTCCCGCGCCATCGGCGAGTTCCAGCACGCCTCGGAGCATGCCCTGGCGGGCTTGCGCGCGCTCGGCGACGTGCTGCGGAGCGGGGAGGGTGGCCGGACGGATCCGGCGGCGATCACCGCGTTCGATTCCTCCGGCATCGCCCTGCAGGATCTGACCATCGCCCGGGCGATCCTCGCCAAAGCCGATGCGCGCCTGTAGGGGAGGCCGGCGCCGGCCCTCCCCCGCCCCGGCGGAGGACAGGACGGCATGCAGGACAGGCTGATCCGGGTCATCGGCATCGGCACGGGCGATCCCGAGCACCTGACCCTCCAGGCGGTGCGGGCGCTCGCCGATGTCGACGCGGTGTTCGTCCTCGACAAGCGCGCCGAGACCGCCGACCTCGTCGAGAGCCGCCGCCGGATCTGCGCGGCCCATATCCGAAAACCCCACCGGATCGTCGCCGTGGAGGATCCGCCCCGGGAGCGCCGCCCGGCCGATTACGGCAGCACCGTCGCGGCCTGGCACGCGGCCCGGGCCGAGCGGCTGGAGGCGGCCTTCGCGGCCCATCTCGGGGCCGGGGAGGTGGGGGCGATCCTGGCCTGGGGCGATCCGGCCCTCTACGACAGCGTGCTCCGCATCCTCGACCACATCGCCGCGCGAGGGCGCGTGGCGTTCACCCGCACGGTGGTCCCCGGCCTGTCGAGCGTGCAGGTGCTCGCCGCCCGCCACGGCGTTCCGCTGAACGGCATCGGCGGATCGGTGCTGATCACCACCGGCCGGCGCCTCGCCGCGGGCTGGCCCGGGGAGGCCGACAGCGTCGTGGTGATGCTCGACGGCGACCCGGCCTTCGGCCATCTCGACCCGGATGTGACGATCCACTGGGGGGCCTATCTCGGCAGCCCGGACGAGATCCTGATCGCCGGTCGCCTCGGCGATGTGGGCGAGGAGATCCGGCGGGTCCGGGCGGAGGCGCGGGCCCGGCACGGCTGGATCATGGACATCTACCTGCTGCGCCGTGACCGCGCCGCCACGGACAGGGCCGGCGAACCCGACTAGACCGCCGCCATGCTGCGCCTGCGGGACTACCAGCGCGCCAGCCTCGACGCGCTCTCGGCCGCCTGGGCGCGGGCAGGGGCGGACGAGGCTGCGCCCGGCCACCTGATCGTGCTGCCCACCGGCGCCGGCAAGGCACTCGTGATCGCGGCCCTCGCCCGGGAGGCCCTGGAGGAAAACCCCCGCGCCCGGGTGGCGATCGTCACCCATAGCCGCGAGCTGGTCGCCCAGAATTTTTCGGAGCTGACCCGCGCCTGGCCGGAGGCGCCGGCCGGGATCTTCTCGGCCGGGCTCGGGCGGCGGGAGGCCGGGGCGCCGGTGCTGGTCTGCGGCATCCAGTCGGTGGCCGACCGGCTCGACGCGGTCGGCCCGCGCGACCTCGTGATCGTCGACGAGGCGCACCTGATCCCCCGCGCCGCCGACACCCGCTACGGCCGCTTCCTGTCCGGCCTGCGGGCGCTGACCCCCGGGATGCGCGTGGCGGGCTTCACCGCGACCCCGTATCGGCTCGATTCGGGCCGCCTCGACGAAGGCGAGCACCGGCTCTTCTCCGGCATCGCCTACGAGGCCGACACGTTCACGCTGATCCGGCGCGGCTTCCTGGCGCCCCTGGTCTCCAAGGCGACGCTGACCCAGCTCGACGTCTCGGGCGTCGGCCGGCGCGGGGGCGACTACATCCCGGGCGAGCTGGAGGCGGCGGTCAACCGCGAGTGGATCACCCGGGCGGCGGTCGCGGAGCTCGCGGAGTACGGGCGTGCCCGCCGGGCCTGGCTCGCCTTCTGCGCCGGGCTCGCCCACGCGGAGGCCGTGCGCGACGCGGTGCGGGCGGAAGGGTATTCCTGCGAGACCGTCTCGGGCGAGACCCCACGGCGGGAGCGCGACCGGATCGTGGCGGCATTCCGGGCTGGACGGATCCGCTGCCTGACCTCGGTCGGCGTGCTGGGGACCGGCTTCAACGTGCCCGAGGTCGATCTCGTGGCGCTGCTGCGCCCGACCCGCAGCACCGGTCTCTACGTGCAGCAGGTCGGCCGGGCGCTGCGCTGCGCCCCGGGCAAGGTCAATGCACTGATCCTCGACTATGCCGGTCTGGTGCGGATGCACGGCCCCGTGGACGCCGTGACGGTCCGGAGTGCCACCCAGGTGATCGGCGGGGCAGGGGGCTCGCGCGCCAAGCCCTGCCCCGGCTGCGGCGCCCTGATCGCGCTGAACGCCTCCACCTGCGAGGCCTGCTGGACCGAGCCGGAAGCGGATACAGAGGCCCCGCACGAGGCCGCAGCCGACGACGAACTGGCGATCCTCTCGGCGGATCCCGGATTGCCGGGCCCCGAACCGGCCGGCCCTGCCCCGGCGGCGGAAACCGGCTGGCACGAGCCGGCTTGGCATCCGGTCACGGACCTGAGCCTGGAGGCGGCACCGGACGGGCTCGACCTCGTGCTCGGCTGGCGGGACGGCGCCGCCGAGGCGGTGTGGCGCGTCCATCTGCGGCCCGAGCGCAGCGGCTACGAGCGGGAGAAGGCGGTGTCCTGGTGGCGTGGCCTCGGCGGCGGCCGGGACGCGCCGATGAGCGCCCTCGGCTTCCTGGAGCGCGCCGAGCTTCTGGCCCGGCCGACGGCGATCCGGATCCGGGCCGGCCGGCTGTCGGAGCATATCGACTGTCGGACGCAGGACGGCCGGATCCTCGGCGATGTGCGCCGCATGGCCGGGCGCGCGGCATGAGCCGCTGCGGGGAGGGGGCTCGGACCGCCCTCACCCGATCCGGCCGCGACGTCCAGGCGGCCAGGCCGGATCGCGGCCTCTGGAACCGGACACGGCACGAAGCGGCATCATCCCGGATCGCCCACCGGTGACAACCTGGCATGCCAGCCCCTCGCCCGGCCGGGACTGCCTTCTATGTTCCATAATATATCTTATGCGAACTATGGATCCTGGCACGGGGCGGGTCCCGGAGCCGGATAGCGGGCCTCAGCTTGGAACAAAACGGAGAGAAAAGCCGAACACATCTCGGCCGGCTTCGGCCGGCTCTGGTGGGAGCCGGCACGATCGGAGGTTTCGATGCGGGAGCCGGCTCCGCCGCGATCCTGGATGCGTGACGGCGGCGATCGCGGCGGACCACCGGGCAGCCCCGGTCCGCCGGATCGGGCGAGGGCGGCCTGGGACCCCTCCCCGCGGATGCGTCACGCGCACTGATCCGCCGGATTCCGTCGCGCGATCTCCATCCCGCGCGGACGGCACTATCGGCGCGGAACGTCCGCACCGGCATGCCCGTCCGTCTGCTCGGCCCGCCCTCCCCGAGGCGGGCCGTCGGATGTCGCCGGAACCGTGGCGGTCAGGCGGCCGCGGCCCAGGCCTCGGCGTCCGCGCCGGCCGGAAGGCGCATCGGGCAGGCCGGATCGGTCGCCGCCCGCCAGATCGCGGCCGCCACGTCCAGCGACCGCGTCACGGGCTCGGCGGATTGGCGCATCCCGGCGAAGAGCGTGGCTCCCTGCTCCGCATAGGCCTCCGGAATGTCCATCCCCATGCGGGCGCGGGCATTCTCGCCGAACGCCGTGTCGGGGGCCCGCCCTGGGATGACGAGGCGTGTGCGCACGCCGAACGGGTCCAGTTCCACCGCGAGCGCTTCGGTGAAGGCATTCACCGCCGCCTTGCTGGCCGTGTAGACCGAGAGGAACGGCAGCGGCCTGAGCGTCACGGCCGAGGTGACGTTGACGATGACGCCCGCGCGCCGGTTCCGGAACTGCGGCAGCACTGCTCGGGTCATCGCGATGGTGCCGAGCGTGTTGGTCGCGAAGACCTCGTCGGCCATGGCGGGCGTTGTCCCCTCGAGGGCGTTGAGCAGCCCGACGCCCGCGTTGTTGACGAGGACATCGATCGGGCCCGCCGCCGCCACCGCCGCCGCGATGCTGTCCGCCTTCGTCACGTCGAGCGGCAGGACGCGGAGCCTGTCGGAGGCGGGCAGGGTGTCGCGGTGCGGCCTCCGCATGGTGGCGACGACCGACCAATCCCGGTCGAGGAAGAAGCGGGCCGTCTCCAGGCCGAAGCCGGACGAGCAGCCGGTGATGAGAATGGTGCGCATGGACGATGACTCCGGTTGGGAAGGCCCGGAGGGTAGGCGGCCGAGGCTGGACGATCTACGATCAAAAGTCCGAATTCCATGCGCGATCGTCCAGATATGACGGATCCCCTCAGCCAAGTGGTGGGCATGCTCCGGCCCGAGCCCGACATCTCGAAACGCATCGTCGCGGGTGGCCGGTGGCGGGTGACGCGCTCGGATGCCGGCCGGCCGTTCTATGGCGCGATCCTGGAGGGGCGGTGCCGTCTGGATGTGGCGGGCGGCGCACCGGTCGTGCTCGAGGCGGGCGACTTCATCCTGGTACCGGCAGCCCGCGCCTTCGCGGTCTCCAGCCTTGAGCCGCCGGCGAACACGCCGTTAGAGGCGCCGGCCGCGCCCGTTGAAACGAGCCCCGGCCTGTTCCGGCTCGGGCCGGAGCACGCCGAGCCCGACATTCGCATGCTGGTCGGGCATTGCACCTTCGCCTCGGACGACGCCGGCCTGCTGGTGTCGCTCCTGCCGCATCAGGTGCATGTGCGCGGCGAGCCGCGGCTGAGTGCCCTGGTGGAGTTCGTCGACGACGAGACGCGGGCGGGGCGACCGGGCCGAGAAGCCGTCCTGACGCGGCTTCTGGAGGTGCTCCTCATTGAGGCCCTGCGCTCGGCCGCGGGTCCATCCGCGTCGGCCGGACTCCTGCGCGGGCTTCGCGACGATCATCTCGCTGGCGCCCTGCGGTGCATCCATGATCGGCCGGCACAGACCTGGACGGTGGGCGCCCTCGCCCGGGAGGCCGCCCTGTCGCGGTCAGCCTTCTTCGACCGGTTCCAGCGCGCGGTCGGGGTCGCGCCGATGGCCTACGTCACCGGCTGGCGCATGGCGCTGGCCAAGGCGTTCCTCCGCCGGGACGGGATCACCGTCGCGGAGGCGGCCGGACGGGTGGGCTACAGCTCCGCCAGCACCTTCAGCGCGGCCTTCCGGCGGCATGTCGGGATGCCGCCCGCCCTCTACGCGCGCGGCGCCTGAGAGAGGAATGAAGGCGCCCGGAGCGGGAGAGCGGGGCGTCCGATCTACAGGACCCGCGGCAGCAGCCGCCCGAGGAGATCCCGGCCCGGGAAACGGAACGGCGGCATCGGCAGATCCGGCGCGGGCTCATCGCCCGGGATCGGCCCCTCGGCGAAGCGCGCCCCGGCGGACCAGAACCTGTCCCGCCGCGTGCCGATCATGCCGAGCCCGACGGGCTCGCGCGTCGCATCGGGCCGCAGCCGCCCCGCCGCCCAGACGCGCTGCCAGCACCGGCGCCGCGACAGGTCGGCATCCCGCCAGCCCAGCCGGGCATAGCCGGCTGCCGCGAAGACCCGGTCCCCGGCAAAGTCCTCCGGGATCCACACCCAACTCGAGAAGACGTGGACCGCATCGGTGCGGAAGCTGGCCGGATCCACCGCCCGCGTGTAGGCGCTGAGCGCCATCGCCCGGTGCCGGCCGACATGCCGACGCAGGCGACCCGGCAGCGTCAGCGCCTCCGGGAAGGCGGCGGCGTCGAGGGGGGTCGGCGCCACGCCGCGCTCCAGCGCGTAGGCGCTGTCCACGAGGTGCATCCAGGGTTCGAGGTCGACCTCCCAGGCCTGCTCCACCGGCGCGAAGCGGCGGACCCGCCCCGCGATCAGCCGGTCGGCGACGCGCCGGGCCGGTTCCGGAATCCAGTCCGGCCCGGCCTCGGTCACGCGGAGCAGCGTCGAGGGCCCGTGTCCCCAGACCGCCTCGGTCAGGCGGGCGAAATCGGCCTCGGGCTCGTCGCGGCCGACCTTGCGCACCAGGATCTTCGAGCCGTCGGCGAGGTCGTCCAGCAGCTTGCGCTTGAGATGGGCCAGCCGGCCGTATTCCCGCTCCAGCAGCACCGCCGGCTCGATCGAGCCGGCCGGGTGCCCGGTATTCGCCCAGATGTTGTAGGCTACGCTGTGGCAGTAATAGGTGCCCCCGGCGCTCACGGAGAGCCGCAGATCTCCCGGTACGCCGAAATCCGCGAAGCCGCAGCGCAGCCCGCGGATCAGGTCCGCCATCGGCGTGTAGGAGAAGCGCAGCAGCCCGGAGGGCTCGACCCCGCCGTAGCGCTGCACGAACCCGAACTCGCAATTGTCGCCGAGGCTCCGGAAGGCGTGGAGCCGTTCGGCGAGGCGCGCCGCCGTCGTGCTGATCCCGGTCACTGCACCCGCTCACTCTCGCCGAGCCCGTCGCGCGCAGATCGCGACGGGGCAGGGCCTTTGTCCAGTCCCCGCCCCGGCCGGGCGGCGCGCTCAACCGGCCAGCGGCACCTCCAGGCGGAAGCAGGTGCCCGTCTCCCGGGCCGGGATCGTCAGGCTGCCGCCGAGCTGGCGCGTGAGGCTGCCGACCACCCGCATTCCGAGGCTCTTCGAGGCGCGCCCGATCTCGAACCCCGCCGGCAGGCCGATCCCGTCATCGGTCACCTCGACCACGAGCCCTTCGGGCCGGCGCTCGGCGCGGACCCGGATCTCCCCGCCCGCCGGGTGCGTCTCGGGCGGGTAGGCGTATTTGAGCGCGTTGGTGACGAGTTCGTTGACCAGCAGGCCGATGGGGATCGCCCGGTCGGCCGAGATCCGCTGCGGGCAGGCCGTGCAGGCGAGCCGCTGGCCCGGCACGCCGCTGGCGAGGTTGGCCACCAGCTTCTCCAGGAAGGGGGCGAGGTCGAGTTCGCCCGGCACCCCCTCCCCGTCACCCTCCGCTTTGTCGCCATCCTTGTCACCTTGCCGCCAGAGCTGGTCGTGGACGCCCGCGATCGCCTCGACGCGGCTGCGCGCATCCGCCAGGGCCGTCTGCACGGCCGGGTCTTCGGCGGCCCGGGCCTGGAGGGCGAGCAGGCTCGCCACGATGGCGAGGCTGTTCTTGACCCGGTGGCTCATCTCGCGGGCGAGCAGGTCCTGCCGAGCGAGGGCGGCGCGCAGCAGGGTCTCGGTGCGCTGGCGCTCGATCGCGCCGCCGAGCAGGTTGGCGAAGCCCTGCATGAAGGCGATGTCGGCCTCCTCGAACATGCCCTCCCGGGTATCGTCCACCTCCAGCACCCCGAAGGCGCCGTCCCGATTCTCGATCAGCACGTTGATCGCCCGGCGGATGCCGTGATCGGCCATGAGCTGCGGCGTGCGGAACCGGGTCTCATCGGCGAGGTGGTTGGAGATCACCGGCCGGCCGGTCTTGAGGGCGAAGCCCGCCGGAGAGGCGAGGTCCGCCCCAATCCGGGCCTTCCCGATCACGTCGGGCCCCCAGCCGACGCCGGCCCGGACCAGCAGGGTGTCGGCACCGCGCTGATATTCCAGCGCCTTGCAGAACTCGGCGCCCATGCCCTGCGCGCACAGCTCCGCGGCCCGCTGCAGCAGGTGGTCGACATCGGTGCCGCGCAACGCCTCGACGCCGAATTCCGACAGGATCACCTGCTGGCGCAGGCGATAGTCGAGATCGGGCGGCGCGGGCGCGCGGAGCGTCTCGGGGCTGGGTTCCACTTCGGTCTGATCGGTCTGCGCATTCATGGAGGATGGCAGAGTAGCAGGAAGGCGGCCCCGGCGCGAAGCGTCGCCGCTCGGGTGCACCCGTCGTCGCACCCCTGCCGCCATCCGGAGCCCCAACGCTCCCGCGGCGTTCGTCGAACAGCCCGCGAGGAGTGCAGGGAGGCGCACAAGCATGGCCGACGACGTGAACGGACTCTCCGACAAGGCCCTCTCGATCTTCGCCTTCGCGGCCTATCACCGCCTCGTCAGCGGCGAGACGGTCACCTCGGTGATCCGTCGCGACGGCGCCGGCCACGAGGCCGATCCGGAGGGCGTGAAGGAGCTGGAGGCGCGCGGCCTCGTCACCGCCGGCGAGACCGCCATCGACCTCGGTGACGCCGCGCAAGGAGCGGTCGAGACGATGGTCACGGCCCTGCGCCGGTCGGTCGGGCGCTGAGGCTGGAATTCCGGCGGGGCAGGTCGATCCGGCTGCGGCATTCCGGCCGTGGATACCCGGGAACGCCCCTGCCCCGGCTCCGCTTTCCCCGCATCCGCGACGGAGACGCACATGACCGCCCAGGCGAAGGTGAAGGCTGGCGACGACGTGACCTACAAATGGGGTCAGGGCACCGTCTCGGGTGCGGTGACCAAGGTCCACACCCAGGACGTCAAGAAGACCATCAAGGGCAACACGGTGAAGCGCGAGGCTTCGAAGGCGGAGCCGGCCCTGGAGATCAAGACTGCCAAGGGAAAGACGGTGCTGAAGTCCGTCTCGGAAGTCACGGTCAAGTCCGCATAGGGGCGCGACCTGCGCGTACCGTGATCTTGCGCACATCACTTTGTGCTTACGGTCTCGCCGAGAGCGTGGCGGCGGCTATCTGTAACGGTTCCAGCCTTTGCAAGCCGGGACCCCCGCATGACCATTCCCCTCAGGCTCACCCTGAACGGGCAGCCGCGCGAGATCGCCCTCGACGATCCGCGGGTGACCCTCCTCGACCTCCTGCGCGAGCGCCTCGGCCTGACCGGCGCCAAGAAGGGCTGCGACCGCGGCCAGTGCGGCGCCTGCACGGTGCTGGTGGACGGACGGCGCATCAACTCCTGCCTGACGCTCGCCGCGAGCCTCGACGGCGCCGAGATCCTGACCATCGAGGGGCTCGCCGAGGGCGACCGGCTCCACCCGGTCCAGGCGGCCTTCATCACCCATGACGGCTTCCAGTGCGGCTTCTGCACTCCCGGCCAGATCATGAGCGCGGTCGGCCTGATCCGCGAGGGTCATGCCGGCACAGATCCCGAGCGCATCCGCGAGGGCATGAGCGGCAATCTCTGCCGCTGCGGCGCCTATGCCGGCATCCTCGATGCGGTTCAGGACGCGGCGGCCCGCACGGAGCACCGGGAGGACGCGGCGTGAGACGCTTCGATTACATCCGCCCCGCGAGCGTGCCGGAGGCCGTGGCGGCCGGGCAGGTTCCGGGCACCGCCTTCCTCGCCGCCGGCACCAACCTCGTCGACCTGATGAAGGGCGGCGTCGCGACTCCCGAGCGGATCGTCGACATCACCCGCCTGCCCGGCCTCTCGGCGATCGAGCGGTTGCCGGACGGCACCACCCGGGTCGGTGCCCTGGTGCGCAACAGCGACCTCGCCTATGACCCCGCCTTCGCCAAGGCCTACCCGATGGTGGCCGAGGCCCTGCTGGCCGGCGCCTCGGCGCAATTGCGCAACGCCGCCACGGTCGGCGGCAACCTGATGCAGCGCACCCGCTGCCAATACTTCACCGACGCGGTCTCGCCCTGCAACAAGCGCGCGCCCGGCTCCGGCTGCGCGGCTCTGGGCCACGCCACCCGCATCCACGCGGTCCAGGGCTGGAGCGAGCACTGCATCGCCACCCACCCGTCCGATTTCTGCGTGCCGCTCGCCGCCCTCGACGCGGTGGTGGAGATCACCGGGCCGGACGGCGCCCGGGAGGTGCCGCTGACGGCCTTTCACCTGCTGCCCGGCGACCATCCGGAGCGGGAGACCGACCTGCGGCCGGGCGAGCTGATCACCGCCCTGCGCCTGCCGCCTGAGGCGGCGTCCTTCCGGGGCCATGCCCGCTATCTCAAGGTCCGCGACCGCACCTCCTACGCCTTCGCGGTGGTCTCGGCGGCTGCCGCCCTCACCCTGGAGGCCGGCGGACGGATCGGGCAGGCCCGGCTGGCGCTCGGCGGGCTGGCGCTGAAGCCCTGGCGGGTGGCGAAGGCTGAAGCCGCGCTCGCCGGACAGGCACCCTCCCCCGAGGCCTTCGCACAGGCCGCTGCCGCGGCGCTGGCCGGCGCCAAGCCCACCGGCGAGGCCAACGCCTTCAAGATCGAGCTCGCCCGCCGGGTGGCGATCCGCGCGCTGACCCAGGCCGCCGCGGGCACGCCCGCCCGGATCCCGGCGCTCCCCGCCTCCCCGTTCGGCATCGTCTGAGGAGACCCGCATGACCGCGACCTCCAAGCCATCGAACACGCCCGCCTCGAACCTCCCCGCCGGCGCGATCCGCCACGGCTCCAGCATCGGCCAGCCGCTGACCCGGCGCGACGGCCCCCTCAAGGTGACGGGCCAGGCCCGCTTCTCCGCCGACAACCTGCCCCCCGAGACCCTCCACGCCGCGCTCTGCGTCGCCCGGATCGCCAAGGGCCGCGTCACCGGCCTCGACGTGGCCGCCGCCGAGGCCCATCCCGGCGTCGTCGCGGTGATGACGCCGCAGAACGCCCCGGCGCTCGCCAAGGACCCGGACGCCAAGGACGGGCCGTTCACGTTCCGCCTCGACCTCCTGCAGAACGACCGCGTCCGCTACGCCAACCAGCCCATCGCCGTGGTGATCGCCGAGACTCTGGAGGCGGCCACCGAGGGCGCCCGGCTGCTCGCCCCGACCTACGCGGCCGAGACGCCGCGGATCGGGCTCGATTCCGGCGCGGTCTTCACGCCGGATTCGGTCGGCGTCGGCGCGCCGCCGGTGGAGATTGACGGCGACGTCGAGGCCGGGCTCGCGGCCGCGTCCAAGACGATCGCCGCCACCTACGAGACGCCGGCCCAGTACCACAACGCCATGGAGCCGCACGCGGCCGTCGCCAGCTGGGACGGGAACCGGCTGACGCTGCACATGCCGACCCAGGCCCTCGCCATGTCGCAGGGGCGGCTCGCCGGGCTGTTCGGCATCAGCCCCGACGACATCCACATCGAGAGCCCCTATCTCGGCGGCGGCTTCGGCTCGAAGGGCGTGCCGGCCGGGCCGCAGGTGCTCGCCTGCATGGCGGCCAAGCTCGTCGGCAAACCGGTGAAGCTCGTGCCGACCCGGAGCCAGATGTACGGCCCGATGGGCCATCGCGGCCCGACCCGGCAGACGATCCGCCTCGGCGCCGACGCCGCCGGCAAGCTCACGGCGCTCGACCACCACATCCGCACCGCCTCGTCGAGCTTCGACGACTTCTTCGAGCCGGCGGGCCGGGCGACCAGCACCCTCTACGCCAGCCCCGCCATCGCCATCCGGCACGAGGCGGTGCGGCTCGATACCGGCACGCCCCTGTTCATGCGGGCGCCCGGCGAGGCTACCGGCAGCGTCGCCCTGGAGAGTGCGCTCGACGAGATGGCCTTCGCGCTCGGCATGGACCCGCTGGACTTCCGGCTCGCCAATTACGCCGAGGTCGAACCGATCACCGGCAAGCCGTTCTCGTCGAAGGCGCTGCGGGAATGCTACCGGCGCGGCGCCGAGGCCTTCGGCTGGGCCGGGCGCCCGCTCCAGCCCCGCCAGACGCGGGACCAGGACGGGTTCCTGGTGGGCACCGGCATGGGCACCGCGACCTTCCCGGCGCTGATCTTCGAGGGCATGGCCCGGGCCGAGATCCGCGCCGACGGCACCGGCACGGTGGAGCTCGGGGCGATCGACATGGGCCAGGGCTCGTGGACGGCGCTGGCCCAGATCGCCGCCGACGGGCTCGGGATCGGGATGGACGCCCTCACCTTCCGGATGGGGTCTTCCGACCTGCCGAATGCCGGCATCGCGGGCGGCTCGGGCCACACCGCGACGGCGGGCGGGGCGATCCACGCGGCCGCCGGCGACGTGATCCGCCAGCTCGCGGATCTCGCCACCAACGATCCCGCCTCCCCGCTCTACGGGGCCGGCAATGCCGGCGTCACCGCGGCGGGCGGCCGGCTCGCCCGGCGCGACGACCCGAGCCGGAGCGAGTCCATCACCGACATCCTCAGGCGGGCCGGCCGGGCCAGCATCGAGGGCCAGGGCAAGGCCGGCGCCGATCCGGCCGCGCAGGCCTCCTACGCCATGCACGCCCACGGGGCGGTCTTCGCCGAGGTGAAGGTCGATCCCGATCTCGGCCAGATCCGGGTGAGCCGCCTCACCGGCGCCTTCGCGGCCGGCCGGGTGATCAATCCGCGCCTTGTCCAGAGCCAGTATTACGGCGGGATGATCTGGGGCCTGTCCTTCGCCCTGCACGAGCGGGCCGAGATGGACCCGCGCACCGGCCGGTTCCTCAACGACAACCTCGCCGAGTACCACGTGCCGGTGAACGCCGACGTGCCCGCCCTGGAGGCGATCCTCGTCCACGAGGACGACGCGGTGGTGAACGCGCTCGGCGTGAAGGGGGTCGGCGAGATCGGCATCACCGGCACGGTGGGGGCCATCGCCAACGCGGTCTGGCACGCCACCGGCGTGCGGGTCCGCGAGATGCCGATCACCCTCGACAAGCTGCTGGGCTGATCGAACCGGTCGATCGCGCGCCGAACGCGGTCCGATCCCGTCCCGGGCGCGTCGCGTCGCCCGAGATTTTTTAGTATGGGGCATGCCACCCGGCGGCCGGCGGCCGCCGCAGCAGCGCGGAGACCGGCATGCCCCTCACCAGCGACATCGGCGGCGTCGTACCGATCGCGCCGACGCCGTTCCATCCGGACGGCCGGATCGACGAGGTCTCCCTCGACCGGATGACAGACTTCTTCGGGGCGGCCGGCGTCGACGGCCTGACGATCCTCGGCCAGCTCGGCGAGGCCGGCAAGCTCGACCACGCGGAGGGAATCGCGGTGGCGCGGCGCGTCCTCGGGCGCACCCGGCTGCCGGTGATCGTCGGCGTCACGGCGCCAGGCTTCGCGGCCATGCGGTCGCTCGCCCGGGAGGTGATGGAGCTGGGCGCGGCCGGCGTGATGATCGCGCCGCCCAACACGCTCCGCACCGACGACCAAGTGGTCGGCTATTTTCGGAATGCCGCCGAGGCCGTGGGCCCGGACGTGCCCTTCGTGCTTCAGGACTATCCCCTCACCTTCTCGGTCCAGATGACCCCCGGCGTGATCCGCCGGATCGTGTCGGAAAACCCCTCCTGCGTGATGCTCAAGCACGAGGACTGGCCGGGCCTGGAGAAGATCTCGACGCTGCGCGGCTTCGAGGCGGACGGCTCGATGCGCCACATCTCCATCCTGGTGGGCAATGGCGGCCTGTTCCTCGACTTCGAGACCGAGCGCGGCGCCGACGGGGCCAATACCGGCTACGCCTTCCCGGAGATGCTGGTCGACGTGGTCCGCCTCGGCCGGGCTGGCGAGCGCGACGCCGCCCACGACCTGTTCGACGCCCACCTCCCCTATCTGCGCTACGAGCAGCAGCAGGGCCCGCTGGGCCTCGCCGTGCGCAAATACGTGTTCATGCGGCGCGGGATTTTTTCATCCGACGCGCAGCGCAAGCCGTCGCAGGCCCTGACCGCCCAGGCGAAGGCCGAGGTCGAGTACCTGCTGGCCCGCCTCGCTCGCACGGATTCGCGGGCGCGGCTCGAGGCCTGACGCCCGGCACGCCCTGCCCCTCGCCTGGCCGGGAAAGGGGCAGGTCGACGGGGTCGGTCGGCGTCGCGCCGCTCGCCAGGACGATCGGTGCGGCTCCCATACGCCCGGGCTGGCTCTCACGCCCCCGTCCGCCCCTCCGGCTGCGGCGCGATCCGGTCGCCGTCGCGCAGGCCGGCCGGCGGGCCCACGACCACGCGCTCGCCTCCGCGCAAGCCCGACCGCAGCTCCAGTGCCGTCCGGGTCTGGCGGAAGATCGTGACCGGGCGCATCCGCACTACGGTGCTCCCGTCGGCCTCCGTCCCGACCACCGCCACGCGGGTCCCGTTCTGGTCGAAGATCAGGGCGTCGTTCGGCACCGTCACGGCGGGCGCGGTCCGCGGAATCTCCAGCGTGATGGTGATGTGGAGGCCCGCCCGCAGCGCGCCGTCCGGGTTGGGAATGTCGACCTGCGTCACCAGCGTGCGGGCGGCGGAGAGCAGCGTCGTCGACGAGCGCGAGACCGTGCCGGGGAAGACCTTCCCGGGAATCTGCGCCACCTCGACCCTGGCGTTGAGCCCGTCCTTGACGCCGTCGGCGGCGTAGAGCGGCACGTTCACCGCCATGCGCAGCACGTCGTCCCGCGCCAGCGTCAGGAGCGGCGCCCCCGTGTTGGTATCCGCCGTCACCGCGTCGCCGACGTCGTTGTTGCGGGCCGTGACCACCCCGTCGAAGGGCGCGCGGATCTCCTCGAAGCCGGTCAGGACCTTCAGGCGGGCGACCTGGGCCTCCTGGGCGGCGATGTTGGCCTCGGCGACCTTCACGGCGGCCTTGGCGGCGTCGACATTGGCGGTCTGCGCCAGCACCCCGGCCTGGGAGGTGTCGGCGTTCTGCCGGGTCTCGACCCCGGTGCCGGCCAGGGTCGAGGTCCGCCGGTTGGTCACGTCGGCGAGGTGCCGGTTGGCCTCGGCCTGGTCGACCATCGCGCGCGCCTGGATCCGCGCTGCCTGGAGCTGCAGCACCTGCGACTGCGCCTGGACCAGCTGCTGGTCGAGGTCGGGCGCGCTGATCCGGAACAGCAGGTCGCCCTTCTTCACGTGCGAGCCGAGATCGACCTCGCGCGCGACGATGTAGCCGGTCGCCCGCGGATAGAGGCTCGCCGTATCGAAAGCCTGGGTGGTGCCCGTCTGGGTCAGGCTCAGCGTATCGGAGGCCCTGGCCGCGAGGGCGACCCGCACGGTCGGCGGCTTCGCCTCGGCGGCCGGGGGCGGACTCGCCGCCCGGGACGCGTCCGGCCACAGGCGGTATCCGAGGAGGGCGAGGGCCGACAGCGCCAGCAGGGCGAGCCACCGGCGGCCGCGCGCGGGCGGGCCGGTTCCGTCCGCGGCTGAACTGTCCCGGTCCGCCATCCTCGCCCTCGGGTCGCGCCGCGCATCAACCGCCGATCGTGTCCGACGAACGGCCGGGACGCGCCCCGTGCCGTATTCAATTCATAGGCCGCGCGCGGGCTCCGGGCGAGATGCCGCAGCGCAGGATGCGGCATCTCGCCCGGAGCCCAGGGATCCTCCGGGTGCGCGACCGGTTCTCCTGGCACTGACAGGAACCGATCCATGATGACCGAGATCTCAAGGCGTGCGCTCATCGCGGCGGCCGGCGGCGCGATGGCGGCGACCTCGGCCGCGGCGCAATCCGCCGCTCCGGCCGCGCCGCTGCCCGAGCGCGGCGGCAAGGGCGCCGACATCCTCGGCCCGCAGAACCGGCCCCGGGCCGCCGAGGAGCCGTTCACCCTGGCCCCGCCCGCCACCGACCACGGCACGATGCCGAACCTGAAATGGTCATTCAGCGACAGCCACATGCGGCTGGAGGCGGGCGGCTGGGCGCGCCAGACCACGATCCGTGAGCTGCCGGTCTCGAAGGCCATGGCGGGGGTCAACATGCGGCTCAAGGGCGGTGCGGTCCGCGAGATGCACTGGCACAAGGAATCCGAGTGGGCCTACATGATCAAGGGCCGGGCCCGGATCACCGCGGTCGATCAGGACGGGCGCACCTTCGCGGACGATGTCGGCGAAGGTGACCTCTGGTACTTCCCGGGCGGCATCCCGCACTCGATCCAGGGGCTTTCCGCCGACGGGATCGACGGCTGCGAGTTCCTGCTCGTGTTCGACGATGGCGGCTTCTCGGAGGATTCCACCTTCCTGCTGACCGACTGGCTGGCGCACACGCCGAAGGACGTGCTCGCCAGGAATTTCGGCCTGCCCGAGAGCGCCTTCGCCAAGATCCCCGAGAAGGAGCTCTACATCTTCCCCGGCCCCCAGCCCGGCCCCCTCGCGGCCGACAGGATGGGCGGCTCGGGTCCGGTGCCGAAGACCTTCAGCCACAAGATGCTGGCCCAGGAGCCGGTCCGCACCAGGGGCGGGAGCGTGCGCATCACCGATTCCACGGTGTTCCCGGCTTCCGCGACGATCGCCGCGGCGCTGGTCGAGGTCGAGCCTGGCGGCCTGCGCGAGCTGCACTGGCACCCCAACGGCGACGAGTGGCAATACTACCTCTCCGGCCAGGGCCGGATGACGGTGTTCGGCTCCGAATCGAAGGCCCGCACCTTCGACTACCAGGCCGGCGACGTCGGTTACGTGCCCTTCGCCATGGGCCATTACATCGAGAATACCGGTGACACGACCTTGACCTTCCTGGAGATGTTCAAGAGCCCGCGCTACGCCGACATCTCCCTGACCCAGTGGCTGGCGCTCACCCCGCACCCCCTGGTGCAGGCCCATACCGGGCTGGACCCCAAGCTGGTGGAGGCCCTGCCGGAGACCAAATCCCCGGTCGTGCCGGGTTGACGCGGCCCGGAACCCGGACCGATCCTGGCGCGTCGACCCTGCGAGATCGCTCGTTCCCCGCACGGAGGGCCCCATGCACGCCGCGTCCCGCGCGCTCCTCGCTTTGGCGCTCGCCCTCCCGGCGGGCACCGCCTGGGCGCAGGTGCAGCAGAACGACCCGAACGCCGCCAACACCTCGTTCGCCCTGCAGGGCCAGATCCGCGCGTTTAACCAGCAGCGGATCTCGGACTTCAACACGCTGAACCAGACGATCCAGCGCAACGTCCAGTTCGACGCCTCCGGACCTTACCTGCCCTATCGGGGCATTCGCGCGGGCCGCCATATCGGCCGCCATGGGGTCGTGCGGCGCGGCGGCGGCGTCAACACGAGCGTCTGCATCGGCTGCTGACTCGGCTGCTGCGTGGCCGGGATATCCGCGCAGAGCGGGGAAAGCCCGAAAAAAAACCTTTTCCCGCGGGCACGCTTCGCCCAGAAGCTGGGCCCATGATGGCGTGCGCATGAATATCCTGCTGATCGGCTCCGGCGGCCGCGAGCACGCCCTGGCCTGGCGGTTGGCCCAGAGCCCGCTCTGCACCCGCCTGTTCACGGCGCCGGGCAATCCCGGCACGGCCCGCCACGGGATCAACCGCCCAGACCTCTCCGTCACGGACCACGCGGCCGTGGCCGCCTTCTGCGCCGCGGAGTCGATCGGCCTCGTGGTGGTCGGGCCCGAGGCGCCGCTGGTCGCCGGGCTTGTGGACGATCTGAAGGCCGCCGGGATCCGCGCCTTCGGGCCGACCCGCGACGCCGCCCGGCTGGAGGGCTCGAAGGGGTTCACCAAGGATCTCTGCGCCGCCTGCGGCATCCCGACCGCCGCCTTCGCACGCTTCACCGACCTCGAGCCGGCCCTGGCCTATGTCCGCCAGCGGGGGGCCCCGATCGTCGTGAAGGCCGACGGACTCGCCGCCGGCAAGGGCGTCACCGTGGCCGAGACCCTCGACCAGGCCGAGGACGCCCTGACCGCCCTCTTCGCGGATCCGGGCGCCGAGGTGGTGGTCGAGGAATGCCTGTTCGGCGAGGAGGCGAGCTTCTTCGCCCTGTGCGACGGCACGCGTGCCATTTCCCTCGGCACAGCCCAGGACCACAAGCGCGTCTTCGACGGCGACCGTGGGCCGAATACCGGCGGCATGGGTGCCTATTCCCCCGCCCGGGTGGTCACGCCGGAGATCGAAGCCCGGGTCATGGCCGAGATCATCGGCCCGACGCTCGCGGGCATGCGGGCCCGGGGCTGCCCGTTCACCGGCATCCTCTATGCCGGCCTGATGCTCACTGCCGACGGCCCCAAGCTCATCGAGTACAACACCCGCTTCGGCGACCCCGAGGCGCAGGTGCTGATGCCGCGCCTCGCCTCCGATCTGGTGCCGGCCCTGCTCTCGGCCTGCGAGGGCGACCTGTCCGGCGTGAGCCTGGAATTCGATTCCCATCGGGCGGCCCTCACCGTGGTGATGGCGGCGGCCGGCTATCCGGGGGCCGTGGTCCGCGGCTCGGTGATCCGGGGCGTCGAGGCCGCGGAGGGCGACGGGATTTACGTGTTCCAGGCCGGAACCCGCGCCGAGGACGGGCAGCTTCTGGCCGATGGCGGCCGGGTGCTGGCGGTCACGGCGCTCGGGGACAGCGTCACCGACGCCCAGGCCCGCGCCTACACGGCGGTGGCCCGGATCGACTGGCCGGAAGGCTTCTGCCGACGGGATATCGGGTTCCGGGCGGTGGCGCGGGAGGCCGGGCAGGGCTGAAATCCTGGTTTCAGAAGGTCTTCGACCTTTTGCGGGTCCAGGGCGGAGCCCTGGTGTCGGGCTTCGCCCGAATGTCGGGGCTCCGCCTCCGAACCCCGCCAAGGGCGCAGCCCTTCGGAAATCCGCTAGTCTCCGATCGCCGCGCCGGCCGGCCTCCGGTTGTCGTTGGCGCCGTAGAGCAGGCCCGGCCGCATCCGCTCGGTGCGCGAGGCGTCGTTGCCCGAGGAGGCCGCCTCCGGGGCCACCGGCGCGGCGCCGCGCACCGCGATGAGCTCCTGCGCGCCCCAGGGCTTCTGCTCGACGATCGTGTGGCCCATCCCCCGCAGGATGCCCTGCGTGTCCGCCGAGAGCGCGAAGGGCTCGGCGTAGACCGTGTCGGGCAGCCATTGGTGGTGGATGCGCGGGGCGTCCACCGCCTCCTGCGGCTCCATGCCGAAATCGAGCATGTTGATCAGCGTCTGCGCGTTGATCGTGATGATCCGCGAGCCCCCCGGCGAGCCGGCCACCAGCGCGACCTTGCCGTCGCGCAGCACGATCGTGGGCGCCATGGACGAGAGCGGGCGCTTGCCCGGCTGGATCGCGTTCTTCGTCCCCTGCACGAGGCCGAACAGGTTCGGAACCCCGGTTTTGACCGTGAAGTCGTCCATCTCGTCGTTCAGGAAGAAGCCCGTATCGGCGGCGATCACCCCGGCGCCGAAATAGCCGTTGATCGTATAGGTCAGCGAGACGGCGTTGCCGGCTTTGTCCATCACCGAGATATGGGTCGTCTCGGCCCGCTCCCGCGTCTCCAGGGCCGGATCCGGGCGGATCTCCGCCGACGGGGTCGCCCGGTCTGGACGGATCGAGGCCCGGAGCGTCTCCGCGTAGGCCGGCGACAGGAGCCGGTCGACCGGGTTTTTAACGAAGGCCGGGTCGCCGAGCAGCAAGTTGCGGTCGGCATAGGCGCGCCGCATCGCCTCGACCATCACGTGCACGGTCCGGGCCGCGTTGAACCCGGCGGCCCGCAGGTCGTAGCCGTCGAGGATGTTGAGGATCTCGCAGAGCGTGGTGCCGCCCGACGAGGGCGGGGGCGCCGACAGGATGGTGGCGCCCCGGTAGCGGCAGGTCAGCGGCTCGGATTGCGTCACCGTGTAGGCGGCGAAGTCGGAGGCTGTCAGGAGGCCGCCGCCCGCACGCGACGCCGCCTCCACGGCGTCCGGGATCGCGCCCCGGTAGAACGCGTCCGAGCCGTGGTCGGCGATCGCCTGGAGGGTGCGGGCGAGGTCGGGCTGGACCAGCCGATCCCCGGGCCGCCAGGGGCTTCCGTCCGGGCGCAGGAAGATGCGGGCGACGTTCGCCTGGGCGGCGAACAGCTTGGTGCCGGATTCGAGGATATCGGTGTCGCCCCGGGTCAGCACGAACCCGTCCCGGGCGAGCGCGATCGCCGGCGCCATCACCCGCGCCAGCGGCAGGGACCCGTACGCCGCGAGCGCGGTGTTGAGGCCGAGCACCGTCCCGGGTACGCCGGCCGCCTTCCAGCCGCGCAGGCTCGCGCCCTTCACGACGTTGCCGGCGGCGTCGAGATACATGTCTCGGGTGGCGGCCGCCGGGGCGGTCTCGCGGAAATTGACGAAGCGGCTGCGCCCGTCGGCGCTGTGGAGCACCAGGAAGCCGCCGCCGCCGAGGTTGCCGCAGCAGGGGTTCACCACCGCCTCGGCGTAGGCCACCGCCACCGCGGCGTCGACGGCGTTGCCCCCGGCCTTCAGGATGTCGGCGCCCACCTGCGAGGCGAGGCGCTGGGACGAGACCACCATCCCGTTCTCGGCCTCCACGGCCGGCCCCGAGGCGGCCCGGGCGGCGGGGCCTCCGAGGGTGAGGAGGGTGGCCAGGAGCAGCGCGCGTGCCGGTGCGATCATCGGTGCGATCATCCCTGCCTTCTCCGGTGCGGATCCCGCACCGCCATATAGGGGACGGCACGCAGGAGTCGCGGCTCGCATGCGATCACCTCATCCTGAGGTGCTGCGAAGCAGCCTCGAAGGAGGGCTCCTTCGAGGCCTGCTGACGCGGGTGCCTCAGGATGAGGGGGGATGGGCGGGAAAGGCCCGGCTGTCCGGCTCGGCCTCAGCCGTTGCGGAACGTGTAGCTGTAGCCGTTCAGCGCCGGCGCGCCGCCGAGATGGGCGTAGAGCACCTTCGAGCCCTTCGGGAAGAAGCCCTTCTTCACGAGGTCGATCATGCCCTGCATCGACTTCCCCTCGTAGACCGGGTCGGTGATCATCCCCTCGAGCCGCGCCGAGAGCCGGATCGCCTCCACGGTCTCCTGCGAGGGCACGCCGTAGACCGGGTAGGCGTAATCCTCGTTGAGCACCACGTCGTCGGCCACGATATCGCCCGCGCCGACGAGTGCGGCGGTGTTCTGGGCGATGTCGAGAACCTGGGCCTTGGTCTGGGCGGGAGTGCAGGAGGCGTCGATGCCGATGACGTTGCGGGCGCGGCCGTCGGCGGAGAAGCCGACCAGCATGCCGGCATGGGTCGAGCCCGTGACCGTGCAGACCACCACGTAATCGAAGCGCAGGCCCATCTCGGCCTCCTGCCTGCGGACTTCTTCGGCGAACCCGACATAGCCGAGCCCGCCATATTTGTGCACCGAGGCGCCGGCCGGGATCGCGTAGGGCTTGCCGCCCTCGGCCTCGACCTCGGCGAGCGCCCGCTTCCACGAATCGCGGATGCCGATGTCGAACCCGTCATCCACGAGCTGCGTCTGCGCGCCCATGATCCGCGACAGGAGGATGTTGCCGACCCGGTCGTAGACGGCGTCCTCGTGGGGCACCCAGGCCTCCTGGATCAGCCGGCACTTCATCCCGATCTTGGCGGCGACCGCCGCGACCATGCGGGTGTGGTTCGACTGCACGCCGCCGATCGACACCAGGGTGTCGGCGCCGCTCTTGATAGCGTCCGGAACGATGTACTCAAGCTTGCGCAGCTTGTTGCCGCCATAGGCGAGACCGGAATTGCAATCCTCGCGCTTGGCGTAGAGCTCCACCTCCCCGCCGAGATGCGCGGTCAGGCGCTTGAGCGGCTCGATCGGCGTCGGGCCGAAGGTCAGGGGATAGCGCTCGAATTTGTCCAGCATCGGGTCTCTCCGGGTCTCGGGGCGCGGCCGGGGCAGGAGCGGTCTCCGTCCGGCCAGCTGCGTCGAAGCGGGGATCCGGAGCAGTCACCGGACCAAGCCGGGGCGTCTCCGAAGCACGGCAGACATCTATCCGAATTCGTCTGAAAGGTGCTCTCGATCTTCGAGCCTTGGCGGAGATGATCGTCCGCTGTTAAGCAGGATCATGAGGTAACATTCCTGTTACTGCCTTCAAACTGAAAGAATCCGCCATGTCCGAAGGGCTCGACCGGATCGACCAGAAGATCCTCCGTCTCCTCCAGGCGGACGGGCGCATGGCCAATGCCGAGATCGCCGAGCGGGTCGGCACCAGCGCGGCCACCTGCCACCGCCGGATCCAGCGCCTGTTCGCCGACGGGTTCGTGCGGGCCGTCCGGGCGCTGATCGACCCGATGCGGGTCGGACGCGGCACCCTGGTCTTCGTCGGCGTCGTGCTCGACCGCTCCACTCCCGAGAGCTTTTCCGAATTCGAGGCCGCCGTGCGGGCGATCCCCGTGCTCCTCGACTGCCACCTCGTGGCCGGCGACTTCGACTACATGCTGAAGATCCGGGTCTCCGACATGGCTGACTTCAACCGCCTCCACAGCGCCACGCTGATCGGCCTGCCGGGGGTGCGCCAGACACGGACCTTCTTCGTGATGAAGGAGGTGATCGACAACGCGCCCCTCGACCTGTGACCGTGTCACGATCGGGCTCTCCGATCCGGACGTTGCCTGAGATGCCCGGCGAGCGAGCCTCGAAGGAGCCCTCCAGCCGGCCGCGCCAGCCCTGGAGCCCGCCTTCTCCGGACGTTGCCTGAGATGCCCGGCGAGCGAGCCTCGAAGGAGCCCTCCAGCCGGCCGCGCCAGCCCTGGAGCCCGCCTTCGAGGCCTCCGCCGCGCTCCGGCACCTCGGGACGAGGCCGGGGACGAGGCCGAGGACGAGCGTGGCCGGCTGCTGGAGAGGCGCCGACTCCCGCCTACCCCTCCCCGCGCCGCTGCTTGCGCAGCGCTTCCCACCTGTCGAGGCGCTCGGCCAAGCGGCTCTCGTAGCCGCGCTCCGTGGGCTGGTAGAGGTGCTGGCGCCCCAGCGCGTCCGGCCAGTAATCCTGGCCCGAGAAGGCGTCGGGCTCGTCGTGGTCGTAGCGGTAGCCTTCGCCGTAGCCGATCCGCTTCATCAGCTTGGTCGGCGCGTTGAGGATGGTGCGCGGCGGCGGCAGGGATCCCGCCTCCTTGGCGAGCCGGGTCGCGGCCTTGTAGGCCTCGTAGACCGCGTTCGATTTCGGCGCGCAGGCGAGATAGATCGCCGCCTGGGCGAGCGCCAGTTCGCCCTCCGGGCTTCCGAGGAAGTCGAAGGCGTCCTTGGCGGCGTTGGCCACCACCAGGGCCTGCGGGTCGGCGAGCCCGATATCCTCCACCGCCATGCGGACCAGCCGGCGGGCGATGAACAGCCGATCCTCGCCGGCATCGAGCATCCGGCAGAGATAGTAGAGCGCCGCGTCCGGATCCGAGCCGCGCACGGTCTTGTGCAGGGCCGAGATCAGGTTGTAGTGGCCCTCCTGCGCCTTGTCGTAGATCGGCGCCCGCCGCTGCACGATCGCCTGGAGCGCCTCGGCGTCGAGAATCTCGCCCGCTTGCGCCGAGCGCCAGACCTCCTCCGCCAGAGTCAGGGCCGCCCGGCCGTCGCCGTCGGCCATGCGGACCAGCACGCCCCGGGCCTCCTCGGTGAGCGGCAGGGCCTGACCGGTCAGCGCCTCGGCCCGGACCAGGAGGCGCGCGACGGCGCCCGGGTCGAGGGCCCGGAACAGCAGGACCCGGGCCCGGGACAGGAGCGCGGCGTTCAGCTCGAAGGAGGGATTCTCCGTCGTGGCGCCCACCAGCGTGACGGTCCCGTCCTCCATCACCGGCAGGAAGGCGTCGAGCTGCGCCCGGTTGAACCGGTGGATCTCGTCCACGAACAGCAGGGTCGCCTGCCCGGTCGTTCGGCGCCTGCGCGCCGCCTCGAACACCTTGCGCAGGTCGGGTACGCCGGAAAAGATCGCCGAGATCTGCTCGAAATGCAGGTCGGTGCCCTGAGCGAGCAGCCGCGCCACCGTGGTCTTGCCGGTGCCGGGTGGCCCCCAGAAGATCAGCGAGCCGAGGCTGCGGCCGCGCAGCAGGCGGGTGAGCGCCCCGCCCTCCCCGGTCAGGTGCTCCTGGCCGACGACCTCGGCGAGACTCTGCGGACGCAGCCGGTCCGCCAGCGGGCGGGCGGCCTCAGGGCCGGACGCGCGGCCGGGATCCGGCGCGGAGGGCGGCTCCGCGGAAGCGAACAGGTCGGACATCTGCGCATCAACACCGGGGCCGAGCCCCGGCGCAAGCCGGCCGGCCGCGATCGCGCGGGATCAGCCCCCGAAGACCGAAGTCAGGATCTCGCCGTTGCGGTTGATCGCGACCTCCCAGGAATTGAGGCTGTTGCGGGTGACCCGGTCGAGATCCTTGGTGGTCGCCATCGGCACGCCGTTGACCGCCACGATCACGTCGCCCTTCTGCAGCCCGACCCGGGCGGCGACGGAATTCTCGTCCACCGCCTGCACGGCCACGCCCTCGGCCGGGAAGTCCACCTGCATCTCCTCGGCGACCGCCGGTGAGGTGTTGACGAGCGTCGCGCCCAGGAAGGGCGAGCGGGTCTTCACCTTGAGCACGTCCCGCGGGCGCGTCTCCGGAGCCGGAGCGAGCTTGACCGAGACCGTCTGCCGGGTCGTGCCGCGCAGGATCCCGAACCGGGCCTGGCCCTGGACGCCCTTGAGGGCGAAGCGGTAGCCGAAGGCCTCCGGGTCGGCCACCTCCTGGCCGTCGACCGTGAGAACGAGATCGCCGCGCTTCAGGCCCGCCTCCTCGGCCGGGCTCTTGGGCTGGAGGCTCGCCACCAGCACGCCGGTCGGGTGATCGAGGCCCATGCTGTCGGCGATGTCGGGGGTGACGCTCTGGATGCGCGCCCCGAGCCAGGGCCGGCGCACGACGCTCGCCCCGTCCCGGGCGGCGTCGACCACCGCCTTGACCATCCCGACGGGGATCGCGAAGCCGATGCCGTGGCTGCCGCCCGATTGCGAGTAGATCGCCGTGTTGATGCCCACCAACTGGCCGCGCAGGTCCACCAGCGCGCCGCCGGAATTGCCCGGGTTGATCGCCGCGTCGGTCTGGATGAAGTACTGATAATCCGCCGAGCCGACCTGCGTACGCGCCAGCGCCGAGACGATGCCCTGGGTCACCGTCTGGCCGACGCCGAACGGGTTGCCGATCGCCATGACGAAGTCGCCGACCTCCAGGGCGTCGGCATCGCCGAACGGCATCGGCACCAGGCTCTTCGGCGGTTCCTTGATCTTGAGCACCGCCAGGTCGGTGCGGGTGTCGCGCATCACGATCGTGGCCTCGAACTCGCGGCGATCCGCGAGGGCGATCCGCACCTCGTTCATGTTGTCGATGACGTGGTTGTTCGTGATCACGAGGCCGTCGGCATCGACCAGCACGCCCGAGCCCAGGGATCGCTGCGCCCGGTCACCCCGGGGGCCGCGGCCGCCCTCCGGCTCGCCGAAGAAGCGGCGCATGAACTCCTCCATGGCGCTGGTGCGGGCGCTGGAGCGCTTGTCCACGTGGGACGCGTAGACGTTCACCACCGAGGGCGCGGCCCGTTTCACCACGGGGGCGAAGGAGAGCTGCACGTCGGCCTTGCTGAGCGGCACGGCCTTCGCGGTACCGTCCTTCGCAGGCTCCCGGGTCTCCGTTCGCGCCATCTGCGCTGCGGCCGGGCTGGCAGCCAGCAGGGCTGCGACGAGGGCGGGCAGGGCGAGGCGGGTCAGCATGCGGGGCTCCGGCGTCTGGGCGGGTGCGCCGTCCAGGCCGAGAGAAGGCAGGCGCACCGTGCGGCCTCACGCTATCGAGGCCGATTGCGGCAGGCCGACGACACCGTCGCCGCACGCGGATCGCATCGGTGTCAGACGGCTTCCTTGCTGCGGCTCCGGCGCTTTCCGGTGGGCTGGGGCGCGGGCGCCGGATCCGGCGCGGGCTCGGCGACCGGCCCGCGGGGCTGCCCGAGGCCCAGGGAGCGGGCCAGCTGGGAGCGCTGCTCTGAATAGCTCTGGGCCGTCATCGGGTAGTCGGGGGCGAGGCCCCACTTCGTCCGGTAGGCCTCCGGCGTCAGGCCGCGCAGGGTGAGATGGCGGCGCAGCGTCTTGTAAGGCTTCCCATCCTCGAACGAGATCAGGAAATCGGGAGAGATCGAGCGCCGTATCTCCTGGGCGGTCGCCTTGGCGGCCGGCGGCTTCTGGCTGGCGTTGCAGATCCCCCGGATCGCCGTGTGGACCTCGTCGAGGAGGCCGGGCAGATCCGCGCTCTGCACGTGATTGTGGCTCACATAGGCAGAGACGATCTCGGAGGCGAGGGTGACGAAGCGGAGGGAGCCGCCGTTCGACTGAGCCATGTCTCGTGCGCTGCCTTCTCGTGATGACGAAACTCGCCAGAACGCAAGCACGGCGCCGCGATTCGGACGCCTGATACAATCGCATTCGGAAGATGGGTCAAGTCTTAAATTCGGAATTCGGGTATACGATCCCAAGTAGCGCAATAAGAGTGATTTTGATCGCTCAACCTCAAGGAGTAATGCCCGCCAAGGCGTCGCTTGTGCGCAATCGATATTGCCGAATTATCCTTCCTTGCCTGCGCCGCCTGCCCTCTACAGCCGATGGCGCGACGTGGCGCAGGCTATAGAGCTTTCGCGGCCTTGATGACCCGCGCTTTGTGGGCTCCGGATGTGACTGAGGCCGCCATCACAGGTGGATAAGGACAACTCAAGCGTGCCTTGCCCGGCCGGCGAGACACCTCGGTCCTGGAAGGAGGATCGGGACGCGCAGACCGAACCGATCAGAGGCCGAAGCGGCCCAGGCCGGCGGGCGTAGGGCTGTTTGGCCAAAGAAAAACCCGCCGCGCTTGTGAGCGCGGCGGGTTTTGCGTGTCGGGATTTGGTTGCGGGGACAGGATTTGAACCTGTGACCTTCAGGTTATGAGCCTGACGAGCTACCGGGCTGCTCC
>NZ_NPKS01000035.1:0-65779 GCF_008329595.1 Methylobacterium sp. P1-11
TGCGGGCGATCTTGTTGGAGGTGCGCGGCCAGATGTAGTCGGAGCCGATGAAGTAGAAGCTGTCGCCGCCCTTCTCCTTGTGGACCCAGTCGAGGCCGGCGAGGATCTGCTGCGTGGCCTCCTGGCCGGTGTAGAAGACGTTCTTCGACTGCTCCAGGCCCTCGTAGAAGGTCGGGTAGTACAGGAGGCCGTTGTACTGCTCGAAGACCGGCAGCACCGCCTTGCGGGACGCCGAGGTCCAGCAGCCCATCACGGCGGCGCAATGGTCGTTGACGAGGAGCTTCTTGGCCTTCTCGGCGAAGGTCGGCCAATCGGAGGCGCCGTCCTCCTGGATGATCTTGATCTTGCGGCCGAGCACGCCGCCGGCATCGTTGATCTGCTGGATCGCGAGCTTCTCGGCTTCCTGGGCGCCCGTCTCGGAGATCGCCATCGTGCCGGTGATCGAGTGCAGGATGCCGACCGTCACCTCGCTGTCGGTCACCGCGAGGCCCGTCGTGTTCACGGCCGAGGTCGCCGGTGCGGCCCAGGCCGTCCGCGGCATCAGCGCCAGCGCCGGGGCGCCGGCCAACCCCATGAGCAGCCTGCGCCGCAGCGGGGAGCGCAAGCCGCGATCGGCGCCAGTGTCGGTGTCGTCTGCCATGTGCCTGACCCTGTTCGCGTCCGGGCCTTGAGAGGCGGCCCGGATCGACGCGTGCAGGCTAGGTCCTGGGTTGCGCTGCGGCCTATACGCGATTTTGCGTATGGCCGTGCTCTTGCATGCGGTGCACCATCGCGGTGGAATACTTTGAGGTTCTGGTGACCGGCAGCGCGAACATGGTGAGCACCGCTCGGGTGCTTGGTGTTTCGCGCGCGCGCGTGCCCGCGGATCGCGAGCCGATTGCCGGGATCGGGGCCCGATGAGCGGGCCGCAGCGCATCATCCCCATCCGGCGGGACTACAACCGCTTCGTCGCCGACGAGACGCTGGAAGATTACGCCCTCCGCTTCACCGCCAAGAAGGCGCGCCGCTGGTCCAGCTTCGAGGTGGCGCAGACCGCCCTCGGGTCGATCTCGTTCCTGGCCCTGGAGGCGATCGGCGGGACCCTGGCGCTGACGGCGGGCTTCCCCAACACCGTGGCGGCCGTCCTGGTCGTCGGCCTGATCATCTTCGCCACCGCGGCCCCGATCACGGTCTATGCCGCGCGGTACGGGGTCGACATGGATCTCCTGACCCGCGGTGCCGGCTTCGGCTATCTCGGCTCGACCGTCACGTCCCTCATCTACGCGAGCTTCACGTTCCTGTTCTTCGCCATCGAGGCGGCGATCATGGCGCTGGCGCTGCAACTCTGCTTCGGGCTGCCGCTCGGCATCGGTTACCTGCTCTGCGCCGGTGCGGTGATTCCCCTTGTGGTCTACGGGATTCGGCTGATCAGCCGCTTCCAGATCTGGACGCAGCCGCTCTGGATCGCCTTGAGCCTGCTGCCGCTGTTCTTCGTGGCGGCGCAGGGTGCGGGGTCGCTGCGCGCGCTGGCGGGCTTCCCGGGCCTCGACGGCGGCGGTGCCGGCTTCGACCTCGCCCGGTTCGGGCTGGCCACCGGCGTCCTGCTGGCGCTGCTGGCCCAGGTCGGCGAGCAGGTCGACTTCCTGCGGTTCGTGCCGGAGCCGTCAGGGCCGCGGGATCGCCTCTGGTGGCTGGCGGTCCTGTCGGGGGGCGCCGGCTGGATCCTGCCCGGGATGCTGAAGATCCTGCTCGGCGCCGCCCTCGCGGTCCTGGCGCTGGGCCACGGCGTCCCGCCCGATCACGCCGCCGAGCCGACCCGCATGTATGCGGTCGCCTTCGGCTACCTGACGGGGGAGGGGAGCCGGGCGGCTTTGCTGCTCACAGGGCTGTTCGTCCTCGTGTCGCAGCTGAAGATCAACCTCACCAACGCCTATGCCGGCTCGATCGCGTGGTCGAACTTCTTCTCGCGGCTGACCCACAGCCATCCGGGGCGGGTGGTCTGGCTGGTGTTCAACGTCGCCATCGCGGTGCTCCTGATGGAGCTCGGGATCGACAAGACCATCGAGAGCACCCTGCCGCTCTACGCCGCGGTGGTCTCGGCCTGGGTCGGGGCCCTCGCCGCGGACCTCGCAGTCAACAAGCCGCTCGGCCTCTCGCCGCCGGGCATCGAGTTCAAGCGCGCCCATCTCTACGCCGTGAACCCGGTGGGGACCGGCGCGATGGCGCTGGCGCTCGCGGCCGGCGGCGCGGCCTATCTCGGCTGGCTCGGACCGATCGTGCAGCCCTTCGCGCCCCTGCTCACCCTCGCCATCGCGTTCTGCGCGGCCCCGGCAATCGCCTGGGCCACCGCCGGGCGCTGGTATCTCGCCCGGGTTCCGAAGCAGGATTGGGGCGCGGCCGAGGTGGTCTGCCGGGTCTGCGAATTGCCTTTCGAGGGCGAGGACATGGCCCATTGTCCGGCCTACGACGCCCCGATCTGCTCGCTCTGCTGCTCGCTGGACGCCCGGTGCGGCGACCTGTGCAAGCCCCACGGCCGGCTTGAGGTGCAGGCGCAGGCCGCCGTCGCCCGGCTCCTGCCGGGCCGTACCGCCGCCTGGATCGGTGCGCCGCTCGGCCGCTACCTCGCGGTGATGCTGACGCTCTGCGCGGTGATCGGCCTGATTCTCAGGATCGTGCATGCCGGCGCGACAATCGGGCATCCGGAGCACCGCGAGTTTTTGCGCACCGCGCTGACCAGCGTGTTCTTCACGCTGGTGGTGATCCTCGGCGTGGTGGCGTGGCTGTTCGTCCTCGCCCAGGAGAGCCGCCGCGTGGCCCAGGCCGAGACGATGCGCCAGACGGCGCTCTACGAGGCCGAGATCGCGGCCCATAAGATCACGGACGCCAAGCTGCAGGAGGCCAAGGAGCGGGCCGAGGCTGCCAACCAGGCCAAGAGCCGCTACGTGGTGGGCATCAGCCACGAATTGCGCACGCCGCTCTCCACCGTGTTGGGCTATGCGCAGCTCCTCGAAGCCGATCCCGCGATCCCCGCGCACCGCCTCAATGCGATCCGGGTGATCCGGCGCAGCGCCCAGCACCTGTCCGGCCTGATCGACGGGCTCCTCGACATCTCGCGCATGGAGGCCGGGCGCCTCCAGATCCACCGCGACGAGGTGCGGCTGACCGACTTCCTCGACCAGCTGGTGGACATGGTGCGGCTCCAGGCCCGGGAGGCCGGACTGGAGTTCCGGTTCTCACGCCCCGAGATCCTGCCCGCGGTGGTCGCCGCCGACGAGAAGCGCCTGCGCCAGGTGCTGCTCAACCTGCTGTCGAACGCCATCAAGTTCACGGAAGCCGGCACCGTCTCGCTGGACCTGAGCTACCGGAGCCAGATCGCGGTCTTCACGATCCGCGACACCGGTCCCGGCATCCCGGAGGCGGATCTCGCGCGGATCTTCGAGCCCTTCGAGCGCGGCTCGACCCCGGCCGCCCGCAGCACGCCGGGGACGGGGCTGGGGCTCACCATCGCCAACCTGCTGGCGCAGCTCCTCGGCGGTGAGATTACCGTCGCGGCCGCTCCCGGCGGGGGGACGCAGGCGCGGCTGCGGCTGATGCTGGCCTCCGTGGCGCAGCCCGCGCCGATCGTCCTGCCCGCGCCGCCGGCGGCGCCGGACCGCGCCTATGCGGGCGCGCGCCGCGCCGTTCTGGTGGCCGACGACGACAGCGCCCACCGGGCCCTGATGCGGGCGATCCTCGAGCCGCAGGGCATCTCCGTCCTGGAGGCCGGTTCGGGGCCTGAGTGCCTCGCGATGGTCGCGCAGGGCGGCGTCGACCTGATCCTGCTCGACATCGCGATGCCCGGGATGAGCGGCTGGGCGGCGGCCGCGGCGCTGCGACAGGCCGGACATACCGGCCCGATCGCCATGATGTCGGCCAATGTCCACGAGATCAGCCCGATCCGCGGCGACGATGCTCCTCACGACGCGATCTTCGCCAAGCCCTTCGATCTGCGCGACGTGATGGAGCGGATCGGCAAGCTGCTGCACCTCGAATGGACCGAGAGCCCGCCGCCGGCCCGGGCCGAGCCCGTCCGGGCGGCCGCCGACCTGCCGGGGCCCGGGCCCGAGCACATCGGCGAACTCCTGCGCCTCGGCCGGATCGGGCATATCCGGGCCATCGAGGCCAAGCTGACCCAGATGGAGGAGGACGCGTCCGTGCCGCCCGCTTTCGTCGCCCGGATGCGGGGGCTCGTCGAAGGATACGATCTGCGCCGCTATCTCTCGGTTCTGCAGGGGCTCGCCCGCCATGGCTGAGGCGCCGATTGTCCAGCCGCACCGGGACATCGTCCTGGTGGTCGACGATTCACCCGACACGCTGAGCTTCCTCACCGAGGCGATCGAGCGCTCCGGCGCCACCGTGCTGGTCGCGGTCGGCGGCGACCTCGCCCTCGCCCTGGTGGACGAGATCACCCCCGACGTGATCCTGCTCGACGCGGTGATGCCCGGCCTCGACGGATTCGAGACCTGCCGGCGGCTCAAGGCCAAGCCGCAGCTCGCCGGCGTGCCGGTGATCTTCATGACCGGGCTCAGCGAGACCGAACACATCGTGAAGGGCCTGTCCGCCGGCGGGATCGACTACGTCACCAAGCCCATCGCCCCCGACGAGATCCTGGCCCGGATTCGCGTCCACCTGGCCAGCGCGCGCGCCGCGCAGAGCGCCCGCGCCGCCCTCGACACGGCCGGGCGCACCCTGTTCGCCGTCGCGGAGGATGGCTCCGTGCTGTGGTCGACGCCCCAGGCCGGGCGGCTGCTGGCCGGGCTCTGCGATGATGCGTCCGGCGCGCGCGAACTGCCCGCCCGGGCCCGCGACTGGCTCCGTGGCTGCCTGTCCGGCGCCGCACAGCCGCTGACCCTGACCGACCGCGACGGCGCCGCCTATGCCCTTAGCTTCATCGGCCGCACCCCGGACGAGATCCTCCTGCGCCTGTCGCGCGACGCGCTTGCGGCGGGCGTCGAGCGGCTCCGGGCGCGCCTGCCGGTCACCGGACGCGAGGCGGAGGTGCTCCTCTGGCTGTCCCGGGGCAAGTCGAGCCGCGACATCGGCGAGATCCTGGGGCTCAGCCACCGGACCGTGACCAAGCACCTCGAGGGCATCTACGCCAAGCTCGGCGTGGAGAACCGCACCGCCGCCTCGATCATCGCGGCGCGGCATCTGCAGGACTGAGCCGGGCCGAAGATCCCCATCTTGTCCACAGGCGCCGCGGCCGGGCGAAACGCCTTGGTAAGCGCCGGCGCCCCACGGTCCCGGCTCAGACCGACAATCCGGGTCCGGATGCGATGATGACCAGCCAGCAGCTCGCCGACGAACTGAAGCGGATCGCCACCACGCAGGTCAGCGACATCACCCGGGCGGTGAAGGAAGGCCAGAAGTCGATCGCGCTCAACGAGGTGCGCGACATGGCGCGGCGCCTCGGCCTGCTCGCGGACGCCTTCGATCCGAAATCCGCGGCCGAGAAGCCCGAGCCCGGCGCCGAATCCCGCGACGAGCCCGTCGACGACGCCCAGGCCGCCTGACACCCGTCTCCGGCGGCGCCCCGCCGGTCCCCTCCCAGGAGCGCTCCATGGTCCGCGCCCATTTCACCATCCGCCTCGGCAACGCCTCGCTCCCGGCCTCGGCGGCCCAGTGGGTCGAGGACGTCGAGGCCGCCCGCGCCACCGCGCGCACGATCGTGCAGGGCCTGATGCGCCAGCACGGCGGCGATCCGCGGCTCATGGAGGCGGCCATGGTGATCACCGACGATGACGGCGCCACGCTCCTGGAGATGTCCTTCTTCGACGCGCTGTACCTGCCCGTCGAGCCGGTCTCGGATGCCGATCGCCGCCGGCCGCGCGCGCCGCGCAAGACCGCCCCGCTGGGGCTGACCGCCGCCTTCGGCCCGGTCCGGCGCCTCGCGGGCGCGCTCGGCATGCGCGCGCCCTTCGGCATGCGCGCGCCCTCCCTGTCGGGCCGCTGAAGCCCGATCAGCCGTAGAGATCGCTGACCACGAAGCCCCGCGGCGCGAGGCGTTCGGCCAGCACGCGCCGGTGGCAGCCGGCGGGATCCCGCTCGAAGCAGAGCAGGCAGATCGGCGCCGACCCGGCCAGCGCCGCGAGGTCGTCGAGCGCCGCGATCCCGGCGGCGGTGTCCAGCACCTCCTCGCAGTAGATCCGCCGCATCAGTGCCGCGTCCCCGGCCCGCGCCGCCTGCCGGCCGGATTTCGGCGTCCCGAGGCTGCGCAGATGCGCGTAGCCGAGACCGGCCTCGCGCAGGGAAGTTCCGAGCGCGCCCTTCGAGAAGCCGCGCTTGCGCGAATTCGCCACCGCCCGGACATCGGCCAGCACCGCGACCCCGGCCGAGCGCAGGACACCGACCAGGCGCTCCGAATCGAGGCCTTCGTAGCCTATGGTAAAGAGTTGCTTACTCACGGTGGCCCGTCCGGACTCGTGTTGCGGGACCGCGACTTAGCCGGATGCCGGCCTGTGAACCAGCCGGGGACGGACGTCGTATGTCGCGGGGATGCAACGCGTCCCGGAATTCCGCCGCAATGATCGCAAAGCTCCGTTAACCGCGCCGGGGCCATCGAATACGCCTGTCTGTGGCGCATCTTCGGTGGCGGGCTAAACACTGATGTCGCGGATCTACACGCTTTCGCGTTCGCCGATCGAAGACCTCGTTCGGGGCCTGACCGGTCGCCTGAAGCCGGCCCGGCGCCTCGCCGGGCGGTTCGCCGCCGCCGCGATCCTGGCCGGACTCGCGGCCTGCGCGTCGAACAACGACTTCTATCCCACGAAGGGCGACGCCAAGCCGCATCCGGGGGTGGCCAAGGCCAAGCTCCACCCGATCCAGGGCATCGACATCTCGAAGTGGCAGGGCAATGTCGACTGGGCCTCGGTCCGGGCCGCCGGCACCCAGTTCGCCTTCATCAAGGCCACCGAGGGCGGCGACCACGTCGACGAGCGCTTCCGGACCAACTGGGACGGCGCGGCGCGGGCCGGCGTTCCGCGCGGGGCCTACCATTTCGTGTTCTGGTGCCGCTCCGCCCGGGAGCAGATGGACTGGTTCAAGAAGAACGTCCCGAACGATCCCAGCGCCCTCCCGCCGGTCCTCGACGTCGAGTGGAACGGCCACTCGCAGACCTGCCCGAAGAAGCTGCCCAAGGCCCAGGCGCTGGCGATGGTCACCGAGATGCTGGAGGAGATGGAGCGCTACACCGGCAAGCGCCCGATCATCTACACCGACATCACCTTCCACAAGGACGTGCTGGAGGGCGAACTCCCCGATTACCCGCACTGGCTGCGCTCCACCGCGGCCGAGCCGGAGCAGCGCTTCGTCAACCGCAAGTGGATGCTGTGGCAGTTCACCTCCACGGGCCGGGTTCCGGGCGTGCGCGGTGACGTCGACCGCAACGCCTTTTACGGGACCCCGTCGGACTGGGCCTCGTTCCTGACGACCGACTGCGATCCGCGCGAGCACAAGCGGCTTTCGGAACAGGGTCTCTGCACCGACAAGTAGATGAACGGGTTCGGCGAAACCTAGGTTAGTTCAGGGGCGCAGAGCGCGCGGTATGGCAGGAGGCCCGCTCTTCGGCGGGTGAACCTCGAGAGGATCCTGACGGGAAACTCTCCTCCCGCACCTCTCCGCCCCCTATGCCGATCGAAACTGCCGCCTCCACCGGCAATCTGCTCCTCGACGCGCTGTCGGATTCGGATCGTGCGCTGATCGCGCCCCATCTGGAGCCGCTGACCTTCGTCAAGGGAGACACGGTGCTCGTTGCGGGCTCCGCGGCGAGTTACGTGCTCTTCCCCCGCGAGCACGCCGTCGTGGCGCTGGTGGTCGCCACACGGGACGGCCGGATGGCTGAGACCGCGAGCGTCGGCCATGACGGGGCGGTCGGCGGCCTGATCGGCCGGGGTCGGTTGCCGCCGGCGGTCAGCGGGCTCGTGCAGGTCGGCGGACCGGTCCTGCGCCTCGAAGCCGAGCGGCTGCGGCAGGCCGAAGGCCAGTCGGACACGCTGCGCGACCTCTTCGCGCGCTACGCCGATTGTTTCCTGGCCCAGCTGATCCAGATCGCGGCCTGCAATGCCCTGCATCCGATCGAGCAGCGCTGCCTCCGCTGGCTGTTGTCGCTGCAGGATCGGACGGGCGTCGATACCCTTCCGATCACCCACGAGGTCCTGGCCTCGATGCTCGGCGTCCAGCGTACCTACCTCACCCGGATCCTGCGGGTGCTGCAGGAGCAGGGGCTCATCCGGGTGGGCCGGGGGCGCATCACCATCCTCGACCGCCGCGCCGTCTCGGCCGCCGCCTGCGAGTGCCATGCCCGCGTCCAGCTCCATTGCGAGGCGGTGCTCGGCGCGGTCTACGGCGCCGATCGGCATGCCCGGATCCGGCCGGTCGAGGCCGTCGGGACATCCGCCTCGGCCTGACGGCCCGGCGCGGCGCCGCGTTGCCGGTCGGCCTCCGGCGCCTTCGCGGAGCTCCTGTCGAGCAGGATGTACGGGATGCCGGTCTGCGCCTTGCACCCTGTCGGCCAGCGACGCGGAGGTGGGCCCCGGGCTGCCTGGATCGGCGGTCAGGTCGGGCTAGGCGGTCAGCACCGCCGCGAGCACTCGCTCGACCCGGCCGAAGAGCGCGGCCGTGCGGCCGGCCGCATCCGTGAACGGATGCGCTGCTGCCTCGCAGGACGCAACCAGCGGCAGTATCGGCGCCGCAGCCGTGGAGGCGCGGCGGCCGGCCCTCGGCCGCATCAGACCGACTTCCGCTCCAGAATCTCGATCAGCGCGCCGTCGGGGCCCTCCACGAAGGCGATCCGCAGGCCGGGACCGCGCTCGGTGATGCCGGTCCGCACCGTCACGCCTCGGGCGGTGAGATCGTGCATCGCGGCCTCGATATCGGCGACGCGCAGCCCGACATGTTCGATCCCGAGGCAGGGCGTGGCGGATGCGGGCGCGGTCTCCGCCGGGGCCTGTTCGATGAAGACGGCGAGACCGCCGAGGTCGAGCACGACACGCTGAACCGGATCCGCGCCGACGCGCTTCACCTCCCGCGCTCCGAAGGTCTCGACGTAGAAGGATGCAGCCGAGACGGCGTCGCGGCTGCGCAGGTGGAGGTGGTCGCAGGCGTAGTGCATCGGCTCTCCGGCTTCGGGTGATTCCAGTGAACTCGGCCCCGGGCCCGAGCGCACCGAAGGCGCCGTTGCGCGCCGCATCCGACGATAGGGCCCGCCTGCCGCCGCGGCGAGGGTGGCGGCTTGACGTTCGGCGCGAACCCGCAGACTTTCGCCGCCAGGACCGTTGCAGGGATGCAACATCCATCCCACATCCCGGTGGCGACGCGACATCGCAGAGCCAACCGCACAGCCAAGAGATCCATGCGCAATCCCTACGACGTGCTGGGCGTGGCCAAGGGGGCGAGCGAGGCCGAGATCAAGAAGGCCTATCGCAAGCTCGCCAAGGACTTCCACCCCGACCGAAACAAGAACGACGTGAAGGCCAAGGACCGTTTCGCCGAGGCGAACTCGGCCTACGAAATCCTGGGCGACGCCGAGAAGCGCAAGCAGTTCGACCGCGGCGAGATCGACGCCGAGGGCAAGCCGCGCGCGACCGGTTTCGAAGGGTTCGGCGGCTTCGGCGGCGGACGCGGTGGCAATTTCGACTTCGAGAACATGGCCCGCGCCCAACGCGGCGGCGGCATGGGCGGAGGTATGGGCGAGGACATCTTCTCGCACATCTTCGGCGAGGCCTTCCGCGCCGGCGGGGCCGGCCCGGGCGGCCAGCGCCAGGCGGCCAAGGGCGACGACGTTGCCGCGGAACTGGCGGTGACCCTGGAGCAGGTCGCCAGCGAGGAGAAGCTGCGCCTCGCTTTGCCCACCGGCCGGGAGGTCGACGTGGTGATTCCCCGCGGCGTGATCGACGGCCAGACCATCCGGTTGCGCGGCCTCGGCCAGAGCGGCGGCATGCGGGGTGAGCCGGGCGATGCCCTCCTCACGATCCGGATCCGGCCGCATCCGCGGTTCACCATCGAGGGTGCCGATCTGCGCACCACCGTCGACGTTCCCCTCGAGGATGCCGTGCTCGGCGGCACGATCCGCGTGCCGACCCTTACCGGCGCCGTCGAGATGAAGATCCCCGCGATGACGAGTTCCGGCCGGACCTTCCGCCTGCGCGGCAAGGGCCTGCCGAAGAAGGACGGCACCCGCGGCGACCTGTTCGCCACCACGGCGATCGTCCTGCCGGAGGGCGAGGATGCGGCCCTGACGGACTTCGCTCAGGGTCGACGGGCCACGAAGGCGGCCTGACGCCCCTTCGACCACGCCGCCGGCGCCGCCTCGATGGCGCTCGGTGGCGCCCCGGACTTCCGTCGCCGGGCTGCCTCCGCTAAGGAGGCCCCCCGACCCCGAGAGGGGTCGCGCGGCTTCGGGATCGATCATGGCGGAACACGGGCAGGGCCTTCTGGCGGGCAAGCGGGGCATCGTCCTCGGGGTCGCCAACAACCGCTCGATCGCCTGGGGCATCGCCCGCAGCGCCCGCGCCCACGGGGCGGAACTGGCTTTCACCTATCAGGGCGACGCTCTGCGCAAGCGCGTCGAGCCCCTGGCCAAGGAACTCGACGCCCACGTCATCGGGCATTGCGACGTTACCGAGTCGGCGACGATCGACGCGGTCTTCGCGGAGGCCGCGAAGGTCTTCCCCGAGGGCATCGACTTCGTCGTCCACTGCGTCGCCTTCTCCGACAAGGACGAGCTGACCGGCCGCTACATCGAGACCTCCGAGGACAACTTCACCAAGTCGCTCCTGGTCTCGTGCTACTCGTTCACCGCCGTGGCCCAGCGCGCCGAGAAGATCATGCGCCCCGGTGGCTCCCTCGTGACGCTGACCTATTACGGCGCCGAGAAGTGGATGCCGCACTACAACGTCATGGGCGTGGCCAAGGCGGCGCTCGAGGCGTCGGTGCGCTACCTCGCGGCCGATCTCGGCCCGAAGAACATCCGGGTCAATGCGATCTCGGCCGGCCCGATCAAGACGCTCGCCGCCTCCGGGATCGGCGATTTCCGCTACATCCTGAAGTGGAACGAGTACAACGCGCCCCTGCGGCGGACCGTGACCATCGGGGAGGTCGGCGAGACCGCGTCCTACCTCGTCTCCGACATGGCGGCCGGCATGACCGGCGAGATCCTCCATGTGGATGCCGGCTACCACGTCGTCGGCATGAAGAATCCCGACGCGCCGGACCTTACCCTCGACAAGGATTGAGTCGCGCGGCCGCGTCGCTGCGCGCGGCGCGAACGACCCGGGCGGCCCGGGCTCAATCCTCGTCCGCCTCGGCGAATTCCCCCGAGAGCTTGAGCCCGTCGATCCAGGTCTCGCCGTCGCGCTTGATGACGATCCGCGGCCGGACGCTCCCGTGCTCCGCGATTCCCGCCGCCAGCCGCTCCGAATGCGTGACGAGCCAGACCTGCGTGCGCTGCGCCGCCCGGGCGATCAGCCGCGCCAGCGGGTCCATGAGATCGGGATGGAGGCTGGTCTCGGGCTCGTTCAACGCGATGAACGGCGGCAGCCGGTAGCCGAGCAGGGCACCGGCCAGGGCGAGGTAGCGCAGGGTGCCGTCCGACAGTTCCGGCGGATCGAAGATCCGGGCAGGGAAGTCGGGGAATCGCAGGCCGAAGCTGGCGTGACGGCTGGGTCTCGGGATCACGAGCCCGGCGCCCGGGAAGGCTCCGTCGACGGCGTCGTCGATCTCGGCCGTGTCCTGCCGGATATGCGCCAGGGTGGCGAAGACGGCGGCCAGGTCCGAGCCGTCGGAGGCGAGGGTCGGCGTCGTCACCGCGAGGCAGGGCCGGCGCAGGGGCGACTCGGCATCCGTCCGGAAATCATGGTGGAAGCGCCACCCCGCCAGGGCGAGGCGGACGAGGGCGATCTCGGGATGCCCCGTGGCGTCGAGGAGGCTGCCCAGCGCGGTCTCGGTCGGCAGCAGGTCGTGGCCGAGGGAGCGCTTGCGGCCGGCATCGTCGCGGACGAAGCCGGTGCGCCGGTCGCGGTCGAGGATCACCGCCGTGCGGCCTCGGGTGCGGACCGTCAGGCGCTCGGTCTTGACCTGTGGCTCCAGCAGGAAGGCGGCCCCGACGGTCTTGCCCCCGCTTTGCTCCACCAGCCCGATCTCCACCGCATAGACGAAGTCCTGCGCGGTGGCGTCGTGGCGCAGGGTAGCCGACAGGCAGATCCGGGCGGTCTCACCCTGCCGGCGGCGGCCGGCCCAGAGGGCCGAATCCATGCCGCCCTCCGCGGCCAGGTCGCGCGTGAGCGTGCCCCGGGCCGCCGCTTGCAGCAATTCGAGCGACCGGTAGAGGTTGGTCTTCCCCGTGCCGTTGCCCCCGACGAAGACCGACAACGGATCCACCGGGACGCTGATCCGCCGCAGCGACCGGTAGCCCGAGACCGCGATCTCCCGAACCACCAGCATCGCGTGCTCCCCTGCCTCAGTCGGGCACCGTCAGATCCGCGATGCCTTTGGCGGCCTCGGGGAATCGCGGGTCCATGGCTTCGAGCGTATCCGCCACGGTCCGGGCAATCACGTAGTTGCGGAACCACTTGTGGTTGGCCGGCACCACCAGCCACGGCGCATGGGGCGTCGAGCACCGGCCGAGGGCGTCCGCGAAGGCCTGCTGATAGGAATCCCAGGATTTCCGCTCGACCAGATCGGCCGGATCGAATTTCCAGTGCTTCTCCGGGTCGGCGATCCGGGCCTCCAGGCGCTTCTTCTGCTCCGCCTTCGAGATGTGCAGGAAGAACTTGACGACCGTCGTGCCGGATTCCGTGAGCAGACGCTCGAAGTCGTTGATCCGGCCGTAGCGGCTCTGCCAGACCGCGTCCGGCACGAGGCCCTTCACCCGCACCACGAGCACGTCCTCGTAGTGGCTGCGGTTGAAGACCCCGATCAGGCCGCGCCCCGGCACCCGGGCGTGGTAGCGCCACAGGAAGTCGTGATCGAGCTCCTCGCTCGAGGGCACCTTGAACGAGGCCACCGTGCAGCCCTGCGGGTTCACGCCCTTGAGGACCGAGCGGATCGTGCCGTCCTTGCCGCCGGTATCGATGGCCTGGAAGACGAGAAGCAGGCTGCGGGCGCGCTCGGCGTAGAGGCGTTCCTGGAGCGCGACGATGCGCTCGCGCTCCGTGGCGAGGGCGTCCTTCGCCCAGTCCTTGTCGAGGCCGCCGTCATCGTCGGGATCCACCGTTCCGAGGTCGAAGGCGGCGCCCGGCGCCACGGTCACGATGCCCGGCGCGGCGCGGATCGGGACCGGCCTGTGATGGCCCAGAGCCGACGGGGTGGACAGGGCCAGCGTGTCGACGCTGTCGGCCCAGCGGGCCGTGGACGGGCGGTGATCCACCGTGGGACCATGCAGATCGGCCTCACCTGTCATGCCGTCACCGCGTTTGTGGCCGCGATGATGCTTGCCGTGCTTCTTGGACATGGGGCAGGACCTGGTTCCGGATATAGCCGACCGACGGCGAGAACGGCCGGCGATCCAGGCCGTTCCGGATGCCTGCGCAGGACGGGGTTGAGACGGTTGGGTACGATCTACTTCATCCGGCACGGCCAGACAGCCTGGAACGCCGAGGGACGCCTTCAGGGTGGCCGCGACACCGATCTCAACAGCCACGGCGAGACACAGGCGGCCGCCGTCGCGGAGCGGCTCGCCGCCGCGGCCGGCCCGACCCTGGTGGAGGCCGATTTCGTCGCGAGCCCGCTCAAGCGCACCCGGCGAACCATGGAGATCCTGCGGGGCGCCCTCGGCCTGACCCCGGACGGCTACCGGATCGATCCCCGGCTGCGGGAGATCGGCTTCGGCAGCTGGGAAGGCTCCACCTGGGCTGAGATCCGCCGCCGCGACCCGGCCGGGGCGGCCGGCCGCGACCGGGATCGCTGGCATTACCGGCCGCCCGGCCAGGGCGGCGAGAGCTACGCCGCCCTGGTCGAGCGCGTCGGCCCGATGATCGCGAGCCTGGACAGGGACACGGTCGTCGTCGCCCATGGCGGCGTCGCGCGGGCGGCCCTGGTGGCCCTCGGCCATCTCGACATCTACGCCGCGCCCCGCCTCGGCATCCGCCAGGGCGAGGTGCTGATCCTCGAGCCCGGTGGCTGGCGCTGGGCTTGATCCCGTGCGCCGGCGCAGTGCAAAGCCGCCTCGATAACGGCATGATCGGCAGGCTATAGGGCGGCGGCCACGGTAGGCGCCGGCCCGAGCGGGCGGCCAGCGGAGCAGCGGATGAGCGACGTCGCCGAGAAGACCCGGCCCGGCCCGACGGCCGGGGAGCGCGCGCCGCGCGGGGATGCGGCGGCGATCCTGCGCGGCGACCACCGGCCGGACCTGATCCGCGACGAAGTCCTGGCCGAGATCTTCCTGCATTCGGCCGCTTCCCGGCCCGACCATCCCTGCCTCGTCGACGGCGCGCGCGTGGCGGCCGGGGGCGTCCACCCGCACCTGACCTACGCGGAGGTCGCCGCCCGGGCCGGCCGGATCGCCGCCGGCCTCGCCCATCGCGGCATCGGGCCCGGCGACGTCGTCGGCCTGTGGATGGCCCGGGGCCCGGACCTCCTCGTGGCGCAGATCGGCATCACGATGTCGGGGGCGGCCTGGCTGCCCTTCGACGCCGAGGCGCCGGCCGACCGGGTCGGGGTCTGCCTCACGGATGCGAATGCCAAGGCGCTGCTGGTCTCCCCGGCGCTCGTCCCGACCGCGCCCGATGCGGCGCCCGCCCTGACGCCGTCGGATCTCGATGCCGGGACGCCGGCCGGCGCGCCGGTGCCGGACCCGCGCGCGGCCGGGCTGACGCCCGAGCATCCCGCCTACCTGATCTACACCTCGGGCTCGACCGGTGTGCCCAAGGGCATCGTCATCAGCCACGCCAATATCTGCCACTTCCTGCGGTCCGGGAACGCGCTCTACGGGATGCGCGCCGACGACGTGGTCTTCCAGGGCGCCTCGGTGGCCTTCGACCTCTCGATGGAGGAGATCTGGGTCCCCTACCTCGTGGGCGCGACCCTGTTCGTGGCGAGCCCGGCCATGATGGGCGACCTGGAATCGCTGCCGGGCATCCTCGAGGCCGAGCGGATCACGGTGCTCGACACCGTGCCGACGCTGCTCGCGATGATCACCGGCGACCTCCCGCGGGTCCGCCTCGTCCTGCTCGGCGGCGAGGCGCTGCCCGAGCCGCTCATCGCCCGCTGGGCGACGGGCGGTCGCCAGCTGTTCAACACCTACGGGCCCACGGAGGCCACCGTGGTGGCGACCGCGGCCGAGATGCGGCCCGGCGAGCCGGTGACCATCGGCGGCCCGATCCCGAACTACTCCGTCTACGTCGCCGGCGAGGACCTCGCCCTGCTCGGCCGCGACCAGCAGGGCGAGCTGCTGATCGGCGGTCCCGGCGTGGCGCGGGGCTACCTCGCCCGTCCGGAGCTGACGGCAGAGAAGTTCATCGCCAATCCGTTCGCCTCGGACGGGACCGATCCGGTTCTCTACCGCTCGGGCGACGCGGTCTCCCTCGACGCCGTCGGCCGGATCGTGTTCCACGGCCGGATCGACGACCAGGTGAAGATCCGCGGCTTCCGCGTGGAGCTCGGCGAGATCGAGTCGCGGATCCGGGCGGTGCCCGACATCAACCAGGCCGCCGTCGTGCTCCGGAACGACGACGGCGTCGACCGCCTCGTCGCCTTCCTGATCCCGGAGCGCGGTCGCGCCATCGATGCCGCCGCCCTGCGCCGGACGCTCGCCGGGCAGATGCCGCCCTACATGGTGCCCGGCCATTTCGAGGTGGCCGAGACGCTCCCCCGGCTGGCCTCGGGCAAGGTCGACCGCAAGGCGCTGAAGATCGCCCCGCTCACGGTGGTCGCCGCCGACGGCGAGCAGGAGCCGCCCGCCAACGAGACCGAGGCGGCCCTCGTCGCCGCCGCCAAGCAGATCTTCGGCAACCAGCCGATCGCCCTCGAGGGCGACTTCTTCGCCGATCTCGGCGGCCACTCCCTGCTGGCCGCCCGCTTCGTCTCGGCGGTGCGCGAGAACCCGCCGCTCGCCGGCATCACGCTGCCGGACGTCTACACCCTGCGCACCATGCGGGCGATGGCCGATGCGCTGATCGCCCGCACCGGCGGGATGGGCGCCGGGGCCGCGACCCGCGACCTGAGCTTCGCGCCGCCGCCGCTGCTGCGCCGGGCTTTGTGCGGCCTCGGGCAGCTCGTGGCGCTGCCCTTCGTGATCGCGCTGGCCACCGCGCAGTGGCTCGGCATGTTCGTGACCTACCTGCTGCTCACGGGCGGCGGCCTCAGCTTCTTTGCCGAACTCGGTGTGCTGCTCCTCGTCTACGTGGCGATCAACGGCGTGACCGCGGTGGCGGCGGTGGCCGGCAAGTGGCTGATCCTCGGCCGGACCAGACCGGGCCGGTATCCGCTCTGGGGCGCCTATTATTATCGCTGGTGGCTCGCGCAGCGGCTGGCGCCCCTTGTCCACGTGAAATGGCTCCAGGGCTCGCCGGCCATCGCCATCTACCTGCGGCTCATGGGCGCCAGGGTCGGCCGCGACACCCTGATCTCCGACATCGAGATCGGCGCACCCGACCTCCTGACCATCGGGGACGGCGCCTCCCTGGGCGGCCGCCTCGTCATCGCCAATGCCGAGATCGTCGGCAACGAGCTGGTCATCGGCACGGTCGAGATCGGCGCGGACGCGGCGGTCGGGACCTCCTGCGTGATCAGCCACGACGCGGTGATCGGGCCGCAGGCGGAGATCGCCGACCTCACCACGATCCCCACGGGTACGCGCGTGGGCGCGGCCGAGCGCTGGGACGGTTCACCCGGTCGCAAGGTCGGGATGGCCGATCCGTCGGACCTGCCCGCGCCCGCCGAGGCCTCCTTCGCGCGCCGCACGGCCTTCATGGCGGCCTATATCGTGCTGCTCGGCGCGATCCCCGCGGTGGGCCTGCTGCCGATCTTCCCGGCGTTCTTCATCTTCGATCAGATCTCGGATTCGCTCTCCGACATCACCGATATCGACTACCACTGGTACCTGCCGATCCTCACTTGGCCGACCGCCATGCTGATGACCGCCGGCACGGTGCTGCTGATCGCCGGCATCCGCTGGATCGTGCTGCCGCGGACGCGCTCCGGCACCTACTCGGTCCACTCGCTGTTCTATCTGCGGAAGTGGTCGCTGGCGCTCGCCGTCGAGGTCACCCTGGAGACGCTCTCGTCGCTGTTCGCGACCGTCTACATGCGGGCCTGGTACCGGCTGATGGGCGCCGATATGGGCCACGGCGCCGAGATCTCGACCAACCTCGCCGGGCGCTACGACCTCGCCGAGGTCGGCGCGAAGAACTTCGTCGCCGACGAGGTGGTGTATGGCGAGGAGGAGATCCGGCGCGGCTGGATGCATCTGGAGCCGACCCGGACCGGGGCGCGGGTCTTCGTCGGCAACGACGCCGTGGTGCCGCCGGGCGCCGTCATCCCCGACGACGTGCTGATCGGCATCAAGTCGAAGCCGCCCGAGAACGTCGCCATGAGCCCCGGCGAGACGTGGTTCGGCTCGCCGCCGATCCGGCTGCCCGCGCGGCAGAAGGTCGATCTCGGATCGACCGCCCAGACCTACGAGCCCGGCGCCTGGCCGAAGATCCGCCGCGGCGTGTTCGAGGCCTTCGCGACCTCGTTCTCGCCGATGCTCTACATCACCCTCGCGATCACCGTGATCGACTGGTACTTCTACCCTGCCATCCTGGAGAAGGACTGGACGGGACTGGCCATCAGCTTCATCACGGCGAGCGTCGCCATCGCGCTGATCCAATCCTCGGCCGTCATCGCCATGAAGTGGCTGCTGATGGGCGTCTACAAGCCCGGCATGCAGCCGATGTGGTCCTGGTGGGCGATGCGAACCGAGGCGATCGCGGTCGCCTATTGGGGGCTCGCCGGCAAGGTGTTGCTCGAACACCTTCAGGGCACGCCGTTCCTCCCCTGGGTGCTCCGGCTGTTCGGCGTGAAGGTCGGCAAGGGCGTGTGCATGCTCACCACCGACATCACCGAGTTCGACTGTGTCACCATCGGCGATTACGCCACGATCAACCGGGTCTCGGCGCTGCAGACGCACCTCTACGAGGACCGGATCATGAAGATCGGCCGCGTCGTCGTCGGCCGTGGCGTCTCGGTGGGGGCGTTTTCGACGGTGCTGTACGACACCAAGGTCGGCGATTTCGCCCGGCTGCGCCCGCTCACCATCGTCATGAAGGGCGAGTCGATCCCCGCCAATACCGAGTGGGAAGGTGCGCCCGCGGTCCCGGTGATTCACCACGCCTGACGGTACGACGGGTCATCGCGTTTCGAGCTGCGGCCCGTCCCTACGGCGACGCGCCGCAGAGCCCCGAGCCAGAGACACCGACGCGTCGCGGTCCGGCACACCGGGCGGTTCTCGGTTCAGGGCCCGTCCTGGCCGCCGAAGGACAGCCCGGATCAATCGTCTTAAAGGGCGGACGTGCAGATGGCTTGGCTCATTCGTGAGGTTCCAAGCCCATGCAGGGGCTTCACCCTGCCGAGATCATCCCCGCAGTCTCTCTCTGAACAGGACCGGAAGTGCATCTCGTCCCTCGGGCGAATATGGAAGTGTACTAGCGCTTCGGCAGCGTAGAGGCTTTCTAAGCAGGCTTATTGTGGCTCCCATCCAAATATAGTGGTATAGGCATAAATCCCGAATCGTCGTTCGGTCGCGCTGCGGCGATGGGACGGCGCCAGCGTCCAGGTCGAGGATTGACAGTCGTCCGTGCAGCTTGATCCCGCCACTCTGCTGGTCGTCAGCGCGGCGACGACCTTCCTGGTCGGCACGCTGTTCATGGCCTCTTGGCGGCAGGCGCCCGACTCCCCGGTGCTTGCCTACTGGGGCGCGGCCCATCTCTTGGGCGCGGTCGGATCGACCGGCCTCGCGTTGCGCAACCAGATCCCCGACCTGGTCTCGGTGGCGCTCGCCAACGCCGTCGTGCTGGCCGCCTACGGCCTGATCTGGAGCGGTGTCCGCTCCTTCGAGCACCGCGAGCCGCGAGCGGGCGTTGCGATGGCCGGCGCGCTCGGATGGTGCGTCCTATGCCTGATCCCGGCCTTCAACGGCTCGATCGAGGCTCGCATCGTCTACGCCTCGGCGGTGGCGGCGCTGTATTGCGGCGGCGCGACCGCGGAGATCTGGCGCGGCCGCGCCGAGCGGCTCGCCTCCCGGTTCGCGGCCGCCACCATCCTGGCGCTGCACGGCGCCTTCTATCTCGTGCGGATCCCCGCGACGCTTCTGGCGCCGCCGCAGCCGGGTCTCAGCCCGCTCGCCTCGCCCTGGGTGGCGATCCTGTGCTTCATCACCCTGATGTTCTCGATCGCCTCCGCCTTCACCTTCATGGCGCTGGTCAAGGAACGGGCCGAGCGCGAGCAGCGCATCGCCGCGTCCACCGACGCGCTGACCGGTGTGCGCAACCGCCGGGCCTTCGCCACAGCCGCCGAGGACGCGATGCGCGCGCACCGCGACGCGGCCCTGCTGCTGTTCGACCTCGATCGCTTCAAGGCCGTCAACGACCGCTACGGTCACGGGGTCGGCGACGCGGTTCTGGTCGGCTTCTGTGCCATGGCGACGACCCTGCTGCCCCGGGAGGCCTTGCTGGGCCGCATGGGCGGCGAGGAATTCGCCTGCCTGCTTCCCGGCGTCTCGCCCGCGGAGGCCCTGGCTCGGGCCGAGGAGCTGCGTCAGACCTTCGCGCAGCTCAAGGTCCCTGAACTTCCGGCACTGCGCGTGAGCGTCAGCATCGGGATCGCGCAGGCTCGCCCCGGAATCGCGTTCGAGGCGTTGATGCAGCGGGCCGACGCCGCGCTCTATGCCGCCAAGAATGGTGGGCGCGACCGGATCTCCGTAGCGGATCCGGCCGCGATCCGCGCTGCCTGAGGCGCTGCCGGACCGCTCACGCGAGGGCGCGCGCCGCCTCCGAAACCTTGCGCACGGAGGCATCGACGAGCCCCGCCGAGGAGGCGATCTCCGCCATGGCGGTGTGGACGGCCGCGACACTCTGCGCGGCGGCTTGCATGTTCTCGGTCATGTCGCGGGTCACCGCCGCCTGCTCGGTCACGGCCGACGAGACGCTGAGCGAGATCGCGCTGAGCTGCTCGATCGTGGCGCCGATCCCGTCGATCGCCGCGACGGCCCGGGAGGTCTCGGCCTGCACGGCGGCGATCTGCGTGCCGATCTCGCCGGTGGCCTTGGCGGTCTGCTCGGCGAGCGCCTTCACCTCGGCCGCGACCACCGCGAACCCCTTGCCGGCCGCGCCGGCCCGGGCGGCCTCGATGGTGGCGTTGAGCGCGAGGAGGTTCGTCTGGTCTGCGATGGAGCGGATCAGGCTCACCGCCGCCCCGATCCGGTCCGCGGCGCCGGTCAACCCGACGACGATCGCGCCGGCTTCCTCTGCGCGGGTGACGACGAGGTCCACGGAGGATTTCGCCTGCAGGGCGTGGCGGCTCAGCTCCTCGATGGAGGACGCGAACTCCTCGGAACCGGCGGCGACCGCCTCGACGTTCCGCGCGGTCTGGCTGGACGTCTCGGCGGTGTCGTCGGCCTGCCGGACGACCCGGCTCATCGACTCGCGGATTGCCGCGATATCGCTGTCGATGGCGCGCTGGCCCTCGGTCCGGCGCTGTCGATCCTCGACCTGCCGCGTCACATCGGTGGCGAACTTCACGACGGCGCAGGGCTTGCCGTCGGCGTCGAGGATCGGGTTGTAGGCGCCGAAGATCCAGACCGTGCGGCCGCCCTTGCCGATCCGCCGGAACTCGCCGGCCTGATACTCGCCCTTGCCGAGCGCGGCCCAGAATGCCGCGTATTCCGCGCCGGCCGCCTCGGCCGGCGGCAGGAACATCCGGTGATGCCGACCGCGGACCTCCTCAAGGGTGTACCCCATCGTGGCCAGGAAATTCGCGTTGGCGTCCGTGATCGTCCCGTCGAGGTCGAAGCAGATCACCGCCTGCGAGCGGTCGAGAGCCGCGATCTGACCCGCATGCTGCGCGTTGCGTGCGCGCTCCTCGGTGATGTCGGTGGCGAGCTTGACCACCTTGGTCGGCCGGCCGCGCCGGTCGAGGATCGGGTTGTACGATCCCTGGATCCAGACGATCCGGCCGGATTTCGTGACGCGGCGGAAGGCGCGGGCCTCGTGCTGGCCGGCGCGCAGCCGGTCCCAGAAGGCGGTGTAATCCTGGCCCGCGCGGTCGGCCTCCGGAACGAAAACCCGGTGATGCTGGCCGCGCACCTCTTCGAGCGTGTAGCCGACGAGGTCGAGGAACAGCGCGTTCGCGTCGGTGACGGTGCCGTCGAGATCGAACTCGACCCGCGCCATCGTCCGGTCGATCGCCGCGACCAGAGCGTCATCGCGTGAACCAAACACCGCCATCGGGAATCGTGCTCGCCTGAACTGTAATGTGCCGGCAACTCTCGTGTAATTGGCTTAAAAATCTGTAAATCGCGTGCGGACGCCATGACTCGCATTGTCAAAGGCAATGGCACAAATCCGCGACTTCGGTCAATAAAATTGATGATCGCAATCGTGTATAGTTATCGGCAAGTTTATTTGAATATCTACTAGGGGGAAGAGCAATATTGTGATCTCGAATTATGTCCTTGACGCTTGCCGTCGGGTTCCTGCCTGACACCGCCCCGCCGTTGCTCGACGGGCGGCCTGCGCTAGGAGGGGAGCGAGCACCGGCGGACCGGCCCCATTGCAGAGGGAAGGCTTTCGGAACGGCACTGACTGGAGGTTGCACATGGACGAAGCCACGCGGATCGATCGCCTGGAGATGCGTCTGACCGAGCAGGATGCAGTGATCGAGGATCTGAACCGCACCGTCACCGATCAGTGGCGGGTGATCGACCGCCTGACGCGGCAACTCAACATGCTGCGCGAGCAGGTGGAGGAGGCTGCCGCCCGGGGAGCACCGCGGGGGCCGGAGCCGCCGCCGCCGCATTACTGAGAGGCGGAGACCGGTGCGCCGCATGCGGCGCACCGGCCGGCGCATCAGAAATTCGCCTGGGTGACGAACTTGGTAACCAGGTAGGCGTCGAGGGCCTCCGGGCCGCCCTCGCTGCCGTAGCCGGAATCCTTCACGCCGCCGAACGGCGTCTCCGGCAGGGCGAGGCCGTGGTGATTGATGGAGATCATGCCGCTCTCGACCGCGTTCGACACCCGCGCCGCCCGCTCGGCCGAACGGGTGTAGGCGTAGGCCGCGAGCCCGTAGGGAAGGCGGTTGGCCTCGGTGAGGGCCTCCTCGTCGTCGGAGAACCGGTTGATCGCCGCCACGGGACCGAAGGGCTCCTCGTTCATGATCCGGGCGGTCAGCGGCACCTCGGTGAAGACCGTCGGCTCGAAGAAGTTGCCCTGATTGCCGATGCGCTTGCCGCCGGTGCGCAGCGTCGCGCCGCTGGACTCGGCCTCCGCCGCCAGCGCCGTGACGGCGTCGAGGCGCCGCGCGTGAACCAGCGGTCCCATCTTCGTCTCGGGATCGAGGCCGTCGCCGACCTTCACCGACTTGGCGAAGTTGGTGAAGCCTTCGACGAAGCGGTCGAAGACCGAGTCGTGCACCAGGAAGCGGGTTGGCGAGACGCAGACCTGGCCGGCGTTGCGGAACTTCGAGGGGGCGAGGACGGCCACCGCCTTCTCCACGTCCGCGTCGCCGAACACGATCGCGGGAGCGTGGCCGCCGAGTTCCATCGTGGCGCGCTTCATGTGCTCGCCCGCGAGCGCGGCGAGCTTCTTGCCGACCACGGTCGACCCGGTGAACGAGATCTTCCGGATGACCGGGTGGGCGATCAGGTAGGCCGAGATGGCCTCCGGATTGCCGTAGACCAGGGAGAGCGCGTCGCCTGGGATGCCGGCATCCAGAAAGGCGCGGACCAGGGCGGCGCAGCTCGCCGGCGTGTCCTCGGGACCTTTCAGGATCACTGTGCAGCCGGTGCAGAGCGCCGCCGAGATCTTGCGGACCGCCTGGTTGATCGGGAAGTTCCAGGGGGTGAAGCAGGCCACAGGTCCCACCGGTTCGCGCACCACCGCCTGCAGCACGCCGTCGGCGCGGGCCGGGATGACGCGGCCGTAGGCGCGCTTACCCTCTTCGGCGAACCAGTCGACGATGTCGGCCGCCGCGAGGGTCTCGACCCGCGATTCGGCCAGCGGCTTGCCCTGTTCCAGGGTCATGATCCGGGCGATCTCGTCGACCCGGGCGCGCAGCAGGTCGGCCGCCTTGCGCATCACCTTGGCGCGCTCGAAGGGGGCGACCCTGCGCCAGGCCGGGAAGGCGCGGGCGGCCGCTGCGAGGGCCTCGTCGAGATCCGCCGTGGTGGCGACCGCGCACTGGCCGATCGTCTCGCCCGTGGCGGGGTTCAGGACCCCCAGGGTGTCCCGGTCGGCACCCGCGCGCCAGCGCCCGGCGATGTGAAGCTCGGTATCCGGATACATCGGTCGATTCCCGCCCGGCCGCACCATCGGCCGCAGGCGGAATGTGGCGATGTGGCGCGCCCCGGCAATCCCCGCGGCGGCATGGCTGCCGCCGACTGTATTCAGGCGGCGGCGCGGGCGGGCTCCGGCGCCTCCACGAGGGTCGCGGTCCCGTGGCGGGCGCGCAGGGTCGCGCCCTTCGGGACCACCCGCCACCCCTCGCGGCAGCCGTCGATCGGCTCCGACACCACCACGATGCCGCCCGGCCCTTCGCGGTAATACAGGCTCGGCGGCCGGCCGTCGCAGGCCCAGCGATAGGCGGTTAGCGTCTCGCCGTCCGTGAGCAGGGCGGTGAAGCGCAGCGGTTCGCAGACATTCGCCGCCTCCATCAGTTCGCGGACGGTCTTCAGCGTCCGCGCCATCGCGCCGACGGGATCCGCCTCCAGGCCGTTGGCGAGCGCCAGGAGGAAGAGCGCCTCCGAGTCCGTGCTGCCGCGGCGATGGTCGTAGTAGGAATCTGGGATCAGCGCCTCGAGGCGCCGCTTGATCCGGTGGTATCCGCCAATCTGGCCGTTGTGCATGAACAGGTGGCGGCCATGCACGAAGGGGTGGCAGTTGGCCCGGGCGGTGGCCGTCCCGGTCGAAGCGCGCACGTGCGCGAAGAACGTCCGCGCCCGCACCTGCCCGCAGAGGTTCACCAGGTTCTCGTCCGACCAGGCCGGGGAGATGTCGCGATAGACACCCGGCTCGGGCCGCTCGGCGTACCAGCCGATGCCGAAACCGTCGCCGTTGGTCTCAGTCTTCCCCTCGTCGGCGTGCAGCGACTGGTGCACCAGCGAGTGGGTCGGCGCGCAGACGAGGTCGGAGAGGAAGACCGGCTCACCGCTGTAGGCGAGGAAACGGCACATGTCGGACGATGATCCTTCAGCTCTGGGCCGCGTTCGATCCGGTGAGACGCCTCCCGCGGGTGGAGACGTTCCGCCACAGGACGTTAACAGTCGGTCCACTCCGGTGAACAGTTTCTTAACCGCCCGGAAACTGCGCCATTTTCGTGCGTTCCGCATGAAAATGGTGCCGCCTGTCCGCAGGGCAGGCATTCGCCCCCGGAGCGACGCGACTCTTGTGAGCCGCCTCATGAAGGGTCAGCATGGCCGAATCGGGGAATCAGAAGTTCGCCGTACAGGCGGCCGCCCGACGCGGGGCAAGACACCGGCAGCAGGAGACTTTTATGGATCGCGCAACGCCCGATAGTTCCGCCCCCGTGGCGCTCGTCGTGGAGGACGACGCGGCTGTGCGCGACCTCGCGACGGCGGTGCTGGAGGAGACCGACCTTGGCGTGATCGCCTGCGAAAGCGCGGAGGCGGCCCTCTCGGTGCTGGAGCGCGCGGACGTGACGGTGGCGCTGCTCTTCGCCGACGTGCGCCTACCCGGCGCTATGGACGGCGTGTCGCTCGCGCAAGCGGTGAAGCGGCGCTGGCCGGACGTCCGCGTGGTCGTCACCTCCGGCGCGAGCCGGGACGCGCGGCTCCCCGATCAGGCGGTCTACATGCAGAAGCCCTGGCGGGCCCTCGACGTGCTGGTCCAGGCCGAGCACGCGACCATGGCCGCCAAGGCGGCGTGAATTGGCGGCCTGAGCGCGCGCCGGCCGAAGCCCTTCACGTCATCGCGAGCGCGGCGACCCGATTCGGCGCCGCATCACCGAATGCGGCTTCGACTTGAGCGCCTCGAGCTGTTCCCGCTCGTGTTACAGCCGTTTGGAAGAACGACTCCGGTCAAGACAGACGCGCCATGCCCCTCTTCCGTGCGCGAGAGGTCTGGCGTGAGGGATCGGGTCTTTCCGGAGAGGTCGCATCCCTCACTCTGTCCCTCTCCCGCACGGGAGAGGGGACCCGTGCCCTGTGCGGCACGGGCTACGCGATCGCCCCCGTCCCAATCCAATCGGAAACGAGGCGAGTCGCGCACGGCTCACGTTACCGGGCGTCTCCGTCCGGCCTCGTTGCAACCCGAAAAGAAAGCCCGGCCTGCGCGCGCAGGCCGGGCTTTCTCATAAACGGAGCGGTGTCGCTCAGGCGGCGGGAGCCGGGCTGACCGGGGTCTGGCCGGCGGCGTTGCCACCCTGGCCCTGCGCGGTGGACGGCGACGGGAAGCCGGGACGACGGCCACCGGCGGGGAAGCGGGGCTTCGGCTTCGGCGCGGCGATCAAGCCCTCGCGGATCGCGGTCTTGCGGGCCTGCTTGCGGGCGCGGCGGACGGCCTCGGCCTTCTCGCGAGCCTTGCGCACGGACGGCTTCTCATAAGCCTTGCGCTGCTTCATCTCGCGGAAGATGCCCTCGCGCTGCATCTTCTTCTTGAGGACGCGGAGCGCTTGATCGACGTTGTTGTCGCGAACGAGTACCTGCAACGGACTTGATCCTCTGGACCTGAAGTTCTGGGTTCACGCGGCCCGCCGCCGATCTGGAAACCGGCAACGTCCCTCGCCCGGTTTGAACCCGGGAGGGACGGGAACGTCGGTTTCCGAATCGGCGTGGAGCTCACGCCTTGACGGGGCTATTACACCAAGCGCGCACCAGTTCCAACCGTGCCGCGCGATCCATCTGCGCCTGCGCCGTGCTAGGTTGCGCAGATGAGACACGACGACTCGCAGCAATTCGCCAGCGACAACTATTCCGGCATCTGCCCGGAGGCCTGGGCGGCCATGGAGGTGGCCAATCGCGGCCACGCCCCGGCCTACGGCGAGGATGCCTGGACTGCCCGGGCTGCCGACGCGTTCCGGGACCTGTTCGAGATCCCGTGCGAGGTGTTCTTCGCTTTCAACGGCACGGCCGCCAACGCGCTGGCTCTGGCCGCGCTGTGCCAGTCCTACCACAGCGTGATCTGCGCCGACTCGGCCCATGTCGAGACCGACGAGTGCGGCGCGCCGGAATTCTTCTCCAACGGCTCGAAGCTGCTGACCGTCCGGACCGAGGGCGGCAAGCTCACGCCGGAGGCGATCCGCGGGCTCGCGCAGAACCGCAGCGACATCCACTTCCCGCGGCCGCGGGTGGTGACGATCACGCAGCCAACAGAGACCGGGCAGGTCTACAGCCTCGCCGAGTTGCGGGCCCTGTCGGCGACCTGCCGCGAGCTGGGCCTCGCCCTGCACATGGACGGGTCGCGCTTCGCCAATGCCTGCGCGAGCCTGAACTGCAGCCCCGCCGACATGACGTGGCGCTCGGGCGTCGACGTCCTGTGCTTCGGCGGCACCAAGAACGGCATGCATGCCGGCGAGGCGGTGGTGTTCTTCGACGCCAAACTCGCGGAGGATTTCGGCTACCGCTGCAAGCAGGCCGGACAGCTGGCGTCAAAGATGCGCTTCCTCGCTGCCCCATGGGTCGGAATGCTGGAAAGCGGCGCGTGGCTGACGAACGCGGCCCACGGCAATGCCTGCGCCCGGCGCTTCGCCGAAGCCGTTGCCGGGCTGCCGGGCGTGCGGGCGCTGTTTCCCGTCGAGGCGAACGCCGTCTTCCTGACGATGCCGGCGGCGACGATGGAAGGCCTGCGGGCCCGGGGCTGGCGGTTCTACACCTTCATCGGCGGCGGGGCGCGCTTCATGTTCGCCTGGGATGCCCGGCCGGAGCGAGTCGACGAGCTGGTCGGCGACCTGCGCGCGCTGGCGGCGGCCGCGGCCTGAGCGAGCGGTCATAGGGGTTCAGAGCCGCCCCACCCGAAGGTGTTTTGCGCGCTGTCGTCGGGTTTCCGTGAGGAGCGTCAATACGTTGGCACGACGTGCGCACGGTCGTCCTTGCGAGCGCAGCGAAGCAATCCAGTGCCGCGCAACGCCATCCGGTGTCGTGCGGCCCTAGGTCGATTCGCTGCGCTCGCGATGACGGAGGGGCCGAAAACCCAGACTCGAGGGGGCTGTCTGCAACGCCTGAGCCTTCAGCTTGCCCCCTGCGATGCAACTCCGCCAATCCCGCCCTCCACTTCAGGACGAGGGGAGGGGTGGGAAGGCGCGATGCTTCAGCGGGCGGCCCCCTACAGCAGCGCGAGATCCACCGGGTCCGCGCTCGGGAAAATCCGCCGCAGGCTCGCCTGGTCGAGCCCGTAGAGCCGCCGGAACAGGCCGCCCAGCAGCCCGCGATAGTCGGTGAGCACCAGATAGTCCCGGTTCTGGAACAGGTGCGCCTCGTCCGTCCGCACCTGCGGCCCCGCGATCCGGCCGCCGCGCACCCCGCCGCCGAGGATCCAGTAGACGCTGCCGTGACCGTGGTCGGTGCCGCGGCTGCCGTTCTCCCGGAAGGTGCGCCCGAACTCCGACAGCACGACCACCACCGTGTCGGACCAGCCCGGCCCGATCTCCTCGACGAAGCCCGCGAGGCCGCGCCCCGGCTCGCCGAGCCGGTCGGCGAGGTAGCCGGTGCCGGCGCCCTGGTTCACGTGCGTGTCCCAGCCGCCGACATCCACGAAGCCGAGGTTGAAGGTCTCGCGCATCAGGCGGCCGATGCGCCGGGCCGACAGCTCGAAGCCCTTGGGCGAGACCGCCCCGCGGTCGGCCTGGCCGGCATGGTCGGAGATCGTGTGGTAGACCGCGTCGCGCACCCGGAATCCCTCGGTCACGGCGGCGGCCAGCTTGGTGTCGCTGTACATGGCGGCGATGAGGCGGGCCTGCCGGTCGTCGATGCCGGGCTTGCCGACGCCGTTGATGGCGATGTTGGGCACCGTCTCGCCGCCCCGGAAGATCAGCGGCATCTGGTCGGTGAAGGCGATCGGCCGGACCCGGGTCAGCTCCGCGGCGAGCCGGGCCATGAAGCCGGAATTGTAGTCGCGGGCCGACCCGACGGTCTGGCCCATCTCGATCGTGTCCTGCGTCTCGAAATGGCTCCGGGTCAGGTCGTCGGTGCCGGCGAAGGGCACGAAGGCGGCTTGGCCCTTGGCGTAGAGCGGCAGCAGCGTCTCGCGCAGCGCCGGGTGCAGGCTCCAGTCGGCGTCGAGCGCCAGGGCGGCCTTTGGGTCGGCGGCGTCCGGCCTCGGGATCGCGAGGTTCGGCCGCGACCGGTAGTAGAACTCGCTGCCGGTCGGAATCACCACGTTGGCGGCGTCGTAAGCGCCGCGCAGGAACACCACGAGGAGCCGCGCGTCGGCCTTCGGGGCGGCTCAGACGCGGCCGGCCACCGTGGACAGGCCGAGCGCCGCGACGGCGCGGATCAAGTCGCGGCGGATCATCGCATGAACTCCGGCGAGGCGAGGTAGAGAGTGTTCCAGTCCTGCGGCGAGACCGCCTGGGCGAGGGCCGCCCGCGTCGTCGCCGACAGGGTGCCGGACAGCGTCGTGAAGTAGAGCCCGTTGGCGAGCACCGGGAAGGCCGGCTCCTCGGCCTGATCGGGCAGCGTCGGCTTGAACAGGCCGGCCGAGCCCGACCCGATCTGCCGGGCGATCTCGAACCGCGTCGCGAGCTGCCCGGGGCCGCTCCAGGCGGCGTCGACGGGGTAGCCGTCCGGCGTCGACCGGTTGAACAGGCCCTCGCCGAGGCGGTTCAGCCAGCCGAGCACCGGGCCGGCGTTGCGGATCACCCTTGTGTCGTAGGCCATGCGCAGGGCGGAGAAGACGTAGCGCACCGGGTCCTTGAAGGCGCCGCCGCGCTCGGCCGTGAAGGCCGGCTCGCGCACCAGCGCCTCCATCACCGCGGCGATTTCGCCGTCGCTGCGACTGAAGACGGCGGCGAGCCGCGCCACCAGGGCGTCGTCGGGCGGCTGACCCAGGAAGTAGGTGGCGAGCGCCCGGGAGACGTTGGTGGCGGTGGCGGGATGGCGGGCGATCAGGTCCACCGCCTCCTCGATCTCCGGCCAGCCGCGTCCCTGGATGCGTGTCCCGAGGAAGACCTTGTCGCCGTAATCGTGCCGGTTCGGGTTGAACGCGAACAGGCCGTCCCGGCGGAAATCGGCGGCATGCTCGGGGCGAAGCTTCGGGGTCTCGGGCTTCATGTCGATGCCGACACCACTCAGGATCCGGGCCAGCGCCTCGACATCGCCCTGCGTGTAGCCGGAGCCGACACCCATTGTGTGCAGCTCCATGATCTCCCGGGCGTAGTTCTCGTTCGGGCGGCCGGCCGCGTTGGCGTCGTTGTCGAGGTAGCGCAGCATCGCCGGGTGGCGCAGGCTTGCCATCAGCAGGTCGCGGAAGCGCCCGAGCACGTGCGGACGGATCGCGGTGTCGAGGTAGTCGCCCACCGCGGCGCGCAGGGTGGACTTGCCCTGATGCACGTTGAACCGATTGAACCAGAACCACGTCAGCCGCTCGCGCAGCTGATCGGGGCTGTAGAGCGCCCGCAGCACCCAGACGGAGGCGGCGTTCCGCGCGGCCATGTTCAGCGCGGCCTGGAAGGCCTGCTGCGCGGCCTTCTTGGCGTCGGGGTCCTGGATGTCCTTGAACGCCTTGGCCTGCGCATCCAGCGCCTGGGCCCGTTCGAACAGGCTGCCCGGCGGGGTCAGCGCGTCGACCTGCGCCTGGGCGGCGGGCGGCAGGCGCGATTCGGCCGGCGGATGGAGCTGGGCGTGCAGCCACCGTGCCCGCCCCTCCGCGGTGAGCTGCGCGAAGGCAGACGGGGTGGCGCCCCAGGTCAGGGCATCCAGGAAGGCGGCATCGGCCGCGGCGGCCTGCGGCGACGCGTCGGCCGCACGGGGCCCCGGGCCCGCCAAGGCCACCAACAGACCAGCAACCAGACAACAGCGTGTTGCGGCGCGCGACATCGCAGCCTCGCGGTGCGTGGATCGGTCGGGGCAGCGTGGTGTCGTGTCCCTGTACCGTGCCTGAAAGGCGGCCCCATCGTGCCGGCGTCTTTGCCAATATCGGGGCTTGCCGCTACACGATCCCGAGACCGCGCGAATGCCGCGCCGCGCACCACCACGTTCCGCCGATCCAGAGCGTTCGCTCCATGCTGATGCAGACCAAGACCGAGGCGAGGCCGGCCGATCCGGTGTCGCGGCGGCGCACCTTCGCGATCATCTCCCACCCGGATGCGGGCAAGACGACCCTCACCGAGAAGCTGCTGCTGTTCGGCGGCGCGATCCAGCTCGCGGGCGAGGTGAAGGCCAAGCGCAACCGGGTCTCGACCCGCTCCGACTGGATGGGCATCGAGAAGGAGCGCGGCATCTCTGTGGTCACCTCGGTGATGACCTTCGAGTACGGCGACTGCGTCTTCAACCTCCTCGATACGCCCGGCCACGAGGACTTCTCGGAGGACACCTACCGGACGCTCACGGCGGTCGATTCGGCCGTCATGGTGATCGATGCGGCGAAGGGCATCGAGGCGCGCACCCGCAAGCTGTTCGAGGTCTGCCGCCTGCGCGACATCCCGATCGTCACCTTTATCAACAAGCTCGACCGCGAGGCCCGCGACCCGTTCGAGCTGCTCGACGAGATCGAGAAGACGCTGGCCCTCGACGTTGCCCCGGTCACCTGGCCGATCGGCACGGGCCGCAACTTCTCGGGGACCTACGAGCTTGGCGGCAACCGCGTGCGCCGCCTCGATGCCGCCGAGGATGCCGGGATGGTGGCAGTCTCCGGCCCGCAAGACCCGCTGTTCGACGAGCTGCTCACCGAGAACGGCGCTGCGGATGCGTGGCGCGAGGAGGTGGAGCTCGCCGAGGGCGGACTGAAGCCCTTCGACCTCGACGCGTTCCGCGAGGGTCACCTGACGCCGGTCTTCTTCGGCTCGGCGCTGCGCAATTTTGGCGTGCGCGACTTGATCGACGGTCTCGCCAAGGTTGCGCCGCCGCCCCGCGGCCAGGACGCCGACAAGCGCCTCGTGGAGCCCACCGAGCCACGCATGACCGGGTTCGTGTTCAAGATCCAGGCGAACATGGATCCGAATCACCGGGACCGGATCGCGTTCATGCGGGTCTGCTCGGGCAAGCTCAACCGGGGCATGAAGGCCCGGCTGGTGCGCACCGGCAAGCCGATCTCGCTCTCGGCGCCGCAATTCTTCTTTGCGCAGGACCGTGCCATCGCCGATGAGGCCTATGCCGGCGACGTGGTCGGCATCCCGAACCACGGCACGCTGCGGATCGGCGACACGCTCACCGAGGGCGAGGACATTGTGTTCCGCGGTGTGCCGAGCTTCGCCCCCGAGATCCTGCGGCGGATCAAGCTGACCGACGCCATGAAGGCCAAGAAGCTGCGCGAGGCGCTCCAGCAGATGGGCGAGGAGGGCGTCGTCCAGGTCTTCGTGCCGCAGGACGGCAGCCAGGCGATTGTCGGCGTGGTCGGCGCGCTCCAGCTCGACGTGCTGAAGGAGCGGCTCCAGGCCGAGTACGGCCTGCCGGTGGATTACGAAACCTCGCGCTTCTCGGTCTGCCGCTGGGTGTCGTCCGATTCGGAGGCCGAACTCGACAAGTTCATCGACACGCACGGCTCGGCCATGGCCAAAGACCTCGACGGAGCCCCGGTCTTCATGGCGACCACGGCCTTCTCGCTGCGCTACGAGGAGGAGCGCTACCCGGCCGTGCGCTTCACCGACGTGAAGGATTACCAGAAGCGGACGGCGTGAGGGTTTCGGCGGCGGCTGAGCCATTCGCCTCCTCCCTCGCCAGAGGGGAAGGGGATGAGCGCTTCGCTGCGGAGCGTCCAAACGGCCCGCTGTCAGAACTTCCCCAGCATCGGGAACTCCACGCTCAAGCTCGATTCCGATGCGATCGGCGTCTCGCGCTTGCGCGGCTTGCGGTTGAGCACCTGCTTCAGCTTGCTCTTCAACACCGCCATGTCGAAGGGCTTGAGAATGAAAGCGTCCGCCCCGGCCTGGTGGGCGAGATTGATATCCTCGAAATCGAAGGAGGACTCAGTCAGCATGAAGGGCGTGTTCATCAGGGTGTCGTCGGCGCGGATCTCGCGGAGCAAGCTGAGTCCGTCCATCGGCTCCATGTCGAGGTCGGAGATCACCAGGGCGTAGCGGCGCTGCCGCAGCCGCTCCAGCGCCTCGGGCGCGCTGGTGACGCCCTCGACATCGGGGAATCCGATCCGGGTCATCAGCATCACGATCAGGCGGAGAAGCTTCTCCTGGTCGTCGACGATGAGGATCGGCGGCGTATCGCTCTCGGACATCGGCGGCTCAGATGAAGAGATGATCGATGCCCTGGCGGGACATCGCGTCGGATTGGAGCGAGAGGCAGAGCCCATGGATCGCCGAGGCCTTCGGCGTACCGCGCTGGAGCATCGGCAGCAAATTGGCCTTGGCGAACAGCGTGTCGTTTCCGGTAGTGCGCTGAGCGCTCTTGAACGAGTGGACGAACTCGCGTTTGGTGATCTCGCGCCACTCGCTGATCTGGACATCACGGTGGCGGCTATCGGCGCTCACTCGGTCGAAAGTCTCGTGCACCGACGTGCGCTCGCCCTCGATCACCTGGCAGGCGAAATTGCCTTCGATGACCAGGAAGCTTGTGATCACCGCGAACTCGTTTTTCTTCTGCGCGATCCGCCCGATCTCACTGATCTGCTCGGACCGCTTCGCCGGGTCCGACGACAGGTTGAGGCGCGAGAAGTAGATGATGTGGACGAGGCTTGTCCGTTTCGCCCGCATGATCCCGAGATCCGAAGTCTGTACCCGTTCAGCGCGTCCAGGCAGGCCGCACTGCGCGTTGCCCTGGCCCGGCGGCATCTTCGCGCGTGTGGAATAACACCGCGTAAACGTCGCGGGCGCCGTCCCGACGGATGCGTGACCAGGGTGGGTTCGACCCGGCAGGATCTGCCGGGGTTGTCGCCGTGATGGGCGAACTCTGCCGGGTCGAGAACGCGCCAGCTTCGAATTCTCAAGGGCTTAGCTCTGGCATGCCGGTTGCGGTCCCCAACCCTGCGGGCCAGTGCGGCGCGCATCGGGATCGCTCGCCATGGATCTTTTCTCTGCCTTGCAGACCTCGGTCTCCGGACTGCAGGCGCAGTCCTATGCCATCAGCAACATATCCGGGAATATCGCGAACTCGCAGACAACCGGCTACAAGCGCATCGACACCAGTTTCGTGGATTTGATGGCGGAAACCACGCCGAAGCGCGAGGTCGCTGGCTCGGTCTTGGCCCAGTCACAACTGACGAACACGATCGCCGGCAACGTTGTTTCGTCAAGCATACCCACCAACATGTCGATCACGGGTACCGGCTTCTTCACGGTCGTGCAGAAGACCGGCGATGCGAACAATCAGCCGACCTTCAGCGGCGCGAACGTATACACGCGTCGCGGAGATTTCTCGCAGGATAAGGATGGTTATCTGGTCAATGGTGCGGGCGGGTACCTGACCGGCACCAACTTGGATCCCACGACCGGCCAAGTAACCAGCACGGGGCCTGTTAACATCGGCAACCTGACACTTCCCGCCCAACCCACGGCAACGATCGAGTATTCAGCCAATCTGCCGGCAACCCCCACCGTGACTGCGTCAGCTCAGCCACCCAACAGTATCGCAGGTCCATCGATCACTGGATATACTACAACTGGCGCGCCGGTCACGATCAGCATGCGCTGGGTTCAAACGTCGGCCGCCGGTACCTCGCCCTCGTCGTGGGATTTGTACTACAACAGCAGTACAACGGACACGCCGTCCTGGACTCAAACCGGGCCGGCATTCAACTTTGATTCGACAGGCCAGCTGACCAGCCCGAGTTCGACCGCCCCTGTCGCACTGACCGGCGTCAAGATCGGCGACTATAGTTTTGCATCGCTCAATCTGGACGTCAGTGGCGGACTGACTCAGTACGCGGATGCCAGCGGCGCCGTGACCACAAAGAAGCTCAGTCAGGACGGCAACAGTGCCGGCACGCTGACGAGTGTCTCGGTGGGCGAGGACGGTAAGATCAGCGGCACGTTCTCAAACGGCTCGGTGATTCCCGTCGCCACGGTCGGTGTCGCGCAATTCGCCGATCCAGATGGGCTGAAGGCCGATGGAAAGGGGAATTATCTCCAGACTGCCGATTCCGGGCCGCCACTGACCGGTCTTAACGGTAGCACGATCAACGGCGCCAGCATCGAGCAATCGAATACGGATATTGCAAGCGAATTTTCTAAGATGATCGTAACCCAGCAGGCATACTCTGCGAACACGCGGGTGATGTCGACGGCTCAGACGATGATGTCCGATCTTCTCAATGTGATCCGGTAGCTGATTCCGAGGGGGTCGCCGAGGAGGCTTACAAGTGTCGCTGAACGCACTTTCCAACGCGACCGCCGGGCTTGCAGCTACGCAGGCTGCGATCAACATCGTCTCGCAGAACGTCGCCAATGCCGGGACAGCCGGATACGTCAAGCGAACACTCACGCCTGTTGCCGCCGGAACCAACAATCTGGGAGTGGCCGCCGGGACGGTCACCCGCAGCTTCGACGCGGCTGCCCTGAACCAACTCCGGCTCGAGACATCCGGCGCCGCCTACACCAGCACGAAATCCGGCATCATCTCTCAGCTCGATGCCCTCTACGGCACCCCTGGCAGCTCAACAGCGCTCGACGGCACGCTGAACACCTTCACCCAGTCGCTCCAGCAGCTCGCCGCCAACCCGACCTCCGCCGCCGCCCGCACGACGGTGCTGAGCAGCGCGTCTGCCCTCGCGAGCCAGATCAACGGTGCCGCCGCCACGGTGCAGACGCTGCGCACAGGGATCGAGTCACAGCTCGGCACCGATACGAATTCGGCCAGCGCGCTCCTGTCGAGCATCGCCAACCTCAACACCAAGATCCAGAACACCGCGGACAGCTCGTCCCTGGCCGACCTGCAGGATCAGCGCGACCAGGCGATCAACGGCCTGTCGAGCTACATGGACGTCAGGACGACGTCGAAGAGCGACGGAACGGTCACGGTCCTCACCCAATCCGGCGCAACCCTGGTTGACGGCGGCAATGCGGCGACCCTGAGTTTCGACGGGCACGGCACGCTCAGCGCAAACTCGTCCGTTTCGTCGACGCCGCGCTCCGTCGGCACCATCACCGCCATGTTGCCAGGGGGTGGGAAGATCGATCTGGGCGAACCTGGGGTGCTGCGATCCGGGAGCCTCGCGGCTCAGCTCGAACTGCGCGACCAGACCCTGCCGCAGGCCCAGCGCCAGCTCGACGACCTCGCGGCAGGGCTGGCGAGTTCGCTGACCGACAAACAGGTGACCGCGACGGCGAATGCCGACAAGTCCGCCTCGATCAACCTGTCAGGCATCAAAGCCGGCAACACGCTCACGATCCCGGTTACCGTCAACGGCACGGTCCGGAACGTCATCCTCGTCGCATCCAACTCCACATCGACAACCGTCGCCCCGAGCCAGACCAACGACGCCAACGCGCTCGTGGGAACCTTCCAGATCCCGAGCGATCCGTCGCAGTATCCAGCCGTGATCAAGGCGGCTCTGGCGTCATTGACGCCGAATTTGAGTGTGGATGTCCCCGGCTCAGGTCCGAACATCACGATCAGAGACACGTCCAGCAGCCCGAATCAGGTTACGGCGAGCGCCAACATCACGGCCGTCTCCGCCGACGACCTCTACACCGGCAACCCGTCGCTGGCCCTGTTCGTCGACGGCGCCAATAACGCGGTCTACACTGGCTCCTTCGACCGCGGCTCGCAGCTGACCGGCTTCGCCCAGCGCATCGCCGTCAACACGAACCTATCCGGCGATACGACGGCGCTCTCGGCCGCGGCCCCCTCCACGAGCGCCGCGAACACGAACGCCTCGGGTACACGAGCGCAGCAGCTTTACGCGGCGCTGACCTCCACGCCGCAGACCTTCTCATCGTCCAGCGGTATCGGCGGCATCTCGGCTCCGTATCACGCCACCGTCGCGGGTTTCGCGCAGGATATCATCTCTGCCCAGGGGGCGGCCTCCGCGAACGCCTCGGCGCTCGACGGTACCCAGCAAACTGCACTCGCCACCGCCCAGAGCCGGTTCGCGACCGGGGCCGGGGTCAACATTGATCAGGAGATGTCCAACCTGATCGCCCTGCAGACGGCGTATGGCGCCAATGCCCGCGTGTTGACGGCCGCCCGCGACATGCTCAACCAGCTGCTGCAGATTTGATCATGACGACGATCACACCCTTCGCGGCTGGCTCGTACCTGACGACGCGGAACGCCGCCCAGCTCACGACACTGAAGAACCAGCTCAATGACCTGTCGAACCAGGTTTCGAGCGGTCAGGTGTCGCAGACATACGGCGGCCTCGGCTCCGGGCGTTCCACGGCGCTGGCCGCACAGGCTACGTTGAGCGCGCTCGGTGGCTACGCCGCCGGCATCACAGCCGGGCAAACGCGGACAAAACTTGCGGTGACTAGCCTGACCCAGGTTGCGACGCTGGGCACGAGTGCCCGCCAGAGCCTAAACAACGGGCTGCAGAGTGCTGCGACCAGCTCCATTGCGGGCCGCTCGACCGCCCTCGGAAACTTGGAGACGGTGCTCGATACGCTCAACCAGTCGGCGGCGGGCAATTATCTGTTCGGTGGCGCCGATGCCAGCACCCAGCCGGTCCTCGACGCCGACACGATCCTGAACGGATCGACGAACAGTGACGGAACCCTGAAGGCCGGTCTCACGAAGCTGATCAAGGATCAGGTTGCGGCAGATCTTGGGTCGGGCTCCGGTTGGCTGACCACCTCCCTATCCGGGTCGGCCGTGACCGTGGCCGAGAAGGACCCGACCAGGACGAGCTTCGGCTTCAATGTCGGCGGAGCCTCGTCGACGACGACTGCAATCACGGCGACTGCCAATCCCGGAACGACGTCCACGCCGGGCACGATCAATCTCGCCGTGAACAGCCCGCCGGCCGCGGGCGACAGCGTAACCGTCACGCTGAAAATGCACGACGGGACATCGACGACGCTGACGCTCACCGCCGTCTCCGGCAACACCGCGACTTCCACGTCGAGCACCGGAGCGACCTTCGCAATCGGCTCCGATGCGCAGACGACGGCCAACAACCTCAACATCGCGCTCCAGGGTGCCATCACGGCGGCCGCTGCCGGAACCCTCGCCGTAAGCTCGACGGCGATCGCCGCGAAGAACTTCTTCTCGGGTTCGGCAAGCGCAGGCATCATCCCCCAGCGCATCGACTTCTCCGGCGCGGCCCCCGTCTACGTGCCCGGAACGAAAGATAACACGGTACTCTGGTACCAGGGCGAGGATACCCGGAGCGCGCCCCCGGCCCTGCAGCCGACCTCAGCGCTCAGCACCCAGTCCGTCCAGATCAGCTCGACGGCCAGCGTCGGCACCGGTGCCCGCGCCAACGATGGCGCGATCCAGAACGTTCTCGCCGGCCTCGCCACGATGGCTTATGGGCTGCCCACGACCAGCGACGGCAACACTATCGCCACCTATCAGGCGGTGATCGACCGGGCGGGCAACCTACTCTCATCCACCGACACGACGAGCCCCAGCGTCCAGGACACCGTCACCCAGCTCTCCCTCGCGTCGGCGCGCCTGTCCAGCGCCGGCACAACCAACACGGCAACGCAGAACACCGTCCAGAACACTCTGGACGGTATCGAGCAGGCCTCGCCTGAAGAGGTTATCGCCAAGCTTCTCGACGTACAGAATCGGCTTCAAGCGAGTTATCAGATCACCTCGACGCTCTCGAAGCTCTCACTGGTCAACTACATCAGCTAAACCGGAGAGGGAAAAGGGCGCGGCTTCGTCCAGTCGCGCCCACGGTCCCAAAAATTTCGCGACCGCGCGAAAACATCATAGTCTTGCCGTTTTCCGGGGATGAACCGCATAGTGCGGATGCGCCCACGCGCCGTCATTCGATCGAGGAGAGGTCGACATGTCGCTGCCCGGACCCATCGAACTCGTTCTCCGTCTGGGAGCCGCCCCTCGCGTCGGCGCGATCGTCATGGTCGAGCAGGCGATCGACACCTATCTTGCGGGCTATGCGCATGCCGACGACCGCGCCATCGCCCTCGACATCCTGCTCCGCGATCTCGCCCGGCTACGTATCCACGAGCCCGATCTCGACCGATTCATCGGCGAGGTCGAACTCTACATCGACCTGCTTTTCCGGGGCCTCGCCTGCCAGGCCGCCTGAGATGCTTGGTCGGCTTCGACTGTGCGCCGCACTGGCGGCGGCCCTGACCCTCGCCGCGCCGGCCGTCGCCCTCGATCTCCGGAATTTGCCAGTGACGCCGGGGCCGGTGCCGTGCCCGTCCAAGGGCCAGGGCTTCCTACGCCTGCCAGGGAGCGGCAGCTGCCTCCGCATCTCGGGCCGCGTGGTCGCGGGGGCGGACCTGGGCGCCGGGCACCGGGTCGCGGCGGCTCCGGCTGTCACCGGCCGCCTCGCGATCGACAACCGCGCCGATACCGATCTCGGCGAGATCCGGACCTTCGTTCGGATCGGCACCGGCCGCCGCTGAAAGCGGGGCTCAGAGGTTGCGCGAGAGCACCAGGGGCCCGCTGCGCACGCCGCGGCCATACGGAGAGGGCGCCGGCGCTTGCCGGCCGTAGCCGGACGGCAACTGCGCGCGACCGATCTCCTCGGCCAGCGACTTGATCAGCCCTTCCGAAACGGTCTTCGCGCTGGCGAGCACCGTCTGGTTCGCCTCCACGGCGGTCGTGAAACGGCGATGCGCCGTCCGCAGAAGCTCGACCCCGTCGGGATGGAAGCGCTTCAGCGCGACGGCGTTCGCCTTCGCGACCTCAAGGCCCTGCATGTAGGCGGCGGCCAGGGCTGCCTTCGGCTCGGCTGCGGCGACGCCCTCCTGCAGGCGGCCCTCCCGAACGAAGGCGGCCTCCTCGGCGAGCACGGCCTCCAGGGCCGCCATGTTGCCGAGCACGCCCGCGACCAGGGCCTCGGCGGTGACCCGGTCCGCGACGCGCAGCGGTTCAGCCTTTTGCATGTGTCGCTCCAACGTTTGCCGCACCCTGCATCTTCATGATCTCGCGGAAGATCGAGTCGGCGATGCCGACGCCGCCGCTCTTCACAATCTGGGTTGCGTATTCCTTGGTCAGCATCGAGCGATAGACGCCTCCGCCGGTGCCATTCTCGCCCAGTGGTCCCTCGGTGCCTTCCGACTGCGTCAGCCGATCGAGGCTGTTCTCGAGGAACATCGATTCGAACTCGGTGGCGGTCTTCCAGGCCTTGGCCTTGTTGGCGGTCTTGATGATCCCGTCGGCCACGCTCCCGGCGGCGGAAGTCCCGACGCTGGCGGCGGCGCTGGCCGCGAAACTCGCGAGTTGCAACATGGTTCGTGCCTCCGCGTCCGGGTGATCACATTAACTCGATGTCGGCCTGGAGCGCGCCGGCGGCCTTGATCGCCTGGAGGATCGAGATCAGATCCCGCGGGCCGACGCCCAGCGCATTGAGGCCGTCGACCAGTTCACGCAGGCTGACGCCCTCCTTAACCAGCGCGAGCTTGTTGCCGTCGCCGGTATCGACCTTCACGCCCGTCCGCGGCACCACGACGGTGCGCCCGTCCGAGAAGGGCGCCGGCTGGCTCACCTGCGGCTGTTCGGTGATGGTGACGGTGAGGTTGCCCTGCGCGATCGCCACCGTGGAAACGCGCACGTCCCGGCCCATCACGATGATGCCGGAGCGCTCGTCGACCACGACCCGGGCGGTCTGGTCGGGCTCGACCTTGAGCTGCTCGACCTCGGTGATCAGGCGGATCATATTGCCGTTGTAGCGGGCCGGGATCTGGATCGTCACGGTCGCCGGATCGGTGGGTTCGGCGGTGTCGGCGCCCATGAAGTCGTTGATCGCGGCGGCGATCCGCTTCGAGGTGGTGAAGTCGGGATTGCGCAGCGACAGCCGCAGCGCGCGCGCGTCGTTCAGCTTGAAGGCGATCTCGCGCTCGATATTGGCGCCGTTGGAGATGCGGCCGTTGGTGGGCACGCCCCGGGTGATCTTGGCGGCGTCGCCCTCGGCCGAGAAGCCGGCAATCGCCACGGAGCCCTGCGCCAGGGCATAGACCTCACCGTCGGCGCCCAGCAGCGGCGTCACCAGCAGCGTGCCGCCCTGGAGGGACTTGGCGTCGCCCAGCGACGAGACCGTCACGTCGATGCGGGTCCCCTGCGCGGCGAAGGGCGGCAGGCTCGCGGTCACCATCACGGCGGCGAGGTTCTGCGTGCGCATCGTGGCGCCGCGGGTGTTGACGCCGAGGCGCTCCAGCATGGCCTGGAGGGACTGCTTGGTGAAGGGGATGTTGTTCAGCGTATCGCCGGTGCCGTTCAGGCCGACGACGATGCCGTAGCCGACGAGCTGGTTCTGGCGGACGCCCTCGATGGAGGCGAGATCCTTGACGCGCGACAGGGCCAGCGCCGGCCCGGACAGGGCGGCGAGCAGCAGGGCGCCGGTGAGGGCACCGAGCAGAATCTGCAGAGGACTGAACGCGTGACGCGGGCGCATGCCGGATTTTCGACCTGGACGGACCTGCCGCCATCCTGCCAGGGTCGTGCCACTTCGTCCGGCGCCGCAAGGCTCTGACGGAACGAAGGTTTTCACGGATGCGGCTGGCCGGCTCATCCCGCGGTACCGGCACCGAACCTGCCGACCCGGCAGCTTCTGCCGCCTTGTTTACTCGCGCTTAACCCTGGCAGCGGAATTTCCGGTTCTGCGCGGGGGCGCTTGGAGCAACGCGAACCGGATCATGCGTGTCGAGACTCGCCAGCCGATACAGAGTGCCGGCGGGGTCGCGGGCGCCCGGAAACCCGAGGGGGGCGCAGGCTTCAGCCTCGGTGCGGCCCCGGCCGCAGCAACGGGCACCGGCGCGCCGGCCGCCGCCGCGACGCTTGCGGGCCTCGACGCGGTCCTGCTCCTCCAGGCCGAGGCCGATACGCCCCAGGAACGGCGCCGGCGCTCGGCTCAGCGTGGCCAGGATCTTCTCGATGGCCTCGACCGGCTGAAGGCAGCGCTTCTGGGCGGCCGCGTCGCGCCGCAGGACCTGCGTGCCATCGCCGGCCGGCTGAACGAGCGTGCGGGCCTGTCGGGAGACCCGCGGCTCGACGGCCTGATGTGCGAGATCGAACTGCGGGCCGCGGTGGAACTCGCCAAGCTGGAAATGGCGCGGGGGGTCTGACGGCGCTTGCGCGACCGTTCCTATGGGCCGAGCGAAGCAGCCGGCCGTAGCCTGTTCTCGCTTCCCCGCGAGGAAGCCGGAGGACAGGTGCACCGGAGCGTTCGATTCGGCACCGCCGCCGATCCTGCCCCCGCCCGAGATGGGGGAGGGGAACGCGCGCCTGTTCGACGCGGCGCTTGCGTGGAGCAGATCCCGCTACACCGCCCGCCGCTTCGGACCGGTCGGCAGCATCTGCGGCTCGCCCGGCCCCGTCTCGACACCCAGATCAGGCACCGCGATGATCGGCGCACCGCGCAGATCCTTGCGGGTGACGATGGCGCCGCGCTCCTCGAGATAGGCCAGCATCCGCCGGGCCCGGCCGCCCGAACTGGTTCCGTAGGCCTCAGCCAGCATGGTGTCGGTCGGGCAGGGGGCGCCCTCGATGGCGGCACGGGCGACCACGAGGAACAGCCCGGCCAGATCGTCCGGCAGGCCGGCCGCGATCGCCTGGGCCTGCTCCCACCCGGAATTGTCCGCCACCGCGCCCCCGGCTTCGGCTCGCGCAACGGCCAGCCGCCGCTTGAATTCGGGCAGGCCCATCGTGTCGCCGCGCAGGCGCCGGATGCGGCAGCGGACCGTGAAGTCCTGATACAGCGTCGCGGGCGTGCAGGCGGCCGCGTCGGCATCCGCCAGCACCGAGGCCAGCACCTCGGAGAGCGCCGCCTCGCGGGCCTCCGGATCCATGGGTTCCTCCTCCGGCTCCTCCGCAGGCGCCGGCGGCCGGTAATTGGCGAGCTGTACGAGCACGTCCGGTGCCGGCGTCGGGCGCGGCTTCGGGCGCGGTGCCAACGGCGCGACGCTCTCCTGTGGGCTCGCCGTGAGAATCAGCGCGCGGGCGTCCTCCAGGGCGTCGGGCAGGGGGACCAGGACGGGCGAGGAACTCCGGCTCACGGTCTGGGTCGGCCCGACCGCGATGGTGAGCGGTCGCCGCGACAGGGCCGGCCCGAGGGCCACGAAATGCCCTCGCGGCAGGTCGCGAAACGTCTCGGCCTGGCGGCGCTCCAGACCGAGGAGGTCGGCGGCGCGGGCCATGTCGATGTCGAGGAAGGTCCGGCCCATCAGGAAGTTCGACGCCTCGGCCGCGACGTTCTTGGCGAGCTTGGCGAGGCGCTGGGTGGCGATGATGCCGGCGAGGCCGCGCTTGCGGCCGCGGCACATGAGGTTGGTCATCGCGCCGAGCGACAGGCGGCGGGCCTCGTCCGAGACTTCGCCGGCCGCCGCGGGCGCGAAGAGCTGCGCCTCGTCCACCGCCACCAGCATCGGGTACCAATGGTCGCGGTCGGCATCGAACAGACCGCCCAGGAAGGCCGCGGCGGCCCGCATCTGCCCGTCGGCGTCGAGATTCTCTAAGGACAGCACCACCGAGACCCGGTGCGTCCGCACCCGGGCGGCGATCCGCTGCAGGGCGACATCGTCGCCGTCGGCCTCGACCACGACGTGGCCGTAGCGGTCGGCGAGGCTGGCGAAATCGCCTTCGGGATCGATGATCGCCTGCTGTACGAGGCCGGCGCTCTGCTCCAGCAGCCGCCGCAGCAGGTGCGATTTGCCGGATCCCGAATTGCCCTGGACCAGGAGCCGCGTGGCGAGCAGTTCGGTGAGGTCGAGGAGCGCGGGGCGCTCGCCGGTCAGGCCGAGATCGATGTCGGAACGCATGGGGCCTCATAGCACGGCCCGGCGGATCCGGATGCGCCGCCGGAGCGCTGTCCACGCCTCCCGCATCTGCGAGTTCGCGCGACGGATTGGCGCTCGGCTCCGCGCGGCGGTGCTTCGTCCCGTCGTTCCGGGGCGCCGGAGGCGAACCCGGGATCCGGATCCGCTCTCGGTGTCGGGCTCTTCTGCGCGTCCGGATCCCCGTGCGGCTGCGCGGCCCTCGGGGTGACGAAGCGGATCCGATCCACCGAGGGCGCCGATGCGCGATCCCGCCGTCAACCCCTGTTTGACAAACCCGGGCTCTGCTCCTCCGGCCTGGACCCCGGCATGTCGGCCCTGTAGGCCCACGACCCTTCTCCCAATTCCCGGACCCACGACACGATGGCGGCCTGCGGCCTCGATTTCGGCACGTCGAACACGACCCTCGGGCATGACGGCCCGGAGGTTCCGACGCTGCTGCCCCTGGAGGGCGCGCATCGGACGATCCCGAGCGCGATCTTCTTCGAACTCGGCCGGGAGCCGATCATCGGCCGGGCCGCGACGGCGGCCTATGTCGAGGGCCGGTCCGGCCGGCTGATGCGCGGCCTGAAATCCGTTCTCGGCACCCCGCTCATGGACGAGGCGACCCCGGTCGGCCGCCAGCGGCTGCGGCTGCGCGACGTCATCGCCCGCTACCTCATGGCCGTGAAGGCGCGGGCCGAGGCCGCCTGCGGCCAGAGCCTCGACAGCGTCGTCCACGGCCGGCCCGTCCACTTCGTCGATGGCGACCCGGAGGCGGACCGCCGCGCGGAGGACACGCTGCGCGACATCGCCCGCGACGTCGGGTTCCGGGAAATTTCGTTCCAGTACGAGCCGATCGCCGCGGCGCTCGACTACGAGCGGCAGGTCCGCGCGGAGGAGATCGCCCTCGTCGCCGATATCGGTGGCGGCACCTCGGATTTCTCCATCGTGCGCCTCGCGCCGGAGCGCCGGGGCCGGCCGGACCGGGCCGGCGATATCCTGGCCAATGACGGCGTGCGCATCGGGGGGACGGATTTCGACCGCCAACTCAGCCTCGGCACGGTTATGCCGCTGCTGGGGCTCGGCAGTCCGATGCGCCGCGGCGACCTCGCCGTGCCGAATGCCTATTACCACGACCTCGCAACGTGGTCGGCCATCAACCGCCTCTACAACCAGAAGACCCTGCGCGAGATCGACGAAGTGATCCGCGACGGCGCCCGGCCCGACCTGCTCGCGCGGCTGCGCGAAGCCGTGGAGGGGGAGCGCGGTCACGCCCTGGCCGGGGCGGTGGAGGGGGCCAAGATCGCCGCCTCCGAGCAGGATGCGACAATGCTCGATCTCGGGCTCCTGGAGCGCGGGCTGGCGGTGCCGGTAGACCGCGCGACCCTGTCGGCTCAGACCGGTGATCTCGCCCGGGCCGTGGCGGCCCGGATCGCGCGCTGCCTCGCACAGGCGGAACTTCCTGCTGAGCGGATCGACGCCCTGTTCCTGACCGGCGGCTCCACCGGCCTGCCGCACCTGCGCGCGGCGCTGACGGCCGCGCTTCCGGCCGCCCGGGTGGTGGAGGGTGATACGTTCGGCTCGGTGGGTCTGGGCCTGACCATCGAGGCCGCGCGCCGCGGGGCGTGAGGCCAAGTCCGGTCGATCGCCGCGGCTTCTTCGTCTTCGCGAGCGCCGCGAAGCCATCTAGAGCCGTTCCCGATCGGGTTGGGAGGAAGATAGTCGAGCCCGTGCCGAACGAGGCGCGGGTCCCCTCTCCCGTGCGGGAGAGGGACAGGGGGAGGGGGATCCGGCTTCGGAGAGAGGCGCGGCCCTTCGGCGCTTCGACGGTGCGCCCCGCCCTGAGACCGCGCGTCCCTCACCCCAACCCTCTCCCGCACGAGAGAGGCGGCATGGCGCGGCTGTCTCGACCGGAGTCGCCGTCCTCCCAAACATTTGCAACATGATCGGGCACGGCCCTCGGGCCGCGTCGCAACTGCTGACGGCACCCGAACCCGGGTCCGTTCGCAGCACCCGTGACCACGGAGAGGACCGCATCAGCCGGGTCGATCCGATCTGAGATCACGTCGCTGCAGCGCCGGGCCGCGGAATGGTCGTGCACGTGGAGCGGCGATTGACGGGCCGGGCCCGATCCCCGACAAGGCGGTCGCTCTCGCTCGGAGATAACGGCGGCCCATCCGGGCTCCTCCGCGCCGCCTCGCCCGATGCTGTTCAACTCCTTCGTCTTTCTCCTCGCCTTCCTGCCGACCGCGCTGATCCTGCACGCGCTGGTGGCGCGCGCCGCGCCGGCGTGGCGGCTGCCGCTCCTCGTCGGCCTGTCCTTCGTGTTCTACGGCTGGTGGGATATCCGCTTCGTGCCGCTGCTCGCCGGATCGATCCTGGCGAACTGGTGCGTCGCTCGCCTCTATCGACGCTGGCCCGGCCGCTGGCTGATTCCGGCCGCCATCGCCGCCAACCTCGCCCTGCTCGGGGTCTTCAAGTACCTCGACTTCGCCGCCGATCTCGCCAACCTGATCCCCGGCCTGGAGGCGCCGCGTCTCGGTCTCGCCCTGCCGCTCGGCATCTCATTCTTCACCTTCCACCACATCATGTATCTCGCCGACCTGCGGGCCGGCCGGGCGCCGAGCTTCGGGCTCGTGAAATATGCCCTCTACATCGCGTTCTTCCCGCAGGTTCTCGCCGGCCCGCTCGTGCGCTGGAGCGAGATCATGCACCAGTTCGACGAGGCGCCCTACGCGCGGCCCGACGCCGCCGAGCGCTTCGCCCGCGGGCTGATGCTGCTCACGGTGGGCCTCGCCAAGAAGGTCTTCCTCGGCGATCCGCTCGCGGAATACGTGAACCCGGTCTTCCAGGCGGCCGCCGCCGGCAAGGCCGTCACGGCGGTCGAGGCGTGGCAGGCGACGCTGGGCTTCACCTTCCAGATCTATTTCGACTTCTCCGGCTACACCGACATGGCGCTGGGGATCGCGCTCCTGTTCGGCCTCGTCCTGCCGCAGAATTTCGACGTCCCCTACCGCGCCACGTCCCTGCAGGATTTCTGGCGGCGCTGGCACATGACCCTGTCGCGCTTCCTACGCGATTACCTCTACATCCCGATGGGCGGGAACCGCCGCGGCCTGCCGCGGCAGGTCGGGGCGCTCGCCGCCACCATGACGCTCGGCGGCCTCTGGCACGGGGCGGGCCTGACCTTCCTGGCCTGGGGGGCGCTCCACGGTCTCGGCCTCGGGGCCGGGTTGCTGACGCGCCGGGCCCGGATCACGATCCCGGCGCCGCTCGGCTGGGCGCTCACCAGCCTGTTCGTCGTCCTGACCTGGGTCCTGTTCCGGGCGACGAGCTTCGAGGCCGCGCTCGTGATCTTCAAGGGGCTGTTCGGGCTGGCGCCGAAGGGCTCCGGCTTCAAGTGGCGCACCATCGCCATCGCCGCCCTGGTTGCCACGATCGGGCCCACTGCCTGGAATGCGGTGCACCGCCTGCCGCCGCGGCGGCTGCTGGCCTTCGGCTTCGCGCTGTTGTTCGTACTCGTCCTGCTGAAGATCGGGGACGATGCGAATTACGAGTTCATCTACTTCCAATTCTGAGGATGGCGTCCGCACCCCCCACGACCGACCGGGACTGGCGCGGCTTCGCCCGCACCCTGACCCTGTCGATGGTCGCTCTGTTCGCGGGCTATCTCGCCCTCGCGACGCTGGTCGATCCCTACGATACCGGGCGCTCGACGGTGCTCTCCCGGGGCGCCGTGCGGCCGCAGGGACCCCGCACCGCCTCGGCCGTGCGCGGGCGCGATCCGGCCTATGCGGGCGTGGTGATCGGCAACTCGCATATCCAGCTCGTCGAGCCGGCAGCCCTGACCCGGCTCACCGGCATCCCGTTCCTCCAGCTCTCGGTGCCGGCCACAGGTCCAGCGGAGCAATTCGCCTTGCTCGGCTGGTATCTGAAGCATCATGCCCGGCCCGAAGCGATCGTGCTCTCGGCCGACGCGTTCTGGTGCGCGGACGACCCCGCCTTCCCGAGCGAGCACGGATTCCCCTATTGGCTCGTGGGCGACTGGCCCGCCTATCTGCGGGGCCTGATCCGCTTCTCGGCCGCGCAGGAGACGATCAATCGGCTCGGCTGGCTCCTCGATACGCGCCACAAGGCGGCCGCCCCCGACGGCTGGTGGGATTACGAGCGCAACTATCTGAGCCAGGGCTTCGGCGTCGACCCCGCCAAGAAGGCCGCGCTGGAGAAGCCCGTCGGATCCGAGCCGGAGCCGCATCACGGCGGTCCGTTCCCGATCGCGGCGCGGCTGCGCACCGAACTCACCCGGATCCCGGCGGCGACGCCGGTCGTCGTGGTCTTCCCGCCGGTCTATGCCCGGGGCGAGCCGCCGGCCGGCAGCGCCCGGGCGCGGGCCGAAGCGGCCTGCCGGGCCGAGGTGCGCGCCGTGCTCGCGACGCACGATCTGAGCACGGTGGTCGATTGGCGCGACGGCCGTCCGGAGGCGGCGAATCCGGATCAGTTCTTCGATCAAACCCATTACAGGCTCCCGCTCGCCCGGAGCCTGACGGCCGCGATTGCCGCCGCGATTGTACGGTTGCGGACCCGGTGACAGCGTAAAACTTCTGTACCGTGACCTGTTTGCCGCACGCGGCGATGCAGTGACGGCCCGTTACAGCCCCTGCTCCTGTGTGCGTTGTAGCGCTGAGGCACCTCGACTATACGGCACCTCACGTTTTCGCCGCACACCGGCCATCCCCTGGTGGGCGGTTTACCATCCAGCGAGGGTGACGCATGGCGAAGGTGCAGCTGGAGGACGGCTACGTCCCGTCCGACGACGAGCCCTTCATGAATGACCGGCAGCGCGAATATTTCCGGCGCAAGCTGCTGAGCTGGAAGAACGACATCCTGCGCGAGGCGCAGGATACGCTGGTGGCGCTCCAGAGCGAGAACGAGAATCATCCCGACCTCGCCGATCGCGCGTCGTCCGAGACGGATCGCGCGATCGAGCTGCGGGCTCGGGACCGCCAGCGCAAGCTCACCGGCAAGATCGACGCGGCGCTGGCCCGAATCGAGGACGGGTCCTACGGCTTCTGCGAGGAGACCGGCGAACCGATCTCCCTGCGCCGGCTCGATGCGCGGCCGATCGCGACCTTGTCGCTCGAGGCCCAGGAGCGGCATGAGCGCCGCGAGCGGGTCTACCGCGACGACTGAGCCGGGCCCGGCCGCGCGCCGGATCCGGCTGCCGGCTGCCGGCGGGCCTACTGCGTGAGCCGGAGCGCGCCGATGCTCGCCTGGATCTGCTGGAACGCGGCGATCAGATCGTCGGACGTATTGGCCAGGAAGTACTGGTTGTCCGCCGAGGCGCAGGTCTTCAGGAGTTTCTGGCCGGCCGCATCGATCGGATCGGACGGGATGCTGAAGCCGATCGTGTAGATCGAGATGTTGACCGCCTTCGCATTCGTGCAGGCCTCCGCGGTGAGGGCATCGAGCGCCTTCCGGGCCGTATCCCCGTCCGAGAGGTTCGCGTTCTGATACGCTGTCGTCAGGCGCGGCTTCGCGGTCGTGTTGTTGGCGTTCTTGAAGTAGCCGGCCGCGAAATAGAGCGACCCGGTGGGCGCATTCGGGTTGACGCTCCAGCTGTTGGTGCCGTCCGTCATCAGGATGATGATCTTGTTGATCGTCGTGGCGTTGGAGCTGTTCGCGCTCGACGCGTAGGGTTGCCCGTCCGCGAAGACGCTGTTGGGCGAGAGCGTCCGCCAGCCCCACATGAAACCCTCGTGGATGTTGGTCGATCCGAGGGGCGCCATCTTATCGATGAGCGCCTTCAGCGCGCTGGTATCGCTGGTCAGCCGCTGAAGCGGTTGGGTCGTGCAGCCGAAATTGGGACCGTTGGGGATCCCGACACTCGAGCCGGCAACCGCGTCCTTGGGATTGACGTACTTGCAGGCCTGGCCGAGGGCGGTGTTGTAGGTGCTGCTGTTCTGGCAGCTGCCGCCGTTATCGTCGTCGATATAGCTGTTGTAGCTGTAAGCGGTTGGCGACCGGCTGCCGACCGGGAAGGGCGCCGCGCCGGCCTTGGCGTCGCCCGGCTCGTCTGGCGCCAGCAGCGGCACGTAGTACGAATCCTTGGTCGAGGGGGCGCCGTCCTGCACGTTGAACGGGTAGGGGAGCGACTCGAGACAGCCCGCCCAGCCCCAGTTCCGATTGGCTGCCTGCAGCTTCGCAAACACGTCGAAGCGGCTCTTGAAGAGCGGCGGGGTCGACGGAATGATGTTGGTCCAGTGGTAGCTGGATTGGCCGTTCTGATCGATCCACGAGGCGTAGCGATAGGCCGACGGATCGACCGCCACGGCGGCGGCGAAGGGCACGATCGCGATCTTGGTCGCGCTCGAGAAGGCGGCGCTCGTCGAGACGTAATTCACGAACGTCGTCGCGGCCGTCTGCACGGCCTTGAGCTTCGATTGTCCTCCGCTCGACTCGGCCATCGACCCGGTATTGTCGAGCACGAGCGCGATTTCGAAGGTCTTCGGCAGCGGCGTGGCGCATTGCGACACGGCGCCCGGGTTGATGCGCTTGGTGCCGGTCAGCCCGCCGAAGAAGGTCGTCGAAAGCTTGTGGGCGGTCAGGGTGATCTTGCGCGGGTTGCTGGTGATGTCCAGCGGATCGATCACGAGATTCGCCGTCCCCATGGCACCGGTCATGGTCGTCTGCGCAAGGAGGTTGAGGTCGGGCTGCGACGTGGTCAGGGGCGTCTGGCAGAGGAGCAGGGCGGTCGCGTCGGTCGCGGCCTGGAGCTTCGTCTCCAGCCGTGTGGCGAAGCCGTAATCGATCGCCGCGCCGCCGAGCATCAGCATCGGCACGCTCAGGAACGCGAACAGCAAGGCGACGTTGCCGCCGCGATCGCGCAGGAGGTCGCGGCGCCACCGCGGGCCCGCGCGGTCAGGACGCGCGGTCGATCTGTTTGCCATCGCAATTCGCGTGTTTGGCATCCGGCAGGATGACTTCCGTGTAGGTGCTGGCGCCGTAGGCTTGACCGCCGCGGGTCGGCCACGGCGCGCTGCTCGTGAAGGTGATCGTCTCGCCGACGCCCTTGGCGAGCTTGACCAGGGCGCTGCCGATCATCGGCGTGTAGCTGATGCTGACCTCGGCCAGGACGTAGCGCATGCCCGGCACCTGGTATCCGTCCGGCACGGTCAGGCCGGTCGCGGTACCCGGGCTGCGCGGGGTCGCGTTGGCATTGGCGACGCTGGAGCAGACCAGCGGTACGGGGCTCGCGTTCTTCGGGTCCACGCCCATGGCGCTGACGACGATCTTGACCTTCGACGTGTCGAACGGGCGCATCACCGCAGTGGCGGAGGCGATGATGTCGTTCATCACGCTGGTGCTGATCGGGTTCTGCGTGTCGCCCTGGGCTGTCAGATCCGCCACGGTGCGGGCGAGCTGCGTGAGCTTGCGCCACTCGTCGATGGCGTGTGCGATCTCGGTCATGCCCGCCCAGATGGCGAGCAGCACCGGCAGGATGACGGCGAATTCCACCGCGGCGCCCCCGCGCCGGTCGCGCCGCAGCCGCGCCGTCCACCCGGCGATGATCGTCAGGACGGGCACGGGCTCGCTCCGACGATCTGATAGGGCTCGGTGCGGAACACCGCGGTGGAGGTCAGGAGACTCGAACCCGCGCCGGACCCGCTGGTGAATTGCCGCGTGTTCAGGCCCATCAGGTTGAAGAAGGTCGGGAATGGCACCGCCGCGGTGACGATCACGATCGTTCCCGGAATGGCGCATTTGTAATTGGTACCGAAGCTGGTGTTCCACGTGCCCGTGGCGGTGTCGATCGGCTTGCTCGCGGCGGCGCCCGAGAAGCTGCTCGCCGTCGCGACATCGATCTTGACGCTCTGGCAGTTGAACACCGCGGCGATGGGGCTGCTGGCCGGGCCGCACATGCGGGTCTTCAGGGCCGCGAGCACGGTCGCGGGATCGGTCTGGCCGGCCGTGTCGAGCTGGAACTGGCCGGTGAAGATCGTGCGAACCGCGTTCTGCAGGGCGCGATCGAGATTCTGGGTCGCCCAGATCTGGAATGTGATCTGGATGATCGCGCCGCACAGCGCCAGAAAGGGCAGCGCGACGAGGGCGAACTCCACCGCGGCCGCGCCGCCGGCGTCGCGTCCGAGGCGCTTCAAGAGACAACCTGACGTCTCTCTATACTGTGCGGTTAAACGTTCTCTGCCGGTCATGGGCGAGCAGATCAGTGGGACGTAGCCATCCTAGCCGATGTGAGCCCAAGATTTTGCAAAACCCTTAATCTGATCGGCGAGAGCAGACCCGTCGAGGGTCTGCTACTCTTGATTTTATTTCATGCGTCTCGAGCCCCGATGCGCGGTTGACGCATTGCTGGCTCGCACCAATTCCACGCGCAGGCGTGGCCGGAGAACCGCATGAGACTCGCTCGGATCGCGCTCGCCGTCGGCGCGGTGGCGCTCGCGCTCGCCGGCTGTAGCGAGCCGAAGCCGGGGCCTGCCGGTCCTCCGGGCGCGAAGGGGGATCGCGGCCCCCAGGGGCCGCCCGGCCCGTCGGGTCTGAACGGAGCGACCGGCGCCCGCGGTCCCACCGGCGAGACGGGCCCGGCCGGACCGCCGGGGCCGCCCGGGCCGGCGATGAACAACCAGGTACGCCTCGACGTGGCCTGCCGCCGTGACGAGGAATTGATTGGCGCCTATTGCCGGGGCATGGCCGTTCTGCCGTCCGTGACCGTGACGGACGGTGTGTCCACGGTCGGCTGCCTCGACATGACCGCCAAGGCCGCCAAGGATGCCCAGCCCGTCGCGGTCTGCATGAAGAAGCCATGAGACTCCTCGTCCCCGCTCTCCTGGCCGCGCTGGTTTCCGGCACCGCCTGTGCGCAACCCTTCGTGCCGACCGAGCGGGTGGCGATCGACCTCGTGCGCGACCGGCGCACCGCCGGCTTCACCACCGTGGCCCGGACGCTGGCCTATGCCGAGCGCGTGACCGGGGGTGCCTTCCGGCTCGGCGGTTACCAGGTCGATTATCGCCCGGACGCGCCCTTTGCGCGGGTGAGGATCTGCTATCGCCTGGGGATCGACCCGCCGACCTGCGGCCTCGATTACCGCGTCGCGGTGAGTCCCGCCCATGTCGAGCCGGCCGACCGCTATAACGGTCTGACGCGCGATCTCGAGCATGGCCCGCAGGCCTTCCTGCGGGCCCTCGCCCGGGAGGCTGATCTCCAGCGCCAGCCGGACTTCCTGCGGAAGGTCCAGGCGGTGCTCGACCCGTTCGATCCCTACGACTGGCGCTGAGGCCGGACGCACGTTCAGGGCAGCCGCGGCCAGGCCAGGAGCCGATCGGGCGCGAAGGCTGCGACCGGAACAGGGGGTGTCCGGCCGGTGGCAAGGTCGGCGATGACCTCTCCGGTGATCGGGCCGGTGGACAGGCCGATATGGCCGTGGCCGAAGGCGAAGAGCAGGCCCTCGTGCCGCGGCGCCCGGCCGATCACCGGCATTCCGTCGGGGGTCGAGGGACGGGAGCCGAGCCACGGCTCGTTGTCCAGGGGCCCTCCGAGCCGAAGGGTCCCGGCCGCTTCCCGTGACGCCGCCTCGATCTGGGTATGGTCGGGTGCGGCATTGCGGGCGTTCAGTTCCACGCCTGACAGGACCCGCACCCGGTGATCGCCCATCGGCGACAGGATGGAACCGGCCCCGGTGTCGAGGACCGGCCGGGTCAGCGGCGGGCTCTCCGGATGCAGGGCGTAGTGCCGGTGGTAGCCGCGCTCGGCCGCCACTGCGAACCGGTAGCCGAGGGTCCGGGCGATCGCCCCCGAAGCTGCGCCGGCCGCCAGCACGACCTGGCGGGCCCGGACCGTGCCGCCGTCATGGGCGACACGCCATCCGCCGGCCTCGGGCTCGAGGCGGGTGACGCTGCCTCGCAGGCGGCGGCCGCCGAGGCCGGCGAACAGGGCCTCGCAGGCCTCGATGAGCCGGCCGGGCTCGCGCACCGAGCCGGTTTCGGTGAGCAGCATCGCCCGCGCATAGGGCCGCACCAGGGCCGGCTCGAGGGCGTGCAGGGCCGCCGTGTCGAGGATGTCGAAGGCGACCCCGTGCCCCGACAGGATCTCGCGCTCCAGGGCGGCGGCTCCGAAGGCCGCCTCGCTGCGATAGGCCTTGATCCAGCCGGTCCGCTGAAGCCGGTCGGTGGTCCCGGCCCGGGCCGCCAGCCGCTCATGGGCCGGATAGGCCGCACTCGTCAGCGGCAGCAGCGCGGCCGCGGCGCGGCGCCAGCGGGAGGCGCGCGCGGCGGCCAGGAAATGCGCCGTGTAGGGGATGATCCGCGGGAGATGCGCGTAGTTCAGGCGCAGGCCGCGGTCGGCATTGCGCAGGTAGGCCGGGAGCTTGCCCCAGAGGGCCGGGCTCGACATCGGCAGGATCGAGCCGCGGCTGACCACGCCGGCATTGCCGTAGGAGGTCCGCGCCCGCGCCTCGCCGGGATCCAGCAGGACGACATCGAGCCCGCGGTCCCTCAGGGCGATGGCGCTGGCGAGCCCGACCATCCCGCCGCCGACCACCACGATGTCGGCCGTCCCGTCCGTCGCCATGCCGCTCACATCCCGCACCGCACAAAGTTCGTCCTTCTGGCGGGTTTTGGCCGCCCTGGGTAGCGGCTCTCCGCAGATCGGCGCATCGGGCGACTGCCGACGCGAAGTCCCGCGCACAATCCCGCGGAGATCGGTTAGAGAGCGGGCCATGACTCTCGTCCGCTTCGCACCCTCGCCGACCGGCTATCTCCACATCGGCAATGCCCGGCCGGCCCTGCTCAACGCCCTGTTCGCCCGCCGCACGGGCGGCCGTTTCCTGCTGCGCCTCGACGATACTGACGCGGAGCGCTCCACGGAGGCCTTCGCCGAGGCGATCGGCGAGGATCTCGGGTGGCTCGGCATCGTGCCCGACCTGTTCGCCCGGCAGAGCGCCCGCAAGGCGCAGCACGATGCGGCGGCCGATCGCCTGCGCGCCGCGGGCCGGCTCTATCCCTGCTACGAGACGCCGGAGGAGCTCGAGCGCCGCCGCAGGCGCCAGCTCGGGCGGGGCCAGCCGCCGATCTACGACCGGGCGGCGCTGAAGCTCACCGCCGAGGAGCGCGCGGCGCTCGAAGCGGAGGGCCGCCGGCCGCATTGGCGCTTCCTGCTTGAGGCGCGCACCGTAACCTGGGACGATCTCGTCCGCGGTCCGGCCCATGTCGATTGCGCGTCGCTGTCGGATCCGGTGCTGATCCGCGCCGACGGCAGCTATCTCTACACGCTGCCCTCGGTGGTGGACGATGCCGATCTCGGCATCACCCACGTCATCCGCGGCGAGGACCACGTCACCAATACCGGCGTGCAGGTGCAGATCTTCGAGGCACTGGACGCGGCCGTTCCGGTCTTCGGTCACCACAACCTGCTGACGACCGCGGACGGCGAGGGGCTGTCGAAGCGGCTCGGCCACCTGTCGCTGCGCGGCCTGCGCGAGGCCGGCTACGAGCCCGCCGCGGTGCGCTCGCTGGCGGTGCTGACCGGCTCGGCCGAATCGGTGCGGGCGGTGCCCGACCTCGACACCCTCGCTGGGCTCGTCGATCTCGGCGAGATCTCGCGCGCTCCGGCCCGGTTCGACCCGGCCGAACTCGACGGCCTTAATGCGCGCCTGATCCACGCCATGCCGTACGCGGAGGCGGCCGCACGTCTCGCCGCCCTCGGGATCCCGGCGGACCGGGCTGAGGCCTTCTGGCTCGCGGTGCGGGCCAATCTCGGCCGCGTCCCGGAGGCGGCCGATTGGTGGCGGGTCGTCACCGGCCCCGTCGAGCCCGTGCTCACCGAGCCGGCGGTGATCGCGGCCGCCCGCGAGACCCTGCCGCCCGAGCCGTTCGGCCCGGAGACCTGGAAGGCGTGGACGACCGAGATCCGGAACCGCACCGGCGCCAAGGGGCGCGGCCTGTTCATGCCGCTCCGCCTCGCGCTGACCGGTCTGGAGCACGGACCGGATCTGGCCGGCCTGCTGCCGCTGATCGGGCGGGCGGGCGCGGCGCGACGCCTCTCCGGCGAGACCCCCTGAGCTACTCGGCCTCGACCTCCGCGAGCCGGGTCGCCAGCAGCTTGTCGACGCGCCGGCCATCGAGGTCCACGACCTCGAAGCGCCAGCCGGCGATCTCGCAGCTCTCGCCGGTCTCCGGCAGGTGCTGGAGAACCGCGATGACGAGGCCGGCCGCCGTCGCGTAGTCGCGCGAGGGCGGGAGCCGCAGGCCGAGCTGGTCCGCCAGCTCGTCGGCCGGCATCGAGCCGGCGATCAGCCACGACCCGTCCGCGCGGCGCACCGCGTCCGGCTCCGTATCCTCGGCTGGGAACGCGCCCGCGATGGCATCGAGGATGTCGGCGGGAGTCACGAGGCCGTCGAAATGGCCGTACTCGTCGTGCACCAGCGCCATGGGCACCGGGGCCCTGCGCAGCACCTCCAGGGCCACGAGGGCGTCGACCGTATCGGGCAGCACGGGCGCCTTGCGGACCTGCATACGCAGGTCGAGCGGCTCACCCCGGGACAGGGGGCCGATCAGGTCGCGCAGCTGGAGGATGCCGATCATCGCGTCGGGGCCGCCATCCGCGACGGGCAGGCGGGCATACGGGCTTTCGAGGACCCGCGCCCGGTTGGTCTCCGGATCATCGGCGAGGTCGATCCAGACCACGTCGGTACGGGGCGTCATCACGCCGCGCACCAGCCGGTCGCCGAGGCGCAGCACGCCGGAGATCATCGCCCGCTCGTCGCCCTCGATGACGCCGGCGGTCTCGGCCTCGGCCACGAGGCTGCGGATCTCCTCCTCGGTCACCGCGCTGGCGCTCTGAGTCTCCTGGCCGATCAGCCGGAACACCGCGCGCGTCGAGGCGTCGAGGAGCCACACGGCCGGCAGCGCCGCCCGCGAGACCACGCGCATGCCGGGGGCCACCGCGCAGGCGATCCGCTCCGGGTCGCGCAGGGCGAGGTGTTTCGGCACCAACTCGCCGATGATCACCGACAGGTAGGTGATCACGCCGATCACCAAAGTGTAGCCCAGCGTGTCGGCCCAGCCCTTGCTCAGGCCGAGGTCGATCAGCACCAGCGCGAGGCGGTCTCCGAGCGCCGCACCCGAGACCACGCCGGACAGGATGCCGATCAGGGTTATGCCGATCTGGACGGTGGACAGGAACCGCCCCGGCTCCTCTGCAAGCGCCAGGGCTGCCTTGGCGCCGGCGCGGTGCTCCTCGGCCAGGGCGCGCAGCCGGCTCCGGCGTGCCGAAACCACGGCCAACTCCGACAGCGAGAAGACGCCGTTGAGCGCGATCAGCAGGACGACGACGACGAGTTCGATCAGGCCGGATCATTGAGCCGCGACCCCGCCGGGCGGGGGCGGCTTCCTCTGGTGAAGCGGATCCGCAACATGGGGGCACGCGCCCGACCGTTCAACGGCCAAGCCTGGGGCGGCCCTCGATCAGCGCCGAATCGAGCAGGAAGCTGCCATCCGCCTCGATGCCGAAATGGGCGGTCACCTCCGCGGGCGCGGCGGCCTGGAGCGCCCGGATCGCTGCGACATGGGGCTCGGGCGTGCGCATGCGGGCGATCCAGCTCGTGAATTCCATCCGCGGCCGGCTCGTCGTCACGGCGCCGGGGTCGAAGCCCGCCATCTCCAGCAGGATGCGCCATTCCGAGACCCGGTAGTCGCGCACATGCGAGGGGTCGCGCAGCAGTTCCACGGCTTGCAGGTGCGTGTCCAGCAGCGGATCCTCGGGCGCGACGATGTCGCTGACGACGAGGAGGCCGTCCGGCCGGATCACCCGCCGCGCTTCCGCCAGCGCCGCCGGCACGTCGCGCCAATGGTGGGCGCTGTAGCGGGTCAGGACCACGTCGAAGGCCGCGTCCGGGAAGGGGAGGGACTCGGCGCCGCCCTGCCGGATCTCGATCCGGTCGAGACCCCGGCGGGACGCTTCGGCGGAGACTGCCGCCAGCATCTCGGCCGACAGGTCGTAGGCCGTCACCGCGGCCCCGGCCGCCGCGGCCGTGAAGGCGACATGGCCGCCGCCGCAGCCGAGATCGAGCACCCGCGCATCCGGCCGCGCGCGGATCAGCGCGCCGATCCGGTCGAGGTCGGCACCGGCGGCGTGGACGGCGCTGGTCACGTAGGCGGAGGCCTGCGCTCCGAACTGGTCGACGACCTGTCGGGCGTGGCTGCGCGCGCTCATGGGTGTCTCTCCGTTTCAGGTTGCGAGTGGCGGTAGGCGGGACAGTCGCAGGGCGACGATCAGCGCCAGACCGTACAAGCCGGCCACGAACAGCACCACGCCCGTCCACCCGGAATGCACGAAGAACCAGCCGCCCGCGGTTCCGAGCACCGACGAGCCCAGATAGTACAGGCTGAGATAGATCGCGGAGGCCTGCGCCCGGTTGCGGGTGGCCCGCCGCCCGACCCAGCTGCTCGCCACCGAATGGGCGCCGAAGAATCCGATCGTCGTGACCACGATGCCGGCGATGATCAGCAGGAGGTGATCCGAAAGCGTCATCACGATGCCGGCGAGCCCGACGCCCGTGGCAAGCCACAGGACGCGGCGGCGGCCGAAGCGGCTCGCCAGTTCGCCGGTGACGGGGCTGCTGACCATCCCGGCGAGGTAGACGGAGAAGATCAGGCCGATGACGGCTTGGCTGAGCGAGAAGGGCGGGTCGAGCAGGCGGAATCCGATGTAATTGTAGATACACACGAAGCCGCCCATCAGCAGGAACGCCTCGGCAAACAGCCAGGGCAGGCCGGCGTCGCGGAAATGGTGGGTGAAGCTGCCCGGCACCTCGCCCCAGGCCATACGGCGCGCCACGAAGCGGCGCGAGGGTGGCAGCGCCCCCCAGAATGCCAGCGCGGCGGCGAGCGCGAGGGCGCCGATCGTGGCGAGCCCGGCGCGCCAGCTCACGAAATCCGCCATGACGCCGCTGATCAGGCGGCCCGACATGCCGCCCAGCGCATTGCCGCCGACGAGCAGCCCCATCGACAAGCCGATGGCCCGGGCGTCCATTTCCTCGGCGAGGTAGGCCATGGCCACGGCGGGGAGGCCGCTAGCGGTCAGGCCGGTCAGCGCGCGCAGCGCCAGGAAGCCGTACCAGCCGGGGACCAGGGCGGCCACGATGGTGAGCAACGCCGAGGCGATCAGCGAGGCCAGCATCACGGGCTTGCGGCCCCAGATCTCCGAAAGCGGGCTGACGACCAGAAGGGCCATCGCCAGCAGGCCGCAGGGCAGCGAGAGCGCGAGGCTGCTCGCGGCCGGGGAGACGCCGAAATCCTCCGTGTAGATCGGCAGGAGCGGCTGGACCGCGTAGAGCACCGCGAAGGTCGAGAATCCGGCGGCCGCCAGGGCCAGCGCCGTGCGGCGGAAGACCGGTGTGCCCGACCGGATCAGGCCGTCATCCGCCTCGCTGTCCATCGTCGCCCTGCGCCGCGGTCCTCAACCGCTGGTGAGGCGCTGACGCCGAACCGTCAACCGCCGCGCAGGACATGCCTGCGCGGCGACGGCCTCAGCGCGGCGGCGGGGCCGCCTGACCCGGACTCTGTCCCTGCTGGAGCAGCGGGGTGATCCGCTGGACCACGACACGGCGATTCTCCCGTGACGGGCCCTGGGTGTTCACCTTGAGGTACTGCTCGCCGTAGCCCTGGGTGGTGAGGTTCTCCGGCGGCACACGAAATTGCTGCGTGAGAACGGTCGCTACCGACTGGGCGCGCCGGTCCGAGAGGGACAGGTTGTCGAGCGCGGCGCCGACCGCATCGGTGAAGCCCTCGATCAGGAAGACCTCCTGCGCGTTGGCCTGGATGGCGCGGTTCATCGCGGCGGCGATCACCGACAGCTTGGCCGCCTGATCGGGTGTGACGGTGAACGAGCCGGTGTCGAAGGTGATGGTGTTGATATCCACCGAGCGCAGCCGGGCCCGGAGATCCGGGCTGTAGCGGATCTGATCGAGGGTGTAGCGGCGGTCGATGGCGACCACCGGCGGTGCCGTCAGCGCCTCGTAGACCTCCGCCTCGTCGGCCTGGGCGTAATCGACGACGTAGCGGTCCCGCGGGATCCGGATTTCCGGGGGTGGCAGCACCACCACGTCCTCGTAGATCGGGCGGAGCGGCCCGGCATAGCTGTTGTCGATCAGCACGATCTCGCGGCCGTCGCGATAGCGGAGGTAGCGGCGCAGCAGCCGCCCGTCGTCGTTCGTCACGGTGATGACCTGCTCGCCGCCCGGCCGGTCGACGAAGCTGTAGAAGTCGGCACCCTGCCGCTCGAAACGGTAGCCGCGCGGATCGAGGGTGCGGAAGCGCTCGTTCTCGTCGTGGCGGATCAGGAAGCCGTCGCGGTCCTGCACGATGATGCGGCCCGGTTCCCGGTAATAGGTCCGGCCATCCTCCCTGAATTCGCGGCGATCCGTGCGGACCTGCTCGAAGTCGCGCACGGCGTCGGTCTGGCCGAAGCCGCCGGGGACGTAGCCCGGCTGACCCGGTCGGTTGAAGGCGCCGGGATCGGCCAGCCGGCCGGGGCCGCCCCCTTGTGCCTGTCCCGGCGGCATCCCGGGCTGCGGCCCGCCGGGCGGCGGGGCCTGACCGGGGGCGGGCGCCTGTCCCGGCGGCACGAACGGCCGTCCCGGAATGCCGGGTGCCATGTTGGGCGAAGCCGCCCGCCCGGGCTCAGCGCCGGGGGCGCCGTTCGGCTGAGCCTGCGGTCGCCCATCGGGCTGGGCGCCCTGAGGCTGGAACGGCCGTCCCGGAACGCCCGGAGCCATGTTGGGCGGCACCGGCCGGCCCGGCACGGCACCAGGGCCGGTATTCGGCTGAGTACGGTTCTCGGGCTGTCGGCTTTCGGGCTGCGCGTCGAGGCGCTGGGCCGGGCCCCCGGGCTCGGCAGGCGCCGCGCCCGGGGGCTTGGGGCGGTCTCCGGGCACGCCAGGTCCAGCCGGTCCGCCCGGACGCTGGCTTGGCGGCGCGCGATCCGGTGTCGTCCGGTCCGGTGCGGCATCACGCGGCGCGGGACGGTTCGATTGGGCGTCCGGACCCGGGCGGTCCCGGTCCGGTGCCTGGCGCTGCTGCGGAGGGGCCGGTGGCCGCTCAGGATCGGGGCGCGGTTGGGAGGGCAGCCGCTGATCCCGATCCGGCGCCTGCTGCCGCTCGGGTCCGGGCCGCGCCGGCGCCGGCCGCTCCTGAGCCGGAGGACGCGCCGCCGGCGGCTCAGGACGATGCTCCGGTGCGCGCTCCCGCGGGGGAGGCTCTGCCTGCGGCTGACGCTGGGCCGGGGGCTCGGGACGCTCGCGCGGCGGCGGCGCGGCGCGCTCCGGCCGGGGCTCGGGCCGCTCTCGCGCGGCCGGCGGGCCTGGCGGCGGACCGGGGCGCTCCTGCGGCGGCCGCTCCGGGCGCGGCCCACCGTGCGGAGGTTCGCCGCCGCGGGGACCGCGCTCGTCCGGCCCTCCCTGTGCCAACAGGATCCGGCCCGGTGCGGCGCTAGCGGGCTGAACGAGCGTAAGGCCAGGCAGCACCGTGCCGGCGAGGAGGATCAGGCGGAGCAGATGCATCGCTGTCTCGAGTCGGTTCAGGACGAGCCGAACCCGGGACACCCCATTTTGTTCCGGGCCGACGGGCCGGAACCGACGTCAGGGCGTGAGGCGCTGGGGCACCGCGATGACGTCGGGCGCGATGATGCGCACGGCAACGTGATCCGGCTTGGCGTCCGCCGTCGTCGCGCCGTCGGTCTTCCCGGCATCGTCGCGGCCGATGCCGCTGCCGCCCTTCGTGTCGACGCCCGCGCGGCCGGCCGCGTCGGCGGCGAGTTCCGCCGCAGTCCGGTCGGCCCGGCCGACGAGCGTCAGGCGCACCTTCGGCCGGGACAGGGCCTCGGCCTGCATCGGCGTGACGAAGATGTCGCCCTTGTGCCGGACCAGCATGCTCTCGGCCTTCGCGAGAGATTGTGCCCAGCTCTTGCCTTCCGGCTTGCAGGAGCAGTTCGGCACGAATTCCTTGCGGAATTTGAAGGCGTTGGCGAGATTCGTGTAGGCGCGGCTGCCCTTCGCCGAGGCGGCGTGCTTCAGGGCGTCGTCGCCGTACGGCATGGAATAGGCCTGCGCCTCGGTCCCCGGGCAAAGGGCCTGGCACATCTCGTCGGCACCGCCGCGGCCCTCGGGCAGATTCTTCAGAGGGAAGAAACCGCCGTCACAGGTGCGCACGCAGACCATCTGCGGGCCGCCCCGGCCATAAGTCTCGCCGGAGCCGGCATAGGTCTCGCGCGGCGGGCAGGTGGAGGCCACGAGCCCCTGGAGTTCGCGCTTGCGGGCGCCGCTGTCGTCGATTACGGCGCCGCCATAGGTGGCTTTGAGGGCGCGGATCCGCTGCTCCACCGCGCCGCATTGCGGTGGCCGCGTGTCGAAGAACAGGAACTTGCCGCCCTCGCAGTTGAGGCCACGGAAATAGGCCTCCAGCCGCCCGATCTCGTCGTTCAGCGCGCGGGTCGTACTGGCACCGCTCTGGAGTGAGGTCAGCTCGGCCCGGTAGCGCCGGCACTGGGGCGACGGCAGCTGCGGTGCCGGCCGCGCTTCGGCCGGCGGCGGGCCGGCCGCGGCCTCCTGCGCACTGACGGCGGAAGCGAGCGGATAGGACAGTCCGAGGGCCAGGGCCGCGCTCAGGATGAGGCGGCCGAGCGAACGGACGATCGGGCGGTGAGGCATAGGCTGCATCGCGTTGATCGGGGGCGCGGTGATCCGGAGAATCCAGGCCCGCGCGCATCCGCGCTTCGGAACCGAAGCGGGGCCATACTACGCCCCCTCGCAACACCGCGACACCCCTCCTACATGCGGCCGGCAAGCGTGAGGGGGAATTGGCTGGCGATGTTGTTTCGGAGTCTCACCTATGTTGGGCTTCTGGCGCTGGGCGTGGCGGCGGCCGGGCCGGCTTCGGCTCAGGAGCCGGACCGGATCTTCGACAAGTCGACGGTCTGGCGTCCGCTGACGCCCAACGACAAGCTCGTGGTCTACGGCGTCGACGATCCGGCGGTTTCGGGTGTGGCCTGCTGGTACACCCAGCCCGAGAAGGGCGGCATCAAGGGCACCCTGGGGCTGGCCGAGGATGTCTCGGACATCTCGCTGGCGTGCCGCCAGACCGGGCCGATCGCCTTCAAGGGCAAGCTCAGCCAGGGCGAGGTGGTGTTCAGCGAGCGGCGGTCGCTGATCTTCAAGTCGATGCAGATCGTCCGCGGCTGCGACGCGAAGCGCAATGCGCTGATCTACATGGTCTATTCGGACAAGGTCATTCAGGGCTCGCCGAAGAACTCGACCTCGGCGGTGCCGCTGGCGCCCTGGGGCACCGAGCCGGCGCAGAAATGTGCTGACTTCGTGAAGTGACCGGAGCGTTCCGGCGCCGGGGCCGGCTGCGGCCGGTACAGTCCTGGCAGGTGGTTCAGTCCTGGCAGGTGATCCGGATCGGGCGCTCGGACGGCGCCGGGACCGATTGGCTGATCGCGCCGGTATATTCGTCGGCGGCGGCCACGCCGTAGGAATTGGCGGCGGCGTAACCCTGCGCCTCGCACCAGGCGTTGGCGACCACTTGGCCACAGCTGCTGCCCGGCGTCGTCAGGCACTCGCCGACGCCGTAGCCATCGCTCGACGGGATCAGGAACGTCTTCTCGATATGGGCCGGCGCCTTCGCGGGCGTCTCGCCGTCGGTGCCGGCCCGCGCGACATGCGTCAGGCCTGCGCAGGCGAGAACGGTGGCGAGGGCAATGGAACCGGCGGCCGAGCGTCGCATGGATTGTCCTTGGGCACAGGATCTGTGGCGTGAGGATCGCGGCCCGGACGGTCCGACGGCGCGGTTAAGGAAGCCTTACCCGCATGGCGCGTAGGCCATCTCGAATTCCTCACGCTTTTGGGTTAGCCCCATCGCGCGGGCCGCGCCGTCGCCGCGATGCAACAGGGTGGCGTGGCGGGGTGTCCGGATCCGCCACGTTTCGGCCGTTCTTCGCCGCGCGAGGCCGGCAGGTCGTTGAAGGCAGAGCCGGTTTTCCGGCGACGGTGCGGCGCCGGGATCGAGCCGCGGCGCCGGGATGGGGATGAGTTTCATGGCGCCGATGTTGCGGCTCTACAACACGCTGACCGGTGCCAAGGAAGCCTTCGCCCCGATCGACCCGCAGCATGTCCGCCTCTACGCCTGCGGTCCGACCGTCTACGACGCCGCCCATATCGGCAACGCCCGGCCGATCATCGTCTTCGACCTGCTGTTCCGGCTGCTGCGCCACCTCTACGGGCCGGACCACGTCACCTACGCGCGCAACGTCACGGACGTGGACGACAAGATCAACGCCCGTGCGGCCGAGCGCGGCATCACCATCCGCGAACTCACGGATGGGACGCTGGCGCAGTTCCACCGCGACGTGCGCGAACTCGGCGTGCTGATGCCGGAGGACGTGAACGTGCCGGGCGCGCGGCCCCGCTTCGTCGAGCCCCGCGCCACCGACCACATCGCCGAGATGGTGACGATGATCGAGGCGCTGGTCCGGTCGGGGCATGCCTATGTGGCGGAGGACCACGTGCTGTTCGACGTGCCGTCGATGCCGGATTACGGCGGCCTTTCGAAGCGGCCCCTCGACGAGATGGAGGCCGGCGCCCGCGTCGAGGTCGCGCCCTACAAGCGCTCGCCGCTCGATTTCGTCCTGTGGAAGCCCGCCAAGCCCGGCGAGCCGTCCTGGCCGTCGCCGGCCGGTATTGCGGCGGCGGGCCGGCCGGGCTGGCACATCGAGTGCTCGGCCATGTCGGCCAAGCATCTCGGCCGGACCTTCGACATCCATGCCGGCGGCATCGACCTCATCTTCCCCCATCACGAGAACGAGGTGGCGCAGTCGCGCTGCTGCTTCGGCACGCCGGTGATGGCCAATGTCTGGCTGCACAACGGCTTCCTCCAGGTGGAGGGCGAGAAGATGTCGAAGTCGCTCGGCAATTTCATCACCATTCGCGACGTGCTGAACGACTGGCCGGGCGAGGTGGTGCGCCTCACCATGTTGAAGACCCAGTACCGGCAGCCGATCGACTGGACCCTGCGCGGCCTGGAGGAATCCAGCCGCGTGCTCGACCGCTGGTACAACGCCGCCGGCGACGCGCCGGCCGCACGCGACATGCCGGCCGGGGTGGTCGAGGCGCTCTGCGACGACCTCAACACGCCGGCGGCGATCAACGAGCTGCATCGGCTCGGGAGCGGCGCGGAGGCGGAGCCCGCCGCTTTGCGGGCCGGCGCGAACCTCCTCGGTTTCCTGACGCGCACCCGCAGCGACCGCGAGCAGGCTCAGGTCGCGGCCTCCGGTGTGGATGTCGCGGCGGTCGAGGCGCTGATCGCCGAGCGCCGCGCGGCCCGGGCCGCGAAGGATTGGGCCGCCTCCGACCGGGCCCGCGACGCGCTCGCCGCAATGGGCGTCGCCGTCAAGGACAACAAGGACGGTACCACCAGCTGGACCGTGGCCCGCTGATTGCTGCGCCGGCCGCCGCTGGCACGGTTGTGATGGCGGCCGCGTCCTCGCGGCCGCTTGCATGGCGCGGCCGGGGCGGCATCTGTGGTCCGGGGGCTCTGGCCGGGAAAGGGCAGCGTGTGAGCATCTTCGGGACCATCGGGGCAGGGCGCGCCACCGCGGCATCGGCCATGGCGTTCGGGCTCGGCCTGTCGGGGCCGGCGGCCGCGATCGACGGCGGATCGGCGGCCGGGCGGGACGCCCTGGCGCAGGCCACCGTCGCCATCGGCACGATCACGAAGCCCGAGGAGGCGCTGCGTCTCACCCGCTGCAGCGGCGTGCTCATCGCCCCGGATCTCGTACTCACCGCGGCCCATTGCGTGAACGGCGATCCGCTGGGCGCGCTGGTGGTGTTCTTCCGCGGCAGCGAGCCGGCGCGGCCGGTCTACGGGGCACGGGTCGCCGCCCGCTACAGTCCCGATCCGGGGGAGATGCTGCCGAACGAGACGTCGGGTGTCAGCCTCGCCGATCTCTCCCTCGACCTCGCGGTTTTGCGCCTGACCGAGCCGGTGCGCGACCGGCGGCCCGTGCCCTTGGCGGCCGATCCCGGCCGGGTCCCGAAGAGCCTGCGGATCGCCGGTGCCGGCCTGTCCGGGCGCGTTGTCGGACGGCTGCGCACCGCCACGCTGACGCCGGTCGCGGCCAGCAGCACCGGCCTGACCATCGCCCGGGCCAACGGCGCCCGGGTCTGTTTCGGCGATTCCGGCGGCCCGGTCGTCGCGCAGGATCGCCGCGGCACCTATATCTGGGGCGTGGCCAGCGCGGTGATCAGCCGGGCCGCGCCCTGCGGCGGCTACGTGGTGATCGCGCCCGCCGCACAGGTCTTCTCCGCGACCGGGATGCGGTGAGGCCCGCGGAGTCCGCCGGAATGCGAAAACCCCGCGCGGCCGGGCCGCACGGGGTTTTTCGGGAGACGGTCGGTCGGTCGGATCAGACGGCCATGCGCTCTTCGCCATCCATCGGCTCGCGCAGCACGTAGCCGCGGCCCCAGACGGTCTCGATGTAGTTCTTGCCCTGGCTGGCGTTGGCGAGCTTCTTGCGCAGCTTGCAGATGAACACGTCGATGATCTTCAGCTCCGGCTCG
>NZ_NPKS01000036.1:0-65517 GCF_008329595.1 Methylobacterium sp. P1-11
TGGTGCTGCGAGAGAGGATTGAACTCTCGACCTCTTCATTACCAATAGAGCGTGCCGGCATATGTTCCGACTCCGTTTGCGCGCTGTGCGCGATGTGTTCCGCATTAGAGGCGCCTAGCGCGCCCTGCGCAAGAGGTTCCAGGTTCACCGGAACCCCTGAGCACTTCATAACTTGCCGCCTCGGTTTTCCAGGGCGCTTACGGCGCCACGCAGGTGCGTCGGTGAGAGATGGGCGTAGACGCGCTGCGTGATCGCGTCGTCCGAGTGGCCGAGCACCGCCGCAATCTCAGACATGGAATGCCCGGCCTCTGCCATCCACACCGCCGCGGTGTGCCGCAGGACGTGCGGCGTCACGCCTTTGACGCCGGCCCGCTTAGCAGCCTTGGTCAGGGTCGTTCTCACGCTCGCGACCGGACGCCCGGCGTACTCGATCACGCGATCGGTGGTCGTCGGCGCTTGTGCCTTGGCTACCGAGAGCGCCGCGCGTAGCTCGTTCGTCATCGGCACCGTCGCCCGGCCTTTGCGGGGGCGAAGCGCCAACGGGTCGCCCAGGTGGACGTTCCCGCGCTCGAAATCGATCTGCCGCCACGTCACTTCTAATAGGGCGGCGTTGCGGCCGGCCGTCGAGATGGCCAGCAGCAGGTAGAGCTTGAGGTGCGGAGCCTCGGCGGCATCCAGCAGCGCTTCAAACTCGCGGTGTGTCAGGTGCCGCTCTCGCGGCTTGCTGACTGGCGGCATGTCCATCGGCGGCGCCTTAGCCACCATGCCGTGCTTGACGCCCCAAAGCATGGCGGCCCGCAATTGGTTAAGTTCGGTCCTGATCGTGCCGTCGGTCACGCCGATCACGAGGGCCTTGCCTTGTTTGGCGCGCCGCTCCTGCTGAGCCTGAGATCCGCGTGGCGCCTTCCGTCGCTCTGCGGCATAGACCCGACAGAGCTTCGCGGTGATCTCGTTGGGCTTCAGGTGCCCGAAGAACGGCAGCACCTTGCCAGCGGTCCAACCCATGTTCTGGACGATCTTCCGGCCGGCGCGGTCCGCGAGGTAGGCTTCCCAGACATCGCGGACGGTCGGGTCTACTGGCCGGCTGGCGACCGTGACGACGCGGTTGAACTCCTGCGCCGCTCCTGCCGCATCGCGAGCGACAAGCTGGCGGCGGCTGATCCGTTTTCCGTCCTCGTAGACAGCGACGGCCCAGCCGCCGCGGAAACGTTGGAGTTTGAACTCTGGCATCGCTCGTAGCTCTCTACCGCCTCCGCTGTGAACCGTAGCAACTTCCCGCCGACGCGGAAGCTGGGCAACTGGCCATTGTCGGCCATCTTGCGAACGTGTGACGCCGAGCATTTCCAGCGCTCAGCGACCTGCGCAGCCGTGTAGACACTCACTGTTGTCCTCCATCGTCAGATCTGGGGCTGGGAAGCGGGGCGGTCTTGGCGGCGAGAGCGGCGCGGGCTGGCGCTAGGCTGGCGTCAAGATCGCCGTCTGGCGGTAGGCTGTGACCGGTAACGGCCATGCGGATCGTGACGACTGCTTCGTCCACGCAGGTCTGTGTCGACGGTGCCAGCGCTCGGTAGGAGCCGGCCATGCGCATGGCCTCAAGCGGGATCGCTGCGATGAGGGCGACGCGCTTCCACGCCTCGGCGCCCTTCTCAGCCTCCTGGAGACGGGAGCGGAGTTGGGCGATCTCGTTTTTCAGAACGGCGATCTTGGTCTCTTCCCAGCACGCAGGCGCGAACTCGGGCGCCTCGCTGGCGAGCATCACCTTAGTGCCAAGCCGCGGCTCCTCTCGGTATGGCTTCGCCTGAGCCTCTGCGTACCGGCCAGCTTCGGCCAAGACTCCGGTGTAGCCCTGCGCTTCCGGCCTCCAGTAGAGACCGCGCTTGATGAGCACGTAGATGGCTGGCTCGTTCGTCTCGGCCGTCCGGCCGGGGTCGGCGGCGGGGGTCTCAGACATCGTCCGCCCCCAGAATGAGATCGGAGGGCGCGACCTCGGCGAAGCGCGTGAGGAACGCTGCCTTCGCCATGGCTGGCGTCATGGGCGGGATGACGATGTCGAGCGGCTGCCGGCCCCGCGTGTAATTCCAGTCGTCACGGTTGCGCATCAGCTCGCGCTGCTCGGTGGCGAGCATCACCGTGTCGATCTCCTTGACCGAAGGCGGCAGGGGCATCGGAACGCCGAAGCGCTCAAACACCGCGGCCTCGACCCGCTTCTCGACCTCGCGGTATTCGGGGCAGAGGTCCTTCAGCGGCTTCGCCATGTCGCCGACGAAGGCCTCAGCCGCATCGTGCATCAGCGCAGCGTAGGCGTCCGGAGCGGGCACGTGCTTCGACGCGATCACGCTATGCTGGGCGACGCTGTAGAACCGGCTGCACTGGCCGCCGAACCGGCAGATGTGGGACAGCCCATGGGCAATGTCCTCAATCGTGAAGGCGCTCTGCTCGGGCGTGAGGAAGTCGAAGTAGTTCCCGCTGGCAAGCAGGATGGTTGGGCCAACGATGCGGCGCACGGTCGGGCTCTGCATGATCTCGCCCATCACCGCACCTCACCGGCAGCCTGAAGGATACGGAGCGCGGTTTCGATGTTGGCAGCGTGCTCAGACCAGACCGCGGCTTGTCTTGGGATGCCATCCAGCCGGGCCATGTTCCGGTAGTAGTCAGCAAGCGCCTTCGGATCTCGGATGCCGTCAAGAAGCTGGCTCGCCTCCTCGACCGTCATGCCTCCGGTCTTGAGGGTGGGAGAAGACTGGGGGGAGGGGTCGGGCGTCTCCCCTGACGGGGCCGCGCTGGCATCCTTCGGACTCAGCCCCTTCGGGTCTTCGCTCTGCGAGTGCTCATCGCTGACGCGCTGACCGTTGCGATAGACATCAATCACAGCGAGCGCGTAGATTTCATTGCCTCGGTGCTTTTCTGAAAGTTCTCTGGCGAACACCTCAACGTCGCCTCTAGAGCACATGCAGCTTATCCGGTCAAAATCGGTCGCATAAGCTGGGATGCGAGAAGGATACTCACCCGCAGGGCCACGACCGGAGGGCGTGGTCTCTGATGAGTAGCCTGTCCCGAAGGGCTCGCCCGTCCCTCCCCCGTCTGTCTGTATCTGTGAAGAGGCGACGAGCTTGCCGGCTCTGAAGGCGTTGACCAAGGCGCAGACGAAGGCAGCGACAGAGCGATTGCACGATGCGATGCTCTCTGGGTCGAAGTAGTCGCTCGGCACGCAGATCCCGTCGCAAGCAATCTCGCTCGGCCCACCATCTTCATCGTGGGCCTCATATTCGTCCGGGTGCCACGGCCCCTTGGGAGCCGCCTTGCTCAGCCTTTCCAGTTCTCCCAGATCCCCGCCCGCTCCGGCTGGATCCGGAGATGCGGTGGCCTTCAAAGCGCTGCGTAGGTCCATGATGTAGTCCGGCAAGGTGCCAGCGGCCCCGTCCTTATCGAACCAGTTGACGACTTTCAGCGCGGCTTCCCGCAGCGTCAGTTCGCCCTCAAACCGGCCGCCTGGGAAGTCCAGTCGCTTGTCTGGTTCTCCGCCCCTTCCAGCCGGCGAGGAAGCGGTGTTCGTGGGGGTGGTGGTCATGGCTCAAATCTCCCGTAAGATCCGATATGCCATGAGGTGGCTTGCAGATCGGAAATGTAGCCTTCTTTGTGCAGCCAGATGATAAATCCATCATAGTCTGGCTCTTCTTGCCAGCCATCCTCGCTGGGCTTCCACTGCTCGCGATAGGCTTCCGCGAGTGGGTATTTGTCGATGTCACGCTCAACTCGGAACGGTCCGGTATACGAACTGTCGCTATACTCGCCGTGATCAAAGATGATGGCCGTGCCGGCCTTGATGATCTCGTCAGCCATTCCGGTCTGCTCCCGTCGCGAGGGCGGCGCGGGCCGGCACGTAGTCGTCGCAGAGGACGGCATCGCCATCGGCTACGGATTGCCACGTGAAGGCGCTGTAGGACTGCCAAGTGGATCGCGGCTTGGTCCCGCTGGCCTCGTTCCGGTAGCAGTCGCGCCGGAGCGGGCAGTCCTCGCTGGGACACATTGATATATCGGGAATTGTCGCCTCCTATTATTGGTGCAAAGCATCATGACAGGGTCGGCAAACCCATTTTACATCAAGATGCCGAGAGTAATCGGCGTGATGAGCCTCAACCTCCGTTGATCCACAGGCACACGGCGCACTCTTAAGTTTGCCTCTGCGAACAGCCATATGGCAGGTGAGCGTCGCACTGGCTCCTTCACCCAGAGCCGATCTCCCGGCAGGGATGGCACGGCGGCTTTCTGGTTTGGGAACCGCTGCACGATGGCTTCCGGCCAATCCTGCTTCTTCAGAACCCGTCGGGTCTGCGACTTCCGGCCAGCGAGCAGCGCCGCAATCATGGGCGACGAGAAGATGATGGGACGGTCAGCCACGCGCGATCTCCTGCTTGTCAGCGGCATCGGTGGCGGAGACACAGCGGCGGGCGGTGACGGCCTTACCGAGATCTGCGCGGTCAATGATGGCTTGCAGCCGATCTCGGTCCGCCAGTGTCATGCGGTAGCCGACGCAGAAGACGCTCACGAAGCCGGGGTCCACGCCTGCCGCACGCATGCGCCGCCGCATCTCGCAGACGAGGATCTGCACCTGATTGCGAGGGTCTTCAGGTAAGTCGCCGCTGCCCCAGACGGCGGCGTAGATCCGGCTGTGCTTGGCGACGTGAGGGCTTGCCGCCATGATGCACGACAGGACGGCTGCGCGCTGTGGCGTCAGGCGCCATGCTTTCGGGAAGGCGATCTGCGGCGCGAGTTCTTCCCGTAGCTGCCGGACCGTCTCGCGCAGGATGTCGTTCTCCTCGCGGAGGGCAGCGATGACGCCGTGAAGGTTGATCGGGGCGTTCATGCTGCCGACCCCACCTGAGCGGCCTCGGCCTTCATCTTGGCGGCCCAGAGCTTCACGGCCTCGAATGCCCAGCGGGCTGCTGCCGTGTGCCGGTACAGCGGATCTTCGAAGTCGCCGGTCAGGTTGTAGATGCGCTCGGCCGACATGCTGTCGTCGTCGCGGAACTGGCGGACAGCATCCTTCCGGTCAGCCGGGTCGTTCTCATCGCCGCCGTATTCGTCGCAGAGCTGCTTGAACAACTGTGGCTGCCACTTGCGCCGCTGAGCCTCGTAGGCGCTCTCGATCAGCGCCTCGACAGTGGCCTCACGATCATATTCCTCCTTGAACTCGGATTTGCTGGTCAGGTAGTCGAAGCCAGCCTTGCCGATCAGGTCGATGGCGCCCTCAAGGGTCTGGAATGCCGGCCAAACCTCATATACGGCTGTGCCAATATCGCCGCTGACCGCCACGACGCCGACCGCCCAGGTAATCCGGAAGGCATAGGCGCTGGTTCCCGGCTTGCCGAGGTGCCATGACTTGGCTGGCGCGTCCTGCATGATGTGCTCAGCGAAGGACAGTGCGGCAATCTTCTGGATGTTTTCGTGATTGCTCATTTCCGCAGCCTCCACTTGCCAGCTTCTCGAATGCCCTCGTCCATCCAGACGGTGATGCTGGTCGGCACGGCGTAGGCGAGCAGAGCCAGGGCGAGGTAAGGAAGGTCGGCGATCATGCTGCCCTCGGCAGATCATCGATGTTGCGCGTTTGGACGGTGAAGCTCACCGCGCAAATCCATGGATTGGCAGCCCAGGCGTCGGGGCCGTTGATGCCGTTCCATAGGTCTCGGAAGGCAGAGACGGGGTCTTCCCATCCCTGGACCGGCGCATGAGGCACACCCCAGATCTTTGATCCGAGCGACTGCGACAGCTCGCCGTGAATGCCTTCCGCCTCTGCGTCAGCCGCGCTGATGTCCTGCAGCCTCTCAACCCGGACGTCTGTCACCAGCAGAGTGAGCCGCGAAGCCCAGCGCGGCATGAACAGGGACGGCCGCAGCTTGCCATAGCTGTGCGCCACGCACGGATCGGCCTCATATCGGACGTAGCTGGGCTGGATCTCGCGAGGCGGGCGATTGTCCCATTCCTCGGTCGCGCGCCACGTCTCCTTGACCCACAGGCGGTCGCCCGCGGCAAAGCGAACGACAGCATCGCCCAGATAGGCATTGTACAGCGAGCGCCACTCAAAAGCGTGCTCCTGAGGCGCGTCGAGCGGCCGGCGCAGGACGCGCACGCACCGCTTGCCGGAGCCTAAAGGCGGTTGCTCCTTCAGTGGCCGGCGGGTCTGCGTTTTCCGGCCTTCCAGAAGCGCTCTAACCATCGGCGCCGAGAAGAGAATGGGTCGATCCATTACGCGGCCTCCCGATCATTCGCCGCGACCAGGCAGCCGATCTCGGCTCGTCCCACCACGACAGGCGCGACCTCATCCGCAGCCGGCTGGGAATTGCCCGCGTTCAGATCCCGACGCAGCGTGGCGATGGTGATCAGAGCGATCACGAGAAGGGAGGGCAGAAGGACGATGCCGGCGCCCAAGGCGATGAGTAGGAGCGCACTCATTGGTCCGGCCCCTCACGAAACAGACGATCCGCCTCAAGCATCGCGTCCTGCTCTCGGAGATCTCGACGAGCATCCCGGAAGCCGATGCAGAGGGCGGCGATGATGGAGAGGCCGATGCCGCAGACGAGGCCGAGCCAGAACATCAGGCTGCCCTCCGAGTGCTGGCAGCATCGGCGGCAGATACTTCCCGGCTCAGCGTTTCCACGTCGGTGCCAAGGTGCTCCGACAGGACGCGGATGGCCTTCTCGTACCAAGCGGCAAAACGGTCTTGGCTCATCGCTGCGAAGCTGATGCTGGCCGGCACTGGGTAGGGCATGCCGGTGAGCGCTGAGACGCGGGTCTCAAACAGGCCGGTGGCGAGCTTCAGATCCTCCAGCAGCATGGTGCTGTCGGCCCACCGATCGGTCTGTTCCAGCACGACGGCGAACAGGGCGAACAGCTTGCGGTGGTGCTGGACGGATCTCGGACGGCGAATGGTGACCAGCACCTCGGAGCCGTCCTTAATGCCGCGCAGGAAGTCGTCAGCGTGCATGTCGGCAGCCCAAAGGCTGGTGCCGCGCTTTATGAAGCATCTGGCGGATAAATCGCTCATCGCACGTGCCCCCATGCTTTGCCGGATCTGACGGCAGCAATGGCTTGGCGGGTGACGCCGTATCGCCGGGCGATCACGGTGTGCTGCTCAAGGCTGGCGCGGATCTCCCGGACTGTTTTCTCGGAGAGCTTCGACGCTGCGTTCGCGGCTCCTTTGAGCCTGCGATCACGACGATCAATGTCGGCGTTGTTTTGCTGCGCTGTGCCGACGTAAAGGTGATCTGGATTGACGCAGCACCTCGTGTCGCAGTGATGCAGAACACCAAGGCCGTCGGGGATCTCGCCGCAGTGCAGACGGTACGACAGGCGGTGCGCGCGCTCGGTCACGCCGCCAATGCGGATCTGTCCGTACCCGTCATGATGAAGTGTGCCGGTCCACAACCAGCAGCCGCTCATTGGCTCGGGAAGGATCTCAGCACGAAAGGCATCCAGCGTGTTCACACGGTACGAGTGAACCGTGGCGCCGCACTTCACGCCGCAGAACCGGCGACGACCCCAGAAGCCGCGAGACTGGTTCCGCGGGCGGCGGTAGATTGAACCGCAGTGCTCGCAGACCTTCTGGTCGGCAAAGAACCGATCAGCATGATCGCTCATGACACAGCTCGCGGCTTGAGGGCTTCGACGCGGGCCGTGACGAGCTGCTGAAGCTCGCGGCACTCATCGTCATTCAGGTCGAAGTCGCGGAAGGCCTGGCGCCGCTCGTCGGTGTTCCACCACCCGGCGAGCGTTGCCGTGTCGGGGGCATCCGCGATCCGCTTCTTGCAGGACGCGATAAATTCGTTGGCGGCCACGTCAGGATCAACGGTGTCGTCCTGCTGGCGACCGGCCTTCTTGAACTCGTCGGCCTCCTCCTCGGAGTAGGCGAGCCCGTGCAGCTCCACGAGTTTGAGGATGACGCGGTCTTTTCCGCGCTTCTCGGCCATGGCGTAGACATAGGCCGCCTGCTTGCCCGAGACGCGGTAGTTCACGTTGACCAGGGCCTCGCCGATCGACCACTCGGATCGCTTGTCGAGGCTGCCGGCGACCATGATGACCGCCTCGTCGCGCTCGGCGCGGAGGATTGTCGGCTTCTCGAATGCGATGCCGGCCTTCGCGGCGACCCGCTCAAGGCACTTGTGCGAGATGACCGGCGTACCCTGAACCTCCCAGACGGTGCCGCCCTTGCGGGCGTCGTAGGTCTCGCCGTAGCGCTCTAGGACTTCCTTGATCTTGGCAGCGGCGGTCATGGTGCCGGATCCTCTGCTGGGGCTCGGCGAGGCGCGTACAGCGCGCATTCGCCATCGCGGTTGGTGTCCTCGCAGCGAGCGTAAGGAGGGTTTGGCGAGAAGCCGGGGCTGACGAACTTGAAGCCGGGCTCAATCGGCCTCGCTAAGCAGCGCCACCGCCACGGCTTCTGTTCATCCCGGCTGGCGGGGTGCACGTGATCGCAGTCTGAGCACCACACGGGCGTCATGCGGCCTGCGCCTCCGCACGCTGTTCGATGCCGAGGAAGTCCAGAGCCGCCCCAAAGGTCGCGAACGTGTTGCCGGTCGGGCTCAACGGGCGAGGCAGGCCCGTGCAGGCCGCATCCGGAAAGGCTTCTGGATCGGGAAGGATCGTCCACGGCTCGGCCGGGAACATCGGGATACCGAGCCAGGACTTGGCGGGGAAGGCCGGCGTCAGGATCGCCACCTTGCGATCACCGAAGTAGATCGCGTGGTAGTCGGGTTGGGTCTCTACCGTGCTGAAGGCGCTCATGACCGCGCCTCCACGATCACGAGGCGGGTTTTGAGCCCCTGCTTCTCGGAAGTCGCGTTGAACTTTGCGACGACCGCAGCGGCGAGATCAATGCCAGCGGTCACGGCACAAAGATCCGCGCAAATCACGACATCAGCTAGCTCTTCGGCGAGCTGTTCCTTCGTCGCCCGAGATCCCCGCCAGCCGTGGCGCTCGCGTTCCAACTTCTTGATGACGTTACAGGCCTCGCCTGTCTCGCCGGCAAGCTCGTTGCCCCGGAAGGCCAGATCAGGCTCCGGGTCGCCGCCTGTGCACCATTCGGTCTGCCGAGCCTTGTTGGCGGCATTCAGGTCGGAGAGACTGATCTTGTCCATCAGAACGCCTCCGCGCTCGCGACAGCCGGCAGCCGGTCAGAAGCGACAGGACGCGGAAGAACCTCGGCCTCCACATCACGGACGCGCTGGATGAAGCCCTCAAGGGCGTTCAGCGTCGCGGCCAGGGTCAGACGGGTTCCAGCGCCCGTGAAGCCGACGTCGCCGGCCTGATGGCCCTCCAGCATGCGGACGACATCGCCCGTCAGGTTGTGAAGATCGTCACGCTCGCGGCGCAGACGAATGGGGCTGATCCGGTTCGCCCGGCTGCGCGGCTCGGGCGTGTCATCGGAAGCCGAATTGAGGTAACACATGGTCAATCCTCCGACGAGGTGAGGGCGAAAAGCTGGTGGGCGATCTCAAAAGCGCCGATGAATAGAAGTGCCGATCCGAAGGTGATCAGCGGAACCGCAATCCCGCAGAGCAAAGCTGCATGATGGGCTGGGCAGGAGCCGAGGTAGGTGAGCATTGCTCGTCTCCTGATCAGCGAGAGGGGAAAGCTGGGCCAAACCACTTTTCGAGGGGCTTTGATGCTCGGCGCTGGGGCTCAGCCTTCGCGAAGCCACGGCTCTGGATCTTCGGCTTCGTCGCAGTGGCAGTGATGCCGAGCTGAACCCGCTTGCGTCGCTTGGCCTGGGCAGCCGCCGAGTGGTCGGCCGCGTCCTTCACCCGCTTGCATGTCTCGTAGTGGGCTGGACCGCGATTGCCGGCCGTGTCGGAGCCGCCGTTCTCAAGCGCGATCTCGTGTTCCACGAACCAGCGTTGGCGGACGCCATCGATCCGCTCGCCGCAGGTGACGCAGACGCCCTTGGTGCGCTCCCAAGCGGCGAGAACGTCGCGGGGGCTAAGGCGTTTACGGGCGGTCGTGCCGACATCCTCGCAGATGACGAAGGGCATCACATGCCCTCCTGAAAGCAGTGCCAGACGTATGGGCCATCCTGAACGCTGCCGACGTAGCGCCAGTTTTCAGGAATATCGTGCCCGGTGCCGACCACCTGGATGCGGCGCTCGACCTCTGGATGGCCCGGCTTGATCTTCATCCAGACGCGCGCTTGGTGGTCCTGCAGGCCGAAGAACAGCGCCTTACCGAGGCCGGGAGCCTTAAAGGTTATCGGCTCCAGAGAAGGCTTGACGTCGAATTTCCAGATCTGAGCCATTACGCGGCCCTCGCGATCTGCTGAGCAGCCGGCGCCTTGCCGATTGCATCGATGGCGAGCAGGGCAGCCCGAACCGCACGCTGCTCACCCCGTGCCTCATCGTCGCCGGGAAGCGGCTGGACGATCAGCCCGGCAATCATGGCGTGGATACTGTCGAGGCTCTTATTATAAGCAGTCTCGGCAATATCCGCCGCTTCAGCCGAGTCTTCGTCAGCTAATTCATCCGCATGGTCCTGGGCGGCGAAGACAGCTTCCGCCTCGCAGTCATGGTCGGAAAGTACACCGAACCTGACGTTGTGAAGAATGAAGCAAGGTTCGCGATACTCGTTGAGGCCTTCCTCGGCCCAATACCCGTCAGGGAACCGCATGGAGGCCATCACAGCACCTCCCCGCGCTCGCTTATTTCACATTTGATGGCGTACAGATCGGATGAGTCGTAAACTCTACCCTCAGTAGCCGTGCAACCGAATTTGCCACCCGTAAGTTGGGGGCAGTCGCGACGGTACTCGGCCAGAAGCCGGGCCGTATCGACGGTAGCCCACACCCCGACGAGCGTCAGACAGGGGGCGATGATGCCGAGAGCGAGAATGATGTGGTCGGCGGGAGGCGGGGTCATCGGCTTCGCTCCAGGGCGGCTGCGATGACCCTTTCTAACAACGCTCCGTTTTAATGGCAAGCGCTAATTTGAACAGTGCGTTGTTTTCTCGGCTAAGGGCAAGCCCGGAGAACAAACCTGTTCATGGTTCGTTCTCCTATGTTGTGGTTGAAAAGCCGTCCGTGTTAGCGTCTGTCGAGAGGTAGCATCGATGCCCGACAAGCGTAGCGAAGGAATTGAGGATCGCGAGCGCGCCCTCCGCATGCTCGCCATACAGCTCGTTGGCCAGCTACCCGCCGACCAGCGCGAGGCCAATTACACGCTGGAACTGGCGCGCGAGCTGCTGAATGGCTTCCTTCATAGGAAGTCGGAGGACGCTCGGCAGCCGCTTCGGTGCGTGACCTGACCTAGGCGGTCCTACGGGGCCTACCCCTGCGAGTCGGCTTCGCGTGCGACAGCTTCTCGGCCATATCGACCGTCAGCGTCCCTACGAGGCCGCGGTAGATCCAGTCGAGTGAAACGCCGTCCTTCTGTGCGACGGAGAGAGCGATCCGGTAGTCCAACGGGCGCTCGGCTCGCTCGTAGTTCGCCCAAGCCTGCTGGCTCTCCACGCCATGCCGCTCGGCCATTTGCCCCTGACTTAGGTCCAGGACTGTGCGCAGCAGCCGCAGGCGCTCGCCGATGGCGGACATGCTGTCAGCTTCATGCGTTTCGATCTGCATAGCGGATGTATGCCAAAACGATCCGTTGTGCGCTAACGACGCATTGGGGTATTGACTATCACAACGCACCGTTTTAATTCGGTGTGTATGGCTCACCTCGCGACAGTCCCCGAAGTCATCGAAGCGCTCGGCGGACGCGTGAAGGTCCAGGAGCTTTTCAGCGCCTCTCAGCAGAGGGTCTTCAACTGGATCGCGCGGGGCACATTCCCGCCGGCCACGTTCGAGCCGATCACGGCTGCCGTCGAAGCTCTCGGTCATACCGTTTCGCCGATGCTCTGGAAGTCAGTTCCGGTGTCGGTCGTCATCGCCTCTCGCTCGGGAGCGGCAGCGTGATGAGCGTTCGCCTGAAGCTTTCCGACGGCACGTTTGCAACCATTGATGAGTGTGACGAGGCGGCCGTGAGCCACATCGTCTGGCGCCGTGAAGCCATAAAGCGCGCATCCGGCGGTTTTTATATCTACGGCCGATGCCCGGTGAAGAGAGACAAGGTTTACTTGCACCGCTTCTTGCTTAACGCGAAGAGAGGCGAGTACGTTGACCACGTCAATGGCGACGGAACCGACAATCGTCGGTCCAACATACGACTTTGTTCTCCTTCGGAGAATAATGCGAACAGAGCCGCCAAACCAAACAAATGGGGCTTCCGCGGCGTGTTCTGGTGCAATGAGCATCGGAAGTTCCGCGGCCGAGTGATGTTCGAAGGTAGAACTTATCAGACTGCGTGGTTTCCTGCGGCGGCTGAGGCCGCGAAGGCACGAGACCGTCTCGCGTCGGATATCCATCGTCAATTTGCCGTCCTCAATTTTCGCGAGAAACGCGCATGACTTGGCTAGTCCTCACCTTCATCGGCTGCTGGTGCCTCGCATCGGCTTTGACTGCCACGGCTTACGTCGTGAAGCGCAGGTACTCGGCTGGCTTAGCCGCCGGCTCTGATCTCTTCTTCAGCTTCGCCAGCATTGGCCTGCTGTTCCTTCTCCTTGCTGAGAGGGTCGGGTGATGGCTGACGCGATCAACGACGCTGGCGCAGACCAGCAAGTCGGCTCCTACGTCGACCGCATCTTGCGCCTTCGGCAGGAAGCCGACGAGCGCATGCAGGACGTGTCTGAGGTCTACAAAGAAGCCCATGGACTGGGCTTCGACAAGGCTGCCATTCGAGGCCTCGTCAATGAGCAGCGGAAACTCGCCAAGGACCCGACCGCGGCCCGTGAGGCCGAGGAGGTCCTTGAGACCTATCGGGCCGCTTATCAGCGCTACCTCTCGCATGCGTATACGCGCGAGGCGGCTGAGTGATGAACTGGTCGCCCTCCGATATCGCCGAAGCGCAGGCCCTTTACGACGAGGGCTACAACCCGACACGGGTCGCTGAGAAGTTCCGCCGGTTCGGCCGTGCGCCGGGCCTCAAGGGCTCTGACGTCGCCAAGATGATCAACACCCATCGGTCCGTAGTTCCGGGCTCCGTGGCTCTGCGCGCTCAGATCCGCCGCATCCGCGAGACCGAGTGGGTGTCCTACCCGATCATCGCCGAGCGTCTGGGCACCTCGGTCAACATCGTCGAGCGCGCCTGCTTTGGCTTGCGTCCTCCGAAGGGCGTCAAGGTGAAGACGACCCGAGGCGAGGCCGCGTTCCAGGGCCAGCGCAACGATCTGGAGAACGATCGCCTTATCCGGTTCAAGACGTGGGAGCCTGTCGAGGTCCCCGCCTGGGTGCCGGATCATCTGTTCGAACTTTACGAGCACACGGCGCGCACGCAGGACGAGCACGTTGCGGCTCGGATCGTCCGGGATCTGAAGCGCGGCAACTCTGTCGCCTTCGCGGCCGCCTCTGCGCAGCGCGCTACTCATGGGGCGGCTTAGCATGTCCGCACTCACCGACGCGGCTGACACGACTTTTAAGCACGTCCTGGAGACGGCGGATGGCGGTCAGGTCCGCTTCATCGCCGCTCACGGCCGGATCTACGTCGTCAAGCTCGGCAACCGGGGCCGCCACTACGTCAGCACCGCCATTCCCGTTCAGCGCGCTCGCCTCCTCGCCCGCCGTCTCGATGAGCTGTGCGCGGTGACTGAAGCCAACGGATCGGAGATCGGCTGAATGTCTGGCTTCCGCACCTTTGAGACCAGCCGCGTGAGCTTCGGCGACAATCGCCCAAAGGCGCCGGTCGTCGATATCGCCCTGGTGCGCGGTCCTCATCTGAATGCCGCCACCAAGCTGGGACGCCCGATCCAGGCGCCCGCTGCGAAGCCTTGGCCGGAGCCGAAGATAAGCGAGAAGGGCTTCATCCCGCCGAAGCCCGTTCGCCCGGAAGACATCGAGCAAAGCCCGACGCGCACCGCTCGTCACCTGATGGAGATCTGCTCCAGTGCGACGGGGGTGGCGGTGTTCGACATCAAATCCGAGCGTCGGGACCCCAGCACCGTCAAGGCGCGTCAGATCTTCTGCTGGCTCGCTATTCGGTTCTCCGATCTCAGCCTCACCCGGACGGGCAACCTCGTCGGTGGCAGAGACCATTCCACGGTTCGTCACAACGAATGCCGTGTGCAGTCGGTGATTAAGCGACTGAATATCGAGCCCAGCGACTGCCCGATTGCGATGGCGCAGAGGCTTTGGGCGGCGAAATGGCCGGGGAGGCACTGACATGCTTGCTCCGTCACCGTTATTTGCTCTGGAAAGCGTTCCCGCTCGCAGTCGCCGCTATGGCGATGTCCTCACCCGGCTCGTCGCCGAGGGCGTCGCGGCGGGTATGACTGCCCGTGGGATGGCAGAGGAGTTTCGAACCAGCACTGACGCTGTTCGGCACAGGGTTGCTCTTCTCGGGCTTCGCAAAGCGCTGAGCCCCGGCGTTTTCCGCGCTGGAACCGCTCTCGATGCTGAGATCACGCGGCGGTTTAACGACTGGCAACAGATCAAAGATATCGCCATAGCGATCGATGTCTGTCCTGAGACCGTTAGGCGTCGCATCCGGGCACTTGCGCTGGTTCGCCCGGAGCGCATTCGAGCACCGTCGCATCGGCCACGTCTGAGGTCGGCTCTTGCGACTATCGATGCCGGCCGGAGATCTGCGGAGCTTCGGAAGGTTCGGTTCGGCCTTCGCTCGCCGCGTCGTGCCGTTGAGGCGGTCTCTGAGATCTGCCCGCGCACCGCGTGGCCGGTGGTCGTCCCCGCCATGTTCAATGCGGGTCTCACGCTTGAAGAGATCGAACTGGCGACCGGGCTCTCTCCTGCGGCCTCTGCCAGCCTTATCCGGACGAAGGCGCTTCTGCCATGTGCTTGAGGCCGTCATCCTTCCGTCCCGCCGTTTCCGCCAATCGCGGTTGGGCGGAGGCGCCCCGCGGTCGTCCGAACACTTCGGCCGCGTGGGCTGCCATCACCATTGCGCTCGATCGGGTTGCCGCCCTTTCGATCGCGTTCCTCAAGGACTGCGCGAAGGCTTGCCGGCCTGTAGCGCTTTCCTTCGATCCGAAGCGCGTCGAGGTAGTCATCCCAAGACGGCGCGCTGTCACTCGCATTCTGTGTGCGTACCCCCTTCCCATCCAGGTCGGCCATCTGCGGCTCCTCCGTGTCGAGAACCCTTCTCACACGGAGATCAGTCTTGCGGCGGACAGCCTGTGTTCGGAAACGGACAATGCAAAGCGCAGCTAGCGTCACCTTCCCGATCCTCGGCGCGCTCGTTGAGCGTGCGTCGAGGCGCGCGGGTTCGCGAATGGTCGCCTACGACGACGTAGGTCGCGCCATCGGCGAGAGCGGATCTTGGGTCCGCAAGTTCCTCGGCCGCCACGCCGTCAGGCTGGATGCCGACACGTACCTAGCAATTCGGGCCGCCTACGACCGCGAGTGCGCGCGGATTGAGGCAGAGGCTGAACTGGAGCGGGCGCGGTTTTTCGCGCTGGGAGGGAGGCTCGATGCGATGGCTTCAAGCGAAGCTAAGCCGCGCCGGATGGCGGCGAGCAGCACGGTTACAGGCGCAGGGACGACCTCTGCCGTGGTGGCTTCGGAAATGGCTGAGATGGTGGGCGAGGACCGGCAATGACTGATGCCCGCGCCTACGGGTTGACGACCCGAGCCCGAGAGTTGCTGGCGGTCCTCCGCGAATGGATCCTCGTTCGCGGAGTGACACCCACCTATGCCGAGCTTGCTGAAGAGGTCGGGCTGAACAGCAAGTCCGGCGTGCATCGGCTGATCTCCCAGTTAGAGGCGCGCGGCTTGGTCCGGCGACTGCCCGACAAGTGGCAGTCCATCACGCTCGTTGAGCCTCACACCATAGCTCTGCCGGAAGACGTGGCGTTTGCCCTGCGCCACGCCGCGCGCGCTGCCGGCCGGACGCCCGAAGAGCATGTCGCTGCGCTCGTTCGGCACCACTGCCCCGCGCCCAGCCCCTTCTAACCCTCACAGCACGAGGCCAGCCGTGAAGAACGATTGCTTAGACGCTGTCACGGCCGTGCTGGACGAGCTTGGCATTGCCTACGCGGTCGGCCGCGGTGGGAAGCATCACCGTATCGACTTCGAAGTGAACGGCCGCCGCTGCCGCACTACCGCGCCTGTGACGCCGAGTGACCACCGGGCGGCTCTGAACGGCGCCTCGCAGGTCAGACGGATCATCCGCCAAGCCCAGGAAGAGACCGCCGCTGATCAGGAGGCCCCGATGACCGTTGCCCAGCCCGCCGGCCCCGCGCTCGCGCTCTTCTTCGAGAACGCACCCATCCGCGTCATCGACATTGATGGCAGCATGTTCTTCGTCGGCAAGGATGTCGCCGAGCAGCTTGGATATACCAATCCCAGCAAGGCCATGGCTGACCACTGCAAGGGGGTAACGAAACGGTACCCCCTTTCGACCTCCGGCGGCGTTCAGGAGGTCCGGGTTTTGTCTGAGCCCGATGTGCTTCGGCTCATCGTGAAGAGCAATCTCCCGGCTGCCCTGCGGTTTGAGCGTTGGGTCTTTGAGGAGGTGCTGCCGACGATCCGCAAGCACGGCGCTTACGCCTCCGATCCCGCGCTGATGCGGCAGATTGAGGAGCTGTCGGCCAAGCTCGCCAACGTCGAGGCTGCCGCAGATTTGGCGCTGGAGGCTGCCGGCCGGATCGAGATGGGCAAGCTCGCCCCGACCGTCGATCTCGCCTCCACGGTCACCTCTGACGATCTGATTAGCCTCGCAGGCATCAAGCCCGGCCAGCGCGTCCGTGGCACCTCGGCCTTCGTTACTGGCCGCGTCCTCACCTTCACCGCCGGCCACGGCTGCTTCAAGACGCCCGCTCACCTCAACCCGTCGATGCCCTGGCGCTTCCCGCGTGAGAAGGGGACGGAGTGGCTGTTCGGCGCGCAGCTCGGCGCGGAGCAGATCCGCAATCAGATTGATCGGCAGCGCCGCAAGAAGGCTCAGCGCACGCGCCCGTCACATCAAGGGCACCTGTCGCTGGTGGGGGCGCCCTGATGCCGGTGCCCTCCATCGCACAGCAGATCATGACCGGCCGCAAGCGTCGCGCCTCGCGTCGCTCTGTGGCCGAGGACACGGTGCATGAAGCCATCCTGTCGTACCTGCGCTGGTCGCTGCCGCGCGGCGCCGCAGCGAACCTGCACCACGCTCGCAATGAAGGGGCGCTGCGCTCTGAGCGCATCCGCTCGGCAGCCCTTGGTACGAAGCCCGGCTGGCCTGACATCGAATGGTTCGGGCGGATGGACGATGACCGCCCGTACTCGGCCTTCATAGAGGTCAAGGCGCCCGGCGAAGATCCCGAGCCGCATCAGGAGCGCTGCCACGATGCGCTTGCCGATGCTGGATGCTTTGTCGGCGTCGCCCGCAGCATTGAGGAAGCGCGCGAGCTGATCGCATCTTGGCGTCTTCCCTCCAACGACAGCCTCATTGTCCGGAGGGAGGCATGAGCGTGCGCATCCTCACGGGCGACTGCCGCGACGTGCTTCGTTCACTGCCGGACGAGAGCGTCAACTGCTGCGTGACGAGCCCGCCGTACTTCGGGCTGCGTGACTATGGCGTTGACGGCCAGATCGGGCTTGAGCAGACGCCTGAGGCGTTCGTTGCCGAGATGGTGGCGGTTTTCCGCGAAGTGCGGCGCGTGCTCCGGAAGGATGGCACACTTTGGCTGAACATCGGCGACAGCTACGCCGCCAATCGATCCTACCAGGTCCCGCAGTCTAAGCATCAGGCGCTCGATTTCGGAAAGAGTAATGCGCAGCGGGTGCCTGCCGGACTGAAGGCTAAGGACCGGATGATGGTCCCGGCTCGTGTCGCGCTGGGCCTACAAGCGGACGGCTGGTGGATCCGCGACGAGATCATCTGGCACAAGCCAAACGTGATGCCGTCGAGCGTCGAGGATCGCACGACGCCTTCGCATGAGATGGTCTACATGCTGACGCGCTCGGCGCGTTACGCCTACGATCTTGATGCGATCAAAGAGCCTGCTGTTTGCGAACACCCATCCGGCAATGGGTACGCCCGGCCGGAGCAGGTTGTCAGAGGTGGTCGAGGCGCCGCCAAGGGCTGGATGCCGACAGAGTTGCGGCAGCCGCGGTCGGTCTGGAGCATCTGCACGCAGCCATACGGCGAAGCGCACTTCGCGACCATGGCGCCCGATCTGGTTGAGAAATGCATCAAGGCGGGCTGCCCGGCTGGCGGCACGGTTCTGGATCCCTTCGGCGGCGCCGGCACAACTGGCCTCGTTGCCGATCGCCTCGGACGCGATGCCATCCTGATCGAACTGAACCCCGCCTACGCGACGATGGCCCGTGACCGCCTCGCGCGTGACGGCGGCATGTTCGCCTCCGTGGCTGCGGAGTGATGGCGATGGCAGATCGCATCATTGATCCGACCGTGCCGGGCAGAGCCGGCCTCTACTTCAACCTCCGTCTTCTCAGTCGGAACGCGCATATCGCTGCGATCCCTGGCGAGCGTGCAGCTCGTGAGGCTCTAGAGCGCTGGTGTCACTTCTGCGGCCAGCGCTCCTGCTACGGCTTCGGAGAGACGCTGACGACGGCGGGCATTCTGACCTGTGCGGACGCCTCCTGCCGGTCTTCTGCCGAGGCTGAGATCGCACGACGTCTCTGCCCGTCTCCTCTCGCCAAGCCAAGCGACGAGACCGCTGCACCCACCTTGGATCTGTTCGGGAGAGCCGCATGAGGATCCCCGAGATAGCCGACCGTCTCCGCGAGGTAGCGGCTGAGCGTGGCCTTCCTGAGCTTGCGGGCCTTGCTGACGAGCTTCGGCGCCGTCCGGCTGGCCCAAGACCACCCACAGTCTCCCAACCCATGTCGGAAGACCTTGCAGAAGCCATCCGGGCTCTCAAGGCCTCCAACCCGCGCATGACCCAGGTCGAGATCGCCCGCAAGCTGGTGATCAATCAAGGTCGCGTGAGCGAAGTTCTGAAGGGGAAGCGCGCATGAAAAAAGGCGGCATTGATCGTCTGATTTCCGATGCTCAGGAGATCCTTGGCGCGCAGATAGCCAGCGCTCACGACCTGCATCTGCCGCACTTCGGAAGTCCCATAGAGGCGCTGTTCGCTCGCGCCATCGCGGCAATCGTGAAACTTGAGCCCCCGGATATGACATCGTCGTATTCGATGCCGATATTGCCGGACGAGGATCTCGCGTCCTTTGCGGCCGAGTACCTTGTTTTATATGAAGGCCATCAGGTCCGCTGCCTCGATTGGCCAGTCGATTTTCTCTTCATCGTTAGGGACTTCGCGGACAAGAACCACATGGCTGTCGTCGAGTGCGACGGGCACGAGTTCCACGAGCGGACCAAGGAGCAGGCGCAACGGGATCGTTCGCGCGATAGGAGGCTGCAGGAAGCCGGATATCGTGTGTTTCGGTTCACGGGTTCGGAGATCTACCGCGACCCCTTGGGGTGCGCCCGCGAAGTAATGAACTGGGCTCACACGTGTTGGCAGATCGGACTGCCGTCATGAGCGAGCGCGGCGTCTTTGCGGTAGACCGCGGCATCTGGTCGGATCCGGACTTTGCTGATGGCGAGTTCAGCGAGCGCGAGGCGTTCATCTGGCTCGTTGGGCAGGCCGCGTGGAAGCCGATGCGCATCCGTGTCGGTAGCGGCACCATCGACCTCGCGCGCGGTCAGTGCGCCTTCTCTACCCGCTTCCTCGCCGAGAAATGGCTTTGGTCTGAGGCTCGCGTGCGCCGTTACCTGGGGCGCCTGATTTCGCGTGAAATTATCTGTGCGTCGGCTGACAAAAAATCGACGCACATCACGATCCTAAAATACGACCGGTTTCAAAGGGTTAGCCTACCTGAAACCGACGTACCGACGCAGACGCGACGCACCAGCGACGCACCTACGACGCACCAGCGACGCAAAGAAGAAGACATTAAAGGCACTGAACTCATTCAAGATATCTCCTCACTTCGTTCGGAGAGCGCGCCTGCGGCGCCGAGCCCGAGGCGGACGAAGATCAAGCCGGCATGGGTTCTGGCAGAGGATGAGATCGCGGCAGCCCGTAAGGCCGGCGTTGAACCCGCCCGCGCCGCGGTGATCTGGCCGCAGTTCGTCGACTACCATGCCGGCAAGGGAACGATCATGGCCGACTGGCTAGCCGCTTGGCGGACGTGGTGCCGGAACGACGTGAAGTTCTCGGCGAGAGGCGCTGGCCAACGGCAGCGGACGCCGCCGAAGAGCGCAGATTTCTGGGCAAGCGAAGCCATCGACGCGAATGCCGAACTGACCGGAGGCCGCTATGACAACCGCCCTTTCAACGGTGACGCAGACCCGTGGGATCGTCCCGGTGAGCCGGGCGGTCGCCGATCTGACCAGCAGGTTGCACAACAAGCTGGAGCCGATCCCTGGCGAGTGGCGCCGCTGCGCCTTGTCGGCGGCGGCCGAGCCTAGCGCTGAGGAGCGTCAGGCTTTGGTTGAGCGTCGGCAGCACCTCGACGAGCAGCTTCAGCCCTGTGACGGTGCCACGGTTTTGCGTTCGGTTGGCCTGCTCCGCTCCGTGATGGCCGTGCCCAACGTGGATGAGGAGACACGCAAGCTTCAGAAGGCGGCGTTCCTCATGACGCTCACCAAGTACCCGGCCTGGGCCGTCGAGGCGGCCTGTGCGCAGTTTCTAGAAGCTGCTCAAGGGGAGGGGATCCACGCCCCGAAGCCCGGCGAGATCGCCACCGTCTGCCGCCGCCTGATCGCGGAAGCCCAGTACGAGCGCGCGAAGATCAACGCGGTGCTGGATGCCGAGATCTACGTGCCGCCGACCGATGAGGAGCGGGCCGAGGTATCCCGCCGCTTCGCCGAGATCGTGGCCGAGCTGTCCGAGGCCAGCGCCGGCAACCGAACCCGAGAAGCCGGCACCGCCCATGCCGACCGTCTTCAAGCTCTCTCCACCCTTCGAGAAGCCGAAGCCAAAGCGAAATCTCAAGAGATTGAGGGAGTGAAGGCGTGAGCGTCGAAGCCCTTAAGTTCATCAACGAGAACGCGTTCACCTTCGTGTTCTGGGTCGTCGCGGCCGTTTGCATCGCGAAATGGCTTTTCGGGCGATCTGGTTGGAGTCTGGACGATCTACCGACCAGCTTCGAACTGACGGTGAACCATCACCACCACTTCTACCCCTACGAAGAGCAGTCGCCCTTTGAGGACGAGGAAGAGCCCGTGACCCAGGAGACTGCCGCGTGACCAACAAGCAGCGTCGAGCCCTCCGTCGCGAGAAGGCCCGCGAGCGGTCGCGGAAGAAGGCCGTCAAGCGGACGGTGGCCGTCAACATGCAGTCGGTCCGGGCCGGCGCCTACATGGCTGCCCGTGAGCGCCAGGAGCGCTTCGAGGTCGATCCGACCCGCACATGGTACGTGATCCGCACCCTGCCGCGCTGGGCGACCAAGGCCGCTGAGCAGATCACCGCGAGCGGCACGCCTGTGTTTGAGGCCCGCGAGGCGATCCGGCTAGTGTCCGACATCGGCAAGGTGCGGCTGGCCCTGATCCCGGTTCTGCGCCGGCTGATCTTCGTCGGAGTGCGAGACTGGCAGGAGCTGCGCCACGTCGAAAGCCACCCTGGCGTTTACGATGACCTGACCGGCTATGGTCGCTCCGGTGTCGTGCAGCGTCCTGGCGGCGGGCACATGACGATCAGTGCCGACGATCTGCAGAACTTCGCGGACTGTATCACGGGTTTCGGCGGCGATGACGATGCTGCCAGCGAGATCGTCTATCAGATCGGTGGCGTGGTCCGTGTCACCGAAGGTCCGTTCGCCTCGTTCAACGCTACCGTCGAGGGCATTGACGAGCGAACTGGCCGGCTTAAGGTCGCAGTAGACATCTTTGGGCGGCCGACACCTGTAGAATTGGAGGTTCAACAGGTGGAGGCTGCTTGACATTTTCTTTCCGGCATGCATGTTACGCGGCAGGACATTTCCGAACCGCGGCGACAGCTACGGCAGTCTGGCCCACTTCGGACCCCGGCCCACGATCGAAGGCGATCGAGGCGTCGGGATTGTTGTCTTCAAATTCCGCCCTTGAGCGCAGAGCGCTCGGGCAATCAGTTCGATGTCTTGGATGGGCGATAGGCGCAGCGATCCTGGTCGCGAGCTTATCAACTGCCGGCATCGTCAAGTCAGGATGGGCGCGGTGGCGCTCCGCCAGAGGCTGAGACCTCGGCCGGACCTGATCAGCCGGTTTTGCCCCGCTCATACCGGGTGGCCCGTTCTGAACCCTCAGCCGGATCCTCTCATGCCCGAGACAATCCCGGCCGACATCGCTGCGGCGCTCGACATTTTCCAAAATAGAGCCCTACGGCAGGGCCGGCTTGGAATTGGCTCCCAAGCCTCATCTGAGGCTGAGAAAGCCGCCAGTGAAGCCCGTAAGCGATTGGAGCGGGCAATCAGCGCCCACCTCCGCGGCTATGCTGGATTGAAGGCTGCGATGGACGCCATCACGAGCGGGGGCGCCTGATGGCCGATAAAGCGAAGCCGGTGGTTTGGGCGCTGTGTACGCTCCTACCGGAACAAGGCCCGGATGCCTGGGAGCTGAACGGCGTTTATGCGACCCTGGAGGGCGCGCTCGCCGCCTGCGTTACTGACCAAGACATGGCCGTCAAGTTCGTCCTTGGCGAGGACTACCGCGACAAGTTCGAGTTTTGGCAGGCCAATCCGAGGCGGCCGGAGCCATTCTTGGTGACGCTCGAAGAGGCCAAAGTTGCCTAGCTTCCGCAAGAAGCCTGTCGAGGTCGAGGCTGTCCAGTGGTTCCCCGGCGTGGAGCACCCTGGCGTGCACTACGATATGGGCTATGCCACTATCGGCGGTCGAGGCCACGGCGCTCAAACTTTTAAGCAGGATGACCGGCCGCACGTTATCACCGTGCACGAGCAGAAGGCGTTCCTAGAGCCCGGCGACTGGATTTTGCCTGAGCAGAAGGAAGGTCGTTTCTACCCCTGCAAGCCCGACATCTTCGCGGCAACCTACGAACCCGCGTGAACCCCGACGATCTCTCCGACGTCCGGCTAGACCGGGACCCCGACGATCTCCTCCCCGAGGATTGGGACGAGGTCGCGGACGGAGAGATCGCCGACCTGACGCGCCGGGTTATCGCTGAGAGCCCCGAGTACGCCTGATGGAAGCCTGGGTGCTTGAGCATCCTGCGCTGTCCGGCTTCGCCCTCGGCGCTGTGATCGGTTCTGCCGGGCTGGTTTGTGCCCTGATCGCCATCCTCGCTGAGACCGCAGGGTTCTGACGATGCCGAACCCTGACGCTGTCCTGACTTGGCTGTTCCTGCCGAGCCATTTCTACGCAGCCTGGATCTGCGCCGGCTTCGATCTCATGACGGGAGCGCGGTGATGCTGTTCGATAGCTCGCACGTTCATCCGTACCGCGAGCCAGACGCAACCCGTTGGCGCATCCCGATGCCGCCGTCTGGTGGCCCAATCGGGAGTAAGCCGATCCCCGCCAACATTTTGGCTGAGACTCGTGCTCGCGCATATGAACTGGCCAAGGCCGAGTTGCCGACGACAGCGAACCGTGCGGCTGTGATGGCCGCTGCTGACGAGATCTTCACCTACCTCATGTACGGCCTCAAGCCATCAGAGTGACGGAAGCGCTGGCATGCACCCCACCGACACGCTCCTCTCCCTCAGCCACGCTCGCATCGCCCGTGCTGCTGCCGCTGGCCCTCGCCGAGCCACACAGCTCACAGCCCTGACCGATCGCCAGCACATGGCCCGCACCGCTCAGGCTGATCCCATCGCTGTTCGTCACAGCGTCGGCGCCACCATCCTTCGTCTCCGCTCTCTCGCAGAGACTGACGGCGGCTTCGCTCAGCGCATCGCCGAACTCTGACATCCTCCGACAGGAGCCCTCCCATGGCTAACACTGACCTTCTCGACCACAGCACCGCCATGGCCCAGGCCACCGGCCTTCTGCACGCCGAGATCGTGAAGCTCCGCGCCTCCGGCCTCAACGCCCGTCAGATGGCGGCTCTCAATGCCGTGGAAGCCCACATGTCGGCCATCTCCGATGCGAACGTGGCCATGGGCGACAGTGTCCGTCAGGAGCAGGAAGCCGCGAACCAGGAGCAGAAGGCTGCCGCCGCTGAGAAGCGGTCGAAAGCCCTGCCGGTCTGACGCACAAGCCCCGTACCAGGGGCGTTAAACTAACTGTCAGAAACAATGGCCGGCAATCCCAACATCCAGCCCGGCCCTGGCCGTCCCAAGGGCTCGGTCAACAAGACGACCGCCCTGCTCAAGGATGCCATCCTGAAGGCCGCACAAACGGCCGGTGGCGGCGGTGAGGACGGGATCGCTAACTACCTCGCTGATCGGGCCATCGACACGCCTGGGCCGTTTCTCGCGCTGCTAGGCAAGGTTCTGCCCATGCAGGTCACAGGCGAGGATGGCGAGGCCATCAAGACGGACAATACCTTGCGCCTCGTGTTCATGAAGCCGGGCGACCAACGTGCCGACGATCACGGCTCCTGAAGCCTTCCAGTTCCTGTACGAGGGCGAGGCACGCTACCGCGCGGCGTATGGTGGTCGGGGTTCGGCAAAGTCACACAGCTTCGCTCAGGCCTTGGTGATCAAGGCAGCCATGGAGCCGAAGCGCATCCTCTGCGCTCGCGAAATCCAGAACAGCATCAAAGACTCGGTTCAACGCCTGCTGCTCGACAAGATCGAGGAATGCGGGCTGTCTGGCTTCTACACAGCCGTTGAGAGCGAGATCCGCGGGGCCAATGGCTCGCTGTTTATGTTCTCAGGTCTGCGCACCAACCCTGACAGCGTTAAATCAAAAGAGGGTTTCGACTACGCCTGGATCGAGGAGGCAGCGACCGTCTCCCAGCGTTCGCTGGACATCCTGATCCCGACGCTTCGCAAGCCGAGCTCTGAGATCTGGGTGACTTGGAACCCCCGGTCGCAGAAGGATCCGATTGACGCGTTGCTGCGCGGCCCAGAGCCCCCACCGCGTTCCATCGTTCGTCGAGTGAACTACGACGACAACCCGTGGTTTCCCGACGTTCTCCGCGACGAGATGGAGTACGACCGGCGGCGAGACCCGGACAAGTACAGCCACATCTGGCTCGGTGAGTACCAGCGCAACAGCGAAGCCCGCGTCTTCCGCAATTGGCGGATCGAGGCGTTCGAGACGCCAGCCGATGCGCGGTTCTACTACGGGGCGGATTGGGGCTTCTCGGTGGACCCGACCACGCTGGTTCGCTGTTTCGTCGATGGTCGGACGCTCTACGTGGACCGCGAGGTCTACGAGGTCGGCTGCGAGATTGATCGCACGCCCGCCCTGTTCGATACGTTGGACGATGGGCAGGCCCGCAAGTGGCCGATCCGGGCGGACAGCGCCAGGCCCGAGACGATCTCGTACCTGCAGCGGCACGGCTATCCCAAGCTGGTGCCGGCGACGAAAGGGCAGGGGTCGGTAGAGGACGGGATCGAGTTCCTGAAGTCCTACGACATCGTGGTTCATCCGGACTGCCGGCACACCATCGATGAGCTGACCCTGTACGCCTACAAGACCGACCCGCTCACAGGCGAGGTGATGCCAGTGCTTGCGGACAAATCCAATCACGTCATCGACGCGCTGCGCTACGCCGTGGAACTGCTGCGGGGCGCCAAGCCGCTCCTCATCACGCCCGAAGCTCTGCGCCGCTCGGCCATGGGTGGGCGCAGGTTTTGAACTTCCTTCGCTGGTTCAAGGCCAAGCAGCCCGAACCGACACCGACCGCAACCGCCGCGCAGTCACAGGCGCCGGCAAAGCCTGCCTTTCGCGTCTCGCATGAGGCCGTCGCGCATTCCCGCGTTCCTCGGACGACATCGCCCGCCGTCAACCCGTTCAAGCCCGCGCAGCACCCCAAGGGCGTTGCCCCGGCTGGATTGGCGATGGATGATGCCTTCGGGGCCACGTTCGGCGCCGACTTCGGCTGGTCTGCGGGTGGCTATCAGGATCTCGGTCTGGCCGGTGAGGGGCTGTTCTTCCTCGGCTACCCCTACCTGACCGAACTCGCCCAGCGCCCTGAGTATCGCCGGATCAGCGAGACCATCGCCACGGAGATGACCCGGAAGTGGATCCGGGTGACGGCCACGGGTGAGGACGACAAGACTGATCGCATCACGGCGATCAACGCCGCGCTTGAGCGCTTCGGCGTGCGCGACAAATTCCGAGAGATCGCAGAGCAGGACGGGTTCTTCGGGCGCTCGCACCTGTACGTGGACCTCGGCGCCAGCTTCGATGATGCCGTGGAACTGCGCACCCCGATCGGCGGGAACGCGGCCAGCACGAAGATCGCCAAGAACTCGCTGAAGGGCTTCCGTGCCGTTGAGGCTGTCTGGTGCTATCCGCAGGGGTACAACACCAGCAACCCGCTCGGCAGCGACTGGTACAAGCCGCAGACCTGGACGGTGCTCGGCCGTCCGGTTCACAGCTCGCGTTTGCTGACCTTCGTCGGCCGAGAAGTGCCCGATCTGCTCAAGCCCGCCTACTCGTTCGGCGGCCTCAGCATGTCGCAGATGGCCAAGCCCTACGTCGATAACTGGTTGAGAACCCGGCAAAGCGTCGCGGACCTGATCTCGTCGTTCTCGGTGTCGGGCTTCAAGATCAACATGGCCGACCTGCTAGCCTCGGATGCGACCGGCGCGACGCTCGACAATCGCATCGCCCTGTTCATGAACTACCGGGACAACCGGAATGCGATGGTCCTGAATAAGGCCACCGCGAGCGACCCGGCCGAGGAGTTCTTCAACGTCTCGACCCCGCTCGGCACCCTGGACGTGCTCCAAGCGCAGACGCAGGAGCATATGGCGGCCGTCAGTGGTATTCCGCTGGTCAAGCTGCTTGGTATCTCTCCCGCTGGCCTGAACGCCAGCAGCGAAGGCGAAATCCGCACCTTCTACGACATGATCCACTCCTATCAGGAGCGGTTCTATCGCCCGAACCTGCAAGCCGTGCTGGACATCATTCAGCTCAGCGAGTTCGGCGACGTCGACCCGGACATTCACTTCTCGTTTGAGCCCCTTTGGTCGCTGGACGACAAGGAACTCGCCGAGGTCCGCAAGATCGAAGCCGACACCGACGTGGTGCTGGTTGAGGGCGGGATCCTCCTCCCCGAAGAAGCCCGCAAGCGGATCGCAGGCGACCCTGATACGATCTATCAGGGTCTGGACCTCACGGTCGATATCGCCCCGCCTCCCGGCGAGAACGATGATCTACCCGAGCCGCCCAAGCCTGGGATCGGCGGCGAGACTGCGCCCGAGGATGATGCGCTAGCCGAAGACGCTCAGTTCAACGAGGGGGATCATCCCCGCGATGCCAATGGCGAGTTTGCGGCTGGCAATGTTGCAAGCCCGAAGAAGCCAAAGGTGTCGTTCGGATCAAGCCCGGCGCAGAACATCAAGACCGCCCTAAAATATTTGGACTCAAAGGGCGTTAAGGCCGTTTCGTATGCCGGCAATGAAAAGGGCGTGGGCGCCTCCTATTCCCCAACGCAGAATATGATCGGCATTAACAAGAACGCCAAAGTTGGCGGGACTGCGCATCTAAACAAATCCCTGTTTGGAAAGAACGGGGATATGCATTATTGGCAGTCTCCTGAGATTTGGGCCACTCAACAGCACTCCTCCGGGTGGACATCTTCGCCGAGCCCTTCGCATGTGCTCGACCACGAGGTCGGACATCATAAATACGAGGCTCCGGATAACTGGAAATCCGATGACCATGCAGCACTCGTAAAGAAGCATGTTTCGGAATACGCCTCGAAAAACCCAAACGAGTTCGCTGCCGAGTACCACGCAGGCACGGAAAACGGGAAAACCTATCCCAAGGAAATACAAGACCTGTTTTCGCATTATGTGAAACCACGCGGAAGCAAGTAGCCTCGTGACCTACCATCACCGCTTCGCCCAGGATCGGGCAGGCACATCGGCCCGATCCGCGTTCAAGCGGGCGCTGAAGCTGGAGAGATCCTACGCGCAGCGCCTTCGCGGCATCGCCCGGCACATCGGCGACATCGTCAAGGGCTTCGCCTGGGAGACACTGGAGGAGATCGCCGCGTCCTCTGAGCCCGCGCAGCGGCTGCTGCGACGCTACGCCGACACGCTGGACCCTTGGGCCAATGCGGTCGCGCAGAGGATGGTGGCAGAGGTTGCCGCCTCGGATCGCGTGTCCTGGCGCAAGTTGTCCTCCGACATGGGGCGGCAGCTACACCGGGAGATCGACACGGCGCCGACAGGCGAGGCCATGCGCGCCTCAATGCAGCGTCAGGTGGGCCTCATCAAGTCGCTACCGCTGGATGCCGCTGAACGGGTCCACAAGCTCACGCAAGAGGGCATCACGCAGGGTCGCAGGGCCGCCGAGATCGCCGACGAGATCATGGCGAGCGGTGATGTGGCGCGCAGTCGGGCGATGCTCATAGCCCGCACGGAAGTGTCTCGCACTGCGACCGAACTGACCAAGGCGCGGGCCGAGCACATCGGATCCACGCACTTTATCTGGCGCACTGCCGGCGACAGCGATGTCCGCTCCACGCACAAGGTGCTGAACGGCAAGACCTTCCGCTGGGATCAGCCGCCCGAGTGCGATCCCGGCCACCATGCGCTGCCCGGCGGCATCTGGAATTGCCGGTGCTACCCAGAAGTGGTGGTGCCTGACCTCGACTGAGGCGCTATGCCCCCTGCCAACACCTTCACGGTGATCGCGTTTGACCGGGCGTCTTCTCGCTCGTTCGACGCGCTCTCCGGTCACCTCCACGTCAAGCTGACCAACATCAGCAAGGCCACGGTCAACCCCTACCTCGGGCGCGAGATCAACGGCGCCGACGAGATGGGGCTGGATCCCGAGCGCATCTACATGCTGCTCCGGCACCCCGACGAGTTGGCGAAGGCCGCGCAGAGCTTTGACGGCAAGCCGCTCCTTGAAATTCACAAGCCGATGTTTGCTGCCGATCACGACCACGCGGTTACGGTCGGATCGGTCAGCGGTGTCGTCTATGACCACCCATATCTCAAAGCTAATCTTGCAGTCTGGTCCGACAAAGCCATCAAGGCAATTGAAGACGAGACGCAAAAAGAGTTGTCGTGCGGCTACGGCTACACGGCGGACATGACGTCCGGAACTTATGAGGGCGTCCGATATGACGGGATCATGCGGAATATCCGCGGGAACCACGTCAGTTTAGTGGCTGAAGGTCGTGCGGGCAAAGACGTTGTTGTCGGCGACTCCTTGGAGAATATCACGATGGCAAAGCACGCTTTGTCGGGTGCGGCTGCACAGACGCAGGGCGCGCTCGCTGTCTATCTCATGGGCAAGCTGGCCGCCGACGCGAAGGTTGACCTTCGCCCTGCGGTGACCGGCCTGACCACCAAGAACTTCAAGGCGCGTCAGGGCAAGCTCGCCCATGACGTGAAGAAGCTGACCACCGGCAAACTCGCTGCCGACGCCAGCATCGACGACGTGGCCGAGGTGATCGAGGCCCTGTCCGAGATCCTCCCCGAGGAGGTGCCGGAAGTCGTCGAGGAGATGGGCGGCACCGAGGAAGAGACCGGCGTCACCACCGACGAGGACGGCGACGACGACATCGCCGCCAAGCTGGCTGCGGCTGGCGTGCCCGAGGCGATCATCGCCAAGGTCATGGGCGAGATGAACGATCCGGCCCCGGCGATGGACGCCGACAAGGACGACAAGAAGATCGACGACGACAAGAAGGACAAGCCCGCGATGGATCGCAACACCGTCACCACGCAGGCGATGGATGCTGCCATCCGTTCTGCTGTCAACGCCGCGGAGAAGCGCGCAACCGAGCGCGTGCTTCGTACCCAGCAGGAGATCCGTGATGCCGAGCGGGCTGTGCGCTCGCGTGCCGGCGACGTGATCCACGCCAACGACAGCGCCGCGAGCGTCTACCGTGCCGCGCTCACCAACATGGGCGTCGATCACTCTGAGGTTCCGGACACGGGCGTCCGCGCTCTGTTCAACGCCATTCCTGAAGCCACGCCCCAGCGCTCCAAGCCGGTTCTGGTCGCCCAGGATGCCGCCGCGTCGAAGGAATTTGACGCGATGTTCCCCCACGCCAACCGGCTCAAGAACTGAGGGGCTAGACCGCTATGGTTGCTACTTTCCAGACCTCCACTCAGGTCACGCAGGCCCCCGCAGTCGCGGGTGACTTCGCGTCGGCCAACCCGCGGCACTCGCTGCTGTCGGTTCCCGGTGGCTTCGTCGCCGATCTGACCAACGGCCTGACCGTTGGCCTGTTCGCGTGGGCCGATACTTCCACCGGCACGATCCTGTCGAATGCCGGCACGGGCGTCCCGTCGTGCTTCGTGCATCGCGAGCTGAATGCGGACTTCTACCCGCAGGCGGCCGGCTTCGGCATGACCATCATGCCGGGCAAGTACGTCGGCGAGATGTTCAGCTCGGGCGACTTCTTCGCCAAGAATGCCGGCGCTGGCGCCGTCACCAAGGGCATGAAGGCCTACGCCAACAACACCAACGGCACCGTGTCGTTCGCCGCAACCGGCGCGACCGTGGCCGGGTCCACTGAGACCAAATGGTACGCCCACACCGCTGCGGCGGCCGGCGAACTCGTCAAGATCTCCACGACCATTCCGTAATTCGGGCAGAGGAGCCGCATTATGAAGCTAGAGGCCCATCGTGCCCGACTCGAAGAGTTTGGCATTCACGTCATGGCGCAGGATTTCCTGCCCCGTGAGTTCCGGCATAACTACAATCTCGCGCTCGACGCTCAGCCCACGCTGGTGACGACGCCGAACGCCGGCATCCCCGCGTTCCTGACCCAGTATGTGGACCCGGAAGTGGTTCGCATCCTGCAGTCCCCGAACGAGGGCGCCGACATCCTCGGCGAGCGCAAGAACGGCGACTGGACCACCCAGACTGCCTTCTTCTCGGTCATCGAGAACACGGGCGAGATTTCGTCCTATGGTGACTGGAACAACAACGGCGTTTCCAATGTGAACGCCAACTGGCCGCAGCGTCAGTCGTATCTGTACCAGACCATCATCGAGTACGGCGATCTTCAGATCGAGCGCGCCGGCCTCGCCAAGCTGAACTGGGTTGCCGAGCTTCAGACCTCGGCCGCCTCGACCATGGATAAGTTCCAGGACTACACCTACCACTTCGGTGTGGCCGGGATGCAGAACTATGGTCTGCTGAACGACCCGTCTCTGTCGGCCGCGCTCACCCCGAGCGCCAAGGCTGCCGGCGGCAACCGCTGGGTCACGACCGGCGGTGCTCCGGTGGCGACGGCCAACGAAGTCTACGCCGACTTCCAGACCCTGTTCTCGCAGCTCGTGGCTCAGACCGCGGGCCGCGTGAAGATGACCGACCCGCTGGTTCTGGTCGTCTCGCCGGGCTCTCAGGTCGGCCTCTCGGCGGTGAACTCGTTCGGCGTCGGCGTGTACGACCTGCTGAAGAAGAACTTCCCCAATCTGGAGGTTAAGGTCAGCTATCGGTACGCCACCCAGGCCGGCAACGTCGTCCAGCTTTGGGCGCGCAGCTACGGCGGCCAGGACACCGGCTACTGCGCCTTCAATGAGAAGATGCGGGATCACGGCATCGTCCGTCAGCTCTCGGCCTACGCTCAGAAGAAGACCGGCGGCACTTGGGGTGCAATCATTCGCTACCCGCTCGCCGTCGCTCAGATGATCGGGGTCTGAGCATGCCGGGCACCGTCACCGTCGCCTGCAAGCTCCCGCACGGTCTCGTGCTTCAGGAGCAGCGCATGACCAAGCGGACTGAGCCCGTCATGGGTGGCGGCTACCGCGAGTTCGAGCAGGCCGAGCGCTTCGGCAAGAAGATCATGCTGGCCGGGTCCGCCCGGCCGGTGAACCCGGAAGGCGAAGTCGAGTTCGCGCCGATGGTCGGGGGCTACGGCCTCACGCCCAACGTGGACAAGGACTTCTTCGAGCGCTGGCTTGCCCAGAACGCCGAACTCGACGCGGTCAAGAACGGCTTCATCTTCGCGGCCGAGCGTGACGACACCGTCAAGGGGCGCGCTCGTGAGGGCAAGGCGGGGCCTTGCGGCTTGGAGCCGATCAACCCCCGCAACCTGCCGGCTGAGTTTCAGGCGGTGAAGCCCGACGAGAGGAGATAACGCCATGGCGAAGGCCAAAACGATCAAGATCGCAAGCCGCCTGCACACGGCGGTCACTCTCGGCGGCCAGCCTGTCAACCCGGAGCGTCCCGGCGAGGGTGAGCCGTCGCCGAGCTTCACGCTCGCTGGCGCTGACCATCCCGGTCAGGAGACCATCTCTGAGATCGATGCCGAGGCGTTCGGCGCCTGGAAGAAGGCCAACGACAGCCATCCGTGGCTTCGCGACGAGATGGTGCGTGAGGTGCCGGACGACTACGAGTCGCCGGCCATGTCGTTCGGCCACGAGCCGGCCCTGGAAGCCCTGTCGTCCGACAAGGACAACAGCAAGCTCGCCAAGGAAGGCACGGGCGAGGATCAGTCGAACCCGGTTCCGGCCGAGGAGATGGCTGCCACCTCCGACACGCCCAACGACGACTCGCCCCGCTCCCAGGTCGGTCGCCGCGGTCGTAGCGCGTCCTAAGCCGTGACCATCACCCGCGCCGATCTGCTTGTCGCCTTTCCAGAACTCGCCACGTTCCCCGCAACGCAGGTGGATTTCTGGATTGGCGAGGCTGTGAACCAGCTTAGCTCGGCGCGGTTCGGCATGTCCTACGATCTCGCGTGCATGCTGTACGTGGCGCATCAGCTTAGCCTGTCGGCCGCGGTCACGAGCGCGGTCGCCTCAGGCGGGTCAGCCACAAGCGTCAGCCTCGCCCCGGTCACGTCAAAGTCGGTTGGCCCCGTGTCCAAAAGCATGGATGCCGGCCTGACGAGCTTCGCGGGAGCCGGGGACTGGAACGCGACCCCCTACGGCGTGCGCTTCTACGGCCTCCTGAAGCGCTTCGCGGTCGGTCCGGTGTACCGAGTAGCCCCGAAGGCCGTTGCGGGCCTGTACGGCTTCCGCAGGCTGTTCTGAGCCATGCCCGTCGTCGTCGTGAAGAACGATCTTGGCCTGATTGCCAAAGGCGTGCTTGCCCTCACCAAGAGCCAGTTGCTGATCGGCATCCCGGCTAGCGCGCCGGCTCGGCAGCCTGAGGAAGGCGACGAGACGCCGCCGAGCAACGCCGTGATCGGCTACATTCAAGAGACGGGAGCACCGGACCAGAACCTGCCGGCTCGCCCGTTCCTTGTGCCGGCTGTTCAAGGCCTCGCACCTGAGATTGGCGCGCGGCTCCGCAAGGCGGGCAAAGCAGCCCTGTTTGGTGGCGGCGCTGCTGCTGTCGATCAGGCCTACAACGCCATCGGGCTCATTGCTCAGAACGCGGTGCGGGCTCGGATCACGGACGGCGATTTCGCACCGCTCGCCAAGCGAACCCTTGAGGCCCGTAAGGCGCGGGGTCGGACAGGCGAGAAGCCCCTTATCGACACCGGGCAATTACGCGCCAGCGTGACCTATGTGATCAAGCAGAAGGGATCGTGAATGCCCTTCTATGCCGGCCAGGATGTCACTGACGCTCTGGACGATCCCGACTTCAACGCGCCGATCACGGTGCTGTCGTCCACCGTCGTTGTGGGGGCGGGTGGTATCGCATCTGTCACCACGAGGACGCCCGGCGGCGTGATGACCCTAGCTGTGGTCGTACCCAACACGGGCTACGTGCTGATCCAGGATGATGCCGGGAACAGCGTTCAGGGCGACATCGACATCTACACCCGCTACCCGCTCAGCACGGGCGGCAAGACCCGCGATGCCGACGTGATCATCTGGAACGACGACACATACCGGCTGATCGTCGCCAAGCCCTTCCTGTACGGCCCCGGCTTCACGCATGCGGTTGGCAAGCTGGCGACAGTAAACGCCAACGATCCGCCGGACGGGTCGGGATCGCAGACGCCCTCCACCCCGACAGATGGCGGGGGCTTCCTTGGCTAGCCCGAACACTTCGGCCACGGGCGGCTATCTCGGCCCGGTCTCCGCTGAGCCGCTTGACGACCTAGCCCTAGACAGTGCCATCGCTGGCGTGATCGCGGGCATCACCGGGTTGGCTGCGGCGCTCGTCATCCCACGGGATCAGCCCTCGCAGCCGCGCATCCCCGACGTCACCACCAACTGGGTTTCGGTTGGCGTCACGGTCTCTACTGGCGACGACACGCCTTCCCAGATCCACCACCCTGACGGCGATGGCTACACCATCCTGCGGGCTTTCTACCGCCTCGACGTGATGGCGATGTTCTACGGCCCCAAGAGCGACGGGTACGCGAAGCTCCTGCGGGACGGCCTGTTCATCGGGCAGAACCGAGAGGCGATGCGAGCGCAGAGCCTCAACTTCGTCTCCGTTGACCCGCTTCGGCGCGTCCCGGAGATCGTCGCCACGCAGACGCGGCGCCGCACAGACCTCGCCTTTCGCCTGACGCAGACCGTCGAGCGCAAGTATCAGATCCTCAACGTCCTCCAGGCGGACGGCACCATCCGGGCCGACGCCTCCGGCAAGATCGAGCTTACGCCGTTCTTGTCGCCGCTCCCGCCGGCCTGACGCCTCTACCCGCGTCCTTCAACCCCCGCACCTCTCACTAGGGACGCCGTTCGTCGGCGCTTTGCCATGGCTGCTGGCCTGAACTACGGCGTCGATGTCAACAACTTCGTCAACGTCATCGTCACCCTTGATAGGTTGGCTGCGCTCTACCGCAACTTTGGCGTCGGTCTCATTCTCGGCTCCACGCCGGGCGTGATCGACACCAACGAGCGGCTTCGCGCCTATTCCGGTATCACCGGAGTCGCAGAGGACTTCGGCACGAACTCGCCCGAGTACCTTGCCGCGTTGGCTTACTTCAGCCAATCACCGCAGCCCTCGCTGGTCTACATCGGTCGCTGGGCTCAGACGGCTACGCACGGCCACATCCGTGGGGCGACGCTAGCCCCAGCGCAGCAGTTGCTGAGCAACTTCACGGCCGTCACGGCTGGCGCATTGTCGATCAGCGTTGATGGCACGGCAAAGAATATCACCGGCATCAACCTCAGCACGGCTCTGAACCTGAATGGGGTGGCGAGCCTCATTCAGACCGCGCTGGTTGCTGGCGGGGCGACTGGCGCCGTTGTGACTTGGAATAGCGTCTACAGCCGCTTTGAAGTCACGTCGGGAACGACTGGCGCTACGTCGTCGGTGGGATATGCGACGACGGCCCCGAGCGGCACTGATCTCGGGCCGCTGCTGCACCTCACCAGCGTAGACGCTTCGGCGCCTGTCGTCGGCCAAGTCGCAGAGACGATGCTGACCGCAGTTGCCGCGCTCGCGAGCATCTCAACGGCTTGGTATGCCCTGATCCTCGCCCCGGTGACCCCGGCGGCTGACGCGGACACGATCGCCGTCGCCTCCTTCATTGAGGGTATCAGCACCAGCCAGAGCCGCATCGTCGGCATCACGACGCAGAATGCCAACGCCCTCGACGGCACTCAGTCGGCTGATCTGGCGAGCCAGCTTCAGTCGCTGAACCTCTCGCGCACGTTCATCCAGTACTCCTCCAACAATCCCTATGCCGCGGCATCCTTGTTTGCCCGCATTGCGACCGTGGATTGGGAAGGCAGCAAGACCGCGATCATCTTGGCCTACAAGCAGCAGCCGGGCATCGCAGCCGAGCGGATCAATCAGAACCAGTTCAACACGCTAGTCGCGAAGAACTGCAACTCGTACATCATCGTGAGCAATGGCACCTCCATCGTTTGGCCGGGTGTCATGTCCAACGGTGACTATATCGACGAACGTGTCATCGCGGACTGGTTCCAGAACCGCATCCAGACCGACGTCTATAACCTGCTCTACGAGACCCAGACGAAGATCGGGCAGGACAACGATGGTATGAACACCATCAAGGGCGTGATCACGGGCTCTTGCACGGTCGCGGTTGGCAACGGTTCGGTCGGGCCAGGCATCTGGTTGGGTCCGCCGACCGGCATCCTGAAGACCAATGACCCGCTGCCGTCCGGCTTCTACATCTTCGTTCCGGATATCGCCACGCAATCACAGGCGGATCGCGCGGCGCGCAAGAGCGTGCCCTTCCAGATCTGCGCAAAGCTTCGCGGCGGCGTCATGCGCGTCTCCATCTCCGCTGACCTCGACCGCTGATCTAGGGGCACACTATGGCCGGGCCTATCGCTTATTCGTTTCTTGACATTGTGGCTTCCATCTCGGGGCCAGGTGGTTCGTTCTCCCTGTCGGATGGCGGTGTTGCCGACGAAGGCATCACCATCGCCATGACCGATGACAAGACCACGATGATCACGGGCGCTGGCGGCGATGGCATGCACTCGCTGCACGCCGCCAAGTCTGGTCGGGTGACGGTCCGCTATCTGAAGAACAGCCCGAAGCATCGCCAGCTCCAGGCTCTCTATAACTACCAGACGACCAGTTCGGCCTATACCGGGCAGAACGTCATCTCCATCGCCAACCCGGTTTGGGGCGACGACTTCCAGTGCAAGTACGGCGCTTTCGTCAAGCTGCCGGACAACGTCAACGCCAAGGACGGGAACGTCATGGAGTGGGCGTTCAATTTCATTGAGATCGACCCGCAGCTCGGTGATGGCACCCTGGCCGCTGTCTAAGGCCCTGACCCATGGCTGAGTTCGACATCAAGGGCGTCACCTACCGCTCTGGCAAGATGGTCGGCCTGACGCAGATCCACGTCCTGCGCCGCGCCGCCCCCGTCATCAAGCCGCTGTTCTCCGGCATGGCGACCGGCATGACCCCTGATGTGGCCGGTGCCATCATTGAGGGGCTTGGTGAGCTGCCCGACGAGAAGATGAACTACATCCTCGACCACACGCTTGCGGTCGTGGAGATGAAGCAGGACGATCAGCGCTGGGCGAAGATCAAATCGACCAACGGCATGGCGTTCATGTTCGACGAGATCGGGCGCAACGGCCTGCTGATGCTCACGATCAGCGCCTACGTCCTCTACGACAACTACTACCCGCTTTTTCTCGAAGCCCCCTTGCTTTTCAGCGGCGGGGGCCAGTTCCAGCTACCGAACTAGTCCAGATGCCGGACAGCGAGGAGTGGTATCTCCAGCCCATCGAGTTCGGATACTACAGCTACGCGGATCTGAAGACCGGCGTCATCCAGATTGAGGACATCGCCGAGATCAATGACATGATGCGCGCCAACGCGGAGAACCGCTGGCGGCTGCACGAAGCCAACAAGCCCAGCGGCGGGTGATGCTTCCGTGTCTCGCGTTTGGGTGCTACGCCTTCTGAATGCCGATGCCGCCGCGCCATCCCGACCGACGCTCTGTTGACGAGTTGGTTGAGGAACTGCGCGATGAGGCCGAGGATCTTGCCCAAGATTTGAAGGGCATTCCGGCGCAGGAGACCGTCTGCGGCGAGGCGGCTCAGGCCCTTGAGGAATACGGCGCCGCGCTCAGCCAGATCGCGGCCGGCGCAGACGATCCGAAAGCCGTCGCTGCCGAGGCTCTGGCCCTCGCCAAGCCCCTGCTGCCGATCGGCGATGCGCCCGACACACTGCGCGATCTGCTGAAGCCACGACGAACCTGACGCTACCGGCCGGGGAGGGCGGTGCATGTCCCTTCTCGGCGAACTCTCCTACGCGCTGATCCAGCCTAGCGCCCGCGCCATCGGTCAGATCTACGCTGATGTGACGGTCGAGGAGAGCCATCGGGATGAGGTCATCATCACCCAGCACCCGGTCGAGGGTGGCGGGGTCATCACGGACCATGCCTTTAAGCGACCGGCCGAGCTGGAGATCCGCTGCGGCTTCTCCAACTCGTCGGCGGGCTACGTCGGCTACGTGCAGGAGCAGTACCGCGCCCTGCTGGCGCTGCAGCTCGCTCGGCAGCCGTTCACGGTCTACACCGGCAAGCGCCGCTACCGGAACATGCTGATCCGAGGCCTGTCCGTCGTGACGGACCCGCACTCCGAGAACATCCTGATGGCGACCGTCGCCCTGCAGGAGATCGTCATCGTCTCGACCCAGACGACGAGTGCGGGGTCAGGGCAAGGAGGCAGCAGCGGCACTCCGGGCGGCAACGCCGACCAGGTTAACCCGGCCTCTACCGGCAGCATCACCAACGGCGGCAGCGTCTCCGCCGTAGATGTCGGCCCGCAGGCCTTCTCGGGCGCTTTCAGCCCCGGTAGCACGGCTCAGCCCGGCGACCTCGGCCTCGGCGGCGCGGTCGGTGAAGGCTTGAGCGGGCTCAGCGCATCCAACTACTCTGTCGACGTCGGCGAGATGACCATTCAGGACGGCGAGACAGGCGAGATCCTGAACCAGGGTCCGGAGCCAGCCCTGCCGCTCAACGTCTTCGGTGGCGGAAACCCCGGTTTCTGACGTGACAACGGCTGTCGAGATCCCACTGAAGCCGTCGCAGGCTCAGCGCTTCACCATCACGCTGAGCGGCACGCTCTACAACATGCGGCTCACCTACAACGTCGCGCAGGATGGCTGCTGGGTGCTCGACATCGGCGACGCGAATGGAGCGATGCTCGTCGGCGGCATTCCGATGGTGACAGGTGTCGATCTGCTCTCGCAGTACCGCTACCTCGGTATCCCCGGCGCGCTGCTCGTGACCACGGACCGGGGCGCGGGCGAGGTGCCGACCTTCGACGGCCTCGGCGTCACGTCCCACCTCTACTACGTCGCGCCCTGACCGATGGGTGAGCAGTACCTCCGCACCGTCTCGGTCGAGATCGAGGGCGGTAAGACCTTCACCTATGTCGGCGACGAAAACGGCGGCCAGGGCCTCCGGATCACGTTCGAGACGACGCAGAAGGATGCCAGCACGCCGAACGTGGCGCGCATCGGCATCTTCAATCTGGCGGACAGCAGCACGCAGCCGGCCTTCTTCGTCGGTAAGACGGTGACGCTCTCGGCTGGCTACGTCGGCGAGCCGATCTACGTCCTGTTCAAGGGGGAGATCCGGCAGGCTCGCAATCTGCGGGCGGACGTGACCGACAAGGTTCTGGCGATCCTAGCCACGGACGGGAGCACGCCCCGTAACTACGCGGTGGTGAACAAGACGCTCTCCAGCGGACACACCCATTACGACCGCGCCATGGCCTGCTACGAGCCAATGAAGGCGCTCGGCATCGGCCTCGGCTATATCGACAATGACGCGCTCTCCAAGGTCAAGTTCCCGCGGGGCTGCGCCTTGTTCGGCAACGCCAAGGACTGGCTGCGGCAGACGGCGCAAGCAACCAAAACCTCGTGGTCGATCCAGAACGGCAAGCTGCAGATCCTCGCCAACGACAAACCGCTTCCGGGCGGTGTCATAGTCCTGAACAGCCGGACCGGGCTGGTTGGCCTGCCGGTCCAGACGATCCAGGGCATTGAGGGGGTCGCACTGCTCAACGGTCAGATCGTGCCGGGCTGCACGGTTCAGATCGACCAGAAGGCCATCCAGCAAGCCGAGTTCGATCCGAGCATCACGGGCGCCCCGAATAATGCCCAGCTCCAGCGGTTCGGCATCTCGGCGGACGGCACCTACAAGGTCTTCTACGTCGGGCATCTCGGCGACACGCGCGGCGAGCCGTTCTTCACCAATTTCGTGGCGGTCGCCACCTCGGCGGGCTCCATCTCGCCGGCCATGGCAGCGCGCGGCATAGGCACGCCGAATGGATAATACCATCGCCTCGTTCCTCGTGGCCCTCGGCTTCGATGTGAACCAGGGCTCGCTCAACACCGCTAAGAAGTCGGTCGCCGACTATGAAAAGGCGGTTCGCGACGCCGAGCAGCGCATTGAGGATGCGCGCTGGGAAGGCGCGAAGACCGCCGATGAAATCGCCAAGCTTACCCGCGAAGCGAACCTGAAAGAGGCGCGCGCCGCTCTCGCCACCGCGCAGGAGCGGGAGAAGGCCGAGAAGGAAACGGCTCGCAAGCGCGAGGAGCGAAACAAGGAGTTCATGGCCGGCATGAGCCGGCTGGCACTCGCCGCCACAGCCGCTGCGACAGCGATCAGCTATGCGGTGAACCGGGTCACGCAGGCATTCGACAACCTCGGTTTCGTATCGGCGCGAACCGGCGCCTCGGTGCAGAGCCTGAACTCACTCGGCTATGCGTTCAAGCAGGTTGGTGGTTCCTCCGGGCAGGCGATCAGCGCGGTTGAGAAATTTGCCCAAGCGCTTCGGCAGAACGATGGTCTCAAGGCCTACGTTCAGAGCCTCGGCGTCGACACGACCAAGGACATGGCCGATCAGCTCCTCGACACGGTCGATGCGCTGTCGAAGCACGAGTACCAGGTTGGCAGCCGCGAAGCCGGCATGCTCGGCATCTCGGAGGAGGACTACAAGCTCCTGACGCAGTACGCGGCCAAGGTGAAGGAGTACCGGACCGAGTACGATGCCACGACCAAGGCGCTAGGGGTCAACAGCAAGGAGGCGGCTGATGCCTCCATGGCATTCCAGCGCACGCTGACGCGCCTTCAGGCGACGGTGTCGGCACTGGGCGACAAGCTGATGGTCAGCCTCGCCCCGGCTCTGGAGCAGATCGTCAAGCGGTTTCAAGAGTGGATTTCGGCAAACCCCGAGAAGGTCGAGCGCATCATGCGCGGCATCTCGGACGCCGTCGTCTGGCTCGCTGAAAAGCTCAGCGCCATGGTGACGTGGTTTGCGGGCAATGAGGGCGATGCGTTCATGAAGCGCTGGGACGCCTTCGCGGATCGCGTCAAAGCCATCGCCAGTGCGTTCGAGACGATCTTTGGGGTGCTGAAAAAGATAGCGAGCGTCACTCAGCTCTCGACGATCCTGGGCGGCTACGACAAGGTCATCACGAGCATCCTAGCCGGGCCTGCCGCCTTTGAACGAGCCAACGGTGGCCCCGGTGTCGTCGTCACGCCGGGCGCGACCGCGGGTCCGGTTCGGGACACCCGGTCAATCTATCAGCGATACGCTCCGACAATCTTGGGCGGCAAGCCCGATCCGAACGCGCCTACGGACACCCGTGGGGGCCTTCGCGCCCGCGCAGCTCGTGCCATGCGAGGCGACCAGTCTGGCGGCGTCGCGGCCAATCCTGGCGCCTACAAAGACGTCTTGGATCACATCGCTCGGTCTGAGGGCACTGCGCACCGGCCTGGCGGGGGTTATAATACCTCGTTGGCGAACGGCCTACTTCTCCCTGGTGGGAAGGAGCAGGACTTGACCAAGCTCACCCTTGACGAGATCGACGCCCTGCAGACCGGCATGCTTCGGAACCCTGCAAACAGCTGGAACAGCAGCGCCATCGGTAGGTATCAGGTCGTGCGGACAACCCTTCGAGCGCAGCGCGAGAAGCTGGGCCTGAAGGGGACAGATCTGTATGATGAGAAGCTTCAGGACCGCATCGGAGCCAATTTAGCCCGGCAACGCGGCGCCGACCCTGTGGGACTGAAAAACGAGTGGGCTTCGCTTGTCGGTGCGAAGAACGCGACGGCCGTCGCCTTGATGCAGAAGGTGGATCCGAAGGCATCCACCATGCCGCTTGAGCGGCAGCCGATTGAGATCAAGGCGCCTAAAATCGAGGTCAAGGGTGCGGACGGCTCGGCCGCACCGCCTCAGATCCATGTCCCAGGGGTGCCGCGCATGATGCAGATGCCCGGCTTCGACGCCAGGGATTATATGAAGCCCGCGCCGGAAGCATCATCCTCGGTGGTCAACAGCGGCGGGAACTCCACTAAGACGGTCACGCAGACGTTTCACAACAAGACGACCATCACGGGCGCCGAGAACCCGAAACAGGCAGCTGGGATCATGGAGAACGCATTTGGCCGGATGCACGATCTGGCCTTGGCGAATGCTCAGTCGGCGACGGTCTAACAACCGGCCCGACATTGCACAGATCGGACGCGGATCATGTCGACCTCCTCGCCGTAGGTTGTCACCTCGGCAAGGGTTTCGCCTCGCTTCCATAAGAAGGTGCAGAGCGCGAGCCCTGTCCCAGAGCAGGCCGCGGCTTCAGGGTATCGGTCGCACACATCTTCCCGACCATCACTGCAACCGCGCTTGTCGGCGGGGAGCGGTGCGGGCTGCCAGCCAAGCGCGGTCAGACTGTTGCGGGCCTCGTAGTAGAACGCGCCCTTTGGCACCCGCGGCACGGATCCAGCGGCATTCGCCACGGTGGCAAGTAAGAAAATCGCAGCGGCAAGGGCGTAGCGCATAGCGGAGGCTACCTCTGAAACCGCGGCACAGGACGGACGGCATCGTCATCCTGCTGCTGCATCTGGGCCTGCGTCGTCACAAAGAGAGACAGAGACTTGTAGAAGGCGTGATAGGTTGAGCCTTGCTCGCTGGCGAACTTGTAGCTCTCTCGTTGCCTGGCCGGTGAAAGCCGGCCCCACACCGAGGTCACGACGTCGTAGCTGAACTGCTCATCGCGCACGCAACTGGCGATCAGCCCTTTGTCCCTCAGGCTGGCGCATGCGCGGTCCACATCGTGAGGCGGCACGGGCAGACCTTCAGCCGCTGCGATTGAAGGCAGGGCCAGACAGGCCGTCACGGCGGCGATGAGAGCGTAGCGCATTGCGGCAAAATAATTGCCGGCCTACGCCTTTCAAAGGGGCTCAAATGGCGAACGGTTCAATTGATATCCGCGAGCGCTTTGCGGATGAGACCGAGCTGCTGGAAACCGTCGTTGATGGCGTCCTGTCGCGTCTGCCGAAGGCGGGGCCGGTCACGCTGGCCGAGGACAGCGCGGACGGTCACACCGCGAAGCTGCAGCCGACGACCAAGGCGATCACCCGCAAGCCCGATGGCACGACGGAGGAGGTGACACTGCCTGTGATGCCGGATGTGCCGGTCCACTTCATGGGCGCAGGCGGCATCACGACGACCCTGGCCCTCAAGCAGGGCGACGAAGGCTTCAGCGTCCCTGCCGCGCTCGGCATCGACGGGTGGCATCAGAACGGCGGCGTGCAGTCGCCGGGCGACACCCGCCAGCATGCGATGTGGGATGCGGTCTTCGTCCCAGGTGTCCGGTCGGACCCGAACAAGCTGAAGGGCGTCTCAACCAACTCTACGCAGACGCGGACCGACGACAAGCAGACGGTCCACGACGTGAGCCACGCGGCTGTGACCGCTGTCCGTGAGCAGAGCGCCCATCAGGTCAACGGCATGGCCGTGCAGAGCCAGAAGGACGGCTCCAGCCACGTGGTGGATGCCAAGACGATCCAGCACGTTGCCTCCAAGATCTTGCTGAACTGCTGATGGCCGGCGGCTTCGTACCTTTCGGGCAGAACCTCCAGCTTCAGGGGGGCGCCCCGCTGATGAAGGCCGTGACGGTCTTCGTCGAAAAGCTCGGCATCACCAAGCGGCTCGACGGCGGCCCCGGCCTTCAGGGCTTAATGCAGAAGGTGCTGCAGGACGGCAACCTGTCGTCGGTGATGCAGAACCCGATGGCGGGGCTGACGCAGGGCATTCAAGGCCAGCTCGGCGGAATGGTCTCGCAGCTTCAGGGAATGGCTGGCGGTGGGCCAGCGGGGCTCATCTCCGCGCTGACCGGAGGCTCAGGGCTCGGCAACGCACTCGGCCAGTTACAGGCGTCGGGCGACAACCTCGCTGGCCTGACGAACGGCGCGACTGGGTTCTTCGCCATGATCGGCCATGCCAACACGGCGGACATGGCGGGCGCTGGCCTGCCAGCCGCTGCCGCGATGGATGTCGTCACCGGTCCGCTCACACAGGGCGGCTTCCTCGGCAGCGTTAACACCGTCCTGCCGCAGGTCGTCTCGCAGGTCGTCGCCGGCACGATGAACCCGACCGACGCGACCAACTACGTTCTCGGCCAGATCGCCATGATCGGCAGCATCACCTCCGGCTCAGCTGCGGCTCTGGCCTACGGCGAGCAGATGCACCCGCTGATCTCCACAGTTGCAACGGTCGCGGGTGCGCTCGCGGTGCCCCCGACCTTCGATGCCGCCGGGTATCGTCAGGAAGGGGTCGCCACCGGCTTTCAGGGCGTTCTGGCCTCCATCGTCCAGCCAGACCCTGCGGCAACCATGGCGGCCTCTGTGGCGGCTCAGATCGACCACGTCGTGCCGCCCCCGGTGGACGTGGCCGCGATGACCTCGCTGGACTGACCGATGAGAATTCGCAAGGTCGACGCGACAGGCGACGCCATTTTCGGTGGCGACCAAGCCTCTATCTGGCGCGACGTTCCCGACGCGGTCGGCGTCCTCGTCGAAGCCCGGCTGAACCTCTGGCAGGAGCAGTGGTGGCTGGATCGCTCTGAGGGCACGCCCTACGAGCAACAGGTGCTCGGCAAGCGCACCGAAGGCCTGCGCGATCCCGCCCTGCAGGCTCGCATCCTCGACACCCCCGGCGTGGTCGAGATCGAAGCCTACAGCAGCGTTCTTGATCGCCAGACCCGCGCTCTGGCCGTCTCGGCCACCATCCAGACCGTCTACTCGCGCGCCTACCTCGCGGGGCAGGGCGCCAACACCGCCAACATCACCGTCAAGGTCGAGAACGGTCGCTAATGGGCGCTACCCCTGTCTGCCAGATCACGGCTGCCGGCTGCGTCCGCCCGACCTTCGCGGACTGCCTCGCCTACGTCCAGACGTCCTATCGGGCGATCTACGGCCAGGATTTGAACCTGGACCCGGCCACGCAGGACGGCCAATTCCTCGCGCTTCTCGCCTACGCAATCCATGACGCCAACGGCGAGACGCTGGCGGCCTATAACTCGTTCTCGCCCAGCACGGCGCAGGGTACGGGGCTTGACCGCAACGTCAAGCTGAACGGCATCCGGCGCAAGCGGGCGACCTATTCCACTGCTCCCTTCCTCATCGTTGGGCAGGCCGGCATTGAGATCGACGGCGGCATCGTCACCGATGCGGCTGGCAATCAGTGGGCTCTACCGTCTGTTGTTGTCATTCCCGACATCGGGCAGATCACCGTCACGGCCACCTGCCAGACCATCGGAGCAATCACCCTCTCTGCAGGCGCCGTCGACACCGCCAACGGCAAGGGTTCCATCGCGACCATCACCCGCGGCTGGCAGACAGCCACGAACACTGCGGCAGCTTCCGTCGGCCTCGCCGTAGAGACGGACAGCGCACTCCGGCAGCGCCAAGCCATCTCTACGGCCCTGCCGTCCCAGCGCCTCATCGACGGCTTGACCGGCGCCTTGGCCGCCATTGCAGGCGTCAACCGCCTGAAGGTCCACGAGAACCCGACCAATGCTCGGGACGTCAACGGCATCCCGGGCCATATGATCGCGGCCGTGGTCGATGGTGGCGACCCTGCGGCCATCGCATCCGTGATTGAGCTGAAGAAGGGGCCGGGCGTCTCAACGTTCGGCACGACGGTGCAGACCGTTCAGCCTATCGACAACAGCACGATCCCGCAGGACGTGGCGTTCTTCTACCTGACCCAAGTTCCGATCACGTACCAAGTCACGGTGCGCAATCTCGGCGGATATACGGCCTCGGCCGAGGGTATCTGGAAAGCAGCGCTCGCGGATTTCGTGAACGGCCTGGCGATCGGCGAAGACGTGGAATGGGATCAGGCCTTCGCGGCAGCCAAGAACTTCGACGGCCTCGGATCTAAGACGTTCAAGATCATCTCGTTCAAGCAGGCGAGGGATGGGGGCACGCCAACGGAGGCCGATGTGCCGATTGCCTTCTATGAGGCCGGCATGTGCTCGGCGGCCAACATCGCCGTGACGGTCCAGGCCTAGGCGTTCCGACATGGCCAATTACAACATCACCGCGGACTCGACGCTCGTCGCGATCAACGGCGATTTCCCGACCGCTGATGCCAATCCTTACGCGCTCCCGCCGGCCATTACGAAAACGGCCGATGCCTACATGGGGCTTATCACGCCCTGGCAGGCCAACTCGGTCAAGGCCCGTTTCCTCGCGACGGTCCGGGCGAACGTGCAGCCTCAGGCTGACGTTCAGGCTTTCGTCGCAGGCCTACCGCAGGCTTTCGACGTTGACGAGGCCATCGGCGTACAGCTTGACATCGACGGGCAGTGGATCGGGCGCGACCGCTACGTGCCTATCCCCCTACCTGACACGACCTTTGCTCTTGGCATTGAAGGCCGCGGTCTCGGGCAAGGGTACTGGCGGACCAACTATGACGGCGAGAATGCCATCTCGTCCCTTCCCGACAGCCTCTACCGCCCGCTTCTCTACGCCAAGATCCTCGCGAACCGGTGGGACGGAACCGCTACCATGGCGGTGCAGATCGTCCGCACGTACCTGACGGACCCGTCCACCATCGTGTTCGCGAATGACGGGGCGCGGGCGATCGTACCTCACCAAGGCGATGTGATCTTCTCGCTCGGCGTTCCAGGGGCCGGCCTTGGGCAGGGCCGCTGGCTCGGCAAGATGGAATACCCTGCGACGCCCAAGCGCGTCGGCATGGCCTATAGCATCTGCATCTCCGGTAAGCTGCCGTCGCGAACCGATCTCTACATTCTCGCGAACGATCTCCTGCCGGTGAAGGCGATGGGCGTTGACGCCCGCATCTCCGTGACCTCGACCGACGGTGCTCCCGTCTTCGGGCTCGGCATGAACAACAGCCAGATCGGCGGCCTTGGCGTCGGGGCCTGGGGCCGAGATCCCGCGACCGTCGCCGCCACGCTGGTCGCCTAACCAGCCTCTTCCTCATCCCTCCCGCTCGCCGTCGCGCTCATCCGCGGCGCGCGGCTGCCTGCGCGTGAGATCCACACATGCCCACCAATGGCTTTCTGCCCAACTCGACCGGCGTCGGCGCCGTCGTCCTCAATGATGCCGACTATGCCGCAAGCGATGCGATCACGCAGGGAGCGCAGGTCGGCGAACTGCCGCCACAATACTATAACAAGGTGAACCGACAGACCTCGGTCATCGCCTCAATGATCGGCCAGTTCATCGTCGATAATGCGGCCGTTGACGCGAACGACAGCCAGAGCATCGCGACGCTTGAAGGCAACTTCATTCTTGGGCTGAAGGCGGTTTTGACCGGTCTTGCTACTTCGGTGGCGACGACCGTTTACAAGAACATGCCTCCCGTCCAGCAGATTTTTGTAGACCCAGTCAACGGGTCCGAAACCAATGACGGAACCACGTCATCAAAAGCCCGCAAGGATCTTGACACCGTACTTGACGAGCAGAAGAACGTCGGAACAGCCATCATTCTTCTGAACAACGCTCAGCTTATCCGGCGACGGAACGTCTATGCGTTTTTAGCGATATATGGTGCGCAAATCTCTGGGAATGCGCAGGGCTGGACGGCAACGCCGCGAGTCATCCAGTTTATCGGAACCGCAACGAACTCCCCTCTCCCTGACGGCTCAACGTTCGGCTCAGGGTTCTGGCTCGACGGTCCGACGTTCGTTACCGATCAAATCATCTGGTCTATTCCGACCCAGGCTCCGAGCCAGACTTATAACGATCACATCCGTTCCGAGTACGGAACGGGCGTGCTGATCGTCGGCTCGACGCTCAACGTGGCAGAAACTAACGCCGGCTTTCTTCTCGGAGCGTCTGCGGCGACGGTCCCGTTCGATAGCTTCCTCGATATCGGGCTGAACGCTGGGGCTCCCGGGCATCTGTTCCGTGGGGTTATCGCAGGGGCAAACCCCAACACCCTGTTCCAGTACCGCAGCAACGTCACTTCGGCCTGACCGGTCGCGATTAGGACGAGGGATCACCTATGAGCACGTTCGACCGGCTGAACGCGACTGCGTTGACCGTGGATATCGACGGGATCGGCTATCGCGGCACCACGCTGGCTCAGCTTATGGCGCCGCCACGCTCTTTGACTGAGGCGCAGGTTCTTCCTGCAATCCAGAGCGTTTTGAAGGGCTGGGTGGACGAGCAGGCCGAAGCCCTGCGCCAGAAGGTGATGACCGCTGGCGCCGGTCAGGCCATGGAATATCAAGAGGTGCGAGATGAGGCGAAAGCCGTCTTAGCGCTAGACGACCCGACGAAGGCATCGGGATCTGATTTTCCGATGCTGTCGGCTTCTATCGGGACGAACCTAGACCCGAACACAGGCAAGCCGACGTCGGACATTGCTGGCGAAGCGCGAGCAGCTAGCGAGGAAGCCAAGGCATGGCTTGCGATCGGTGCGCCGATTAGGGGTGCGCGGCTGAAGGGAAAGCAGTCGGTCGATAAGGCCGCCACCATCGCGGACGCCTGCGCGGTTGTCGACGCCATCTCCTGGCCCGCGCTGAGCTGACGCCATGCCGATCGTTCCTGTCAATACGGGCACGCGCCCGAACGACGGCACGGGAGACAGCCCCTCCGTCGCTTTCGGAAAAACCAACGATAACGCGACCTACCTTGATCTAGCCAAACTGGACAAGGTGGGGGACGGATCAAGGCTGACGGGCGTCACCAAGCCTGCGGACTTGCCTGCCGCAGTCGCAGCGCAGGCGCCAAACGTCTCGCTGCCCATCGGCATCGGCTCCAGCTTGCCTTCGCCGTCGCTGGCGAAGATCGCGCGTGGGCAGGTGCCGATCTTCGATATGTTCGACGGGGCTGTCCGAGACGGCTCTACCGCGAACGAACCGCTGCTCAACCAGATGCTGAGCGACTTCAACGGCGCCGAGGTTCTGCCGAGTGGCCAGGGTCGTGGTCCGATCCTGGCGAAGAATAGCCCGATCATCGTACCGCCCAACGCTAAGCTGAGAAGCGTCGGCGGTGTGCAGAAGGCCGTCATCACCCGGCTGCACGGCTACACGGGCGATACCATGCAGATGGGATCCCCCACGGCTGGCGCCGGGACTGCGGAAGTGGACGGGTTCTGGCTGCTCCAGCCTGACAGATTGTTAGGCGCTATCCCGACGAGCACAACGAGTCTCCCGGGCCGCATCACGACGGCAATGACGCCTGTGTCGACGATCGTTGTTCCGACTTCCGCGGCATCTCTCGCCACACATCTCCGTGTCTATGGCAGTCAGGGCGGCGGTTTCCGAGGCTGGGCCACGGGCATGCCTTCCGCGGTCGTTCAGCACGGCGGCGACGGGTTCATGCTCGATCTGGAATATTTCGGCGGAGTTTGGGATCGCTTGCGACCGGCGCTCCAAGAAAGTTTCGCTGTTCTGACGACCATTTGGGATCCGGTGCACGGATATCCAACCAAGACGAGGGTTGTTCGGCCGAACTGGATCGGCGGCAACGTCAGCGCCGAACTTCGCGCGGTTCCAATCAACAACAAGACCTACTCGGCAAACGAGCGCCTGGGTCCTTACTGCGGCTGGTGGCACGCGGCCGGCGAATGCTGCGGGGTCGAGGCCGGGTTTACCGGGGGGTTTAATCATTCGAACTTCTTATTTTACCCGGGCGGTCCTGAACTGGTCAACGGCTCTCCGGCATGGGTCCAAATTCGACCGAAAATTCATCTCTCGGACATCGACGAGAGTATGGAGTTCGGGATCAGGGTTCACCGGAGCGACACGTCGCAGGCTGTCGTCAATCGGCCCAGTTTCTTCGGAAACGATCTCCACGGCCAGACGATCGGGCAGGGCGGCATTGAGATCACTGCGGCCGATGGGCTGTATTCGGTCTCACGCCTCAAGATGGTGGCGAACCGATTGTGCGGCTATCAGGGCGCCGGGATGCGCTTACTGGCGGTTGATGGCGGAGAAGTCATATCGACCGACATCAATGGATACAATATCGCAGCGTTCGACACGACACAGGGCGATCCGATCGATTATGGTGTGGGTGCACTTTTGGGCGGGACAACGCGCAATGTGTCCGTTCACGGCATCCGCGGCGGCGGCGGCGTCAACAACGACACCGATGTCAACAACTGCCAATGGGTGTTCGTAGACACCACTTCAGGATCGACCACTCCGCCGAACCAGGGCAACACCTATCGGTACGTGCGCCCGATCAACCTGGGGCTAGCGCCTGGCGTCGCTGTTGCCGCAGGCACGAACGACACCGGGAGCTGACCATGGGGAAACTCAAGAAGAATGCAGACGGTACTTTCTCGATCGTTCACACGGCCAATGAGGTGAGCGCGGCCGAAGCGGCGAATGTGAAAACGGCCGACGCCAGGCAAGCTCAGGCCGAAGCCGATGCCGCCGCAGCGCAGCAGCGCTACGAAGACCGTATTGCGCGGGTCGCTGAGAGCCTGCCGGCGGACGGTGATCAGACCAGCGATCATGCGTCCTAAGGTTGCGCGCTGATCCCCTTCTCATCGCCGAGACCGTAACCAATGGCGATCACCGCTAGCAGCCCCGACGCGTTCTTCGACGGGGAAGATTTTGCGTGGGATGCGGATCTCACCGAAGAAGACGGGGTGACCCCGCTCGTCATCGGAGCCGGGGATCGGCTGTTCGTCCGCTTCAAAGACGATGCCCGCACGCTCGTTGGCATCTGCGACAGCGCCGCATCGGACCAGTCGCTCGTCATCACCAACGGAGCGGCCGGCGCGGTATCTTTCCTGATCCCGGCCGCAGGACGAGCCTGGACCCCGCCTTTCCTAGGTTTGCTCCGGCTCGGTATCACCGCGAACGTGTTCGGGGATTTGTACCGCTATGCCGCCGGCTCGGCGACCCCGAAGGGCGTTGCCCGATTTGAACTGACGGTGCTCCCTGGAACCGGGGCGGCTTGATGGGTGGCGTTTCCCTTCCCCGCTTCACCGTGACCGCCCGTCAGCGCCCCAGTGTGGCCGTAGCTGCGCAGGGAAGGCCCGTAGTGGCTTCCGTGACGGTTCGGGGGCAACAGGGCGTCCAGGGAGCGACGGGCCTTCAGGGTCCTCCTGGCACCAACCTCGGCTTCGGCGACATCATCTACACCGACCGCACGTCCGGGCCCGAGGATCGGTTTGAGGCGAACGTCCGGCAGCAGGTCCGCTTCTCCAGCGCGACGACGACGGTCATGGACAAGCTGCTGCCGCCGTTCGTGGGGCATCAGTTCCTCGCCAACGACCGGCTCATCGCCCGAGCGCTCAACGACGTCTACAACATTCGCATCAACCTGATCGTCTCGTCGGATGCGTCCAGCACCCGGCTGAAGATGGATTGCGACGCGCAGTCGGCCTTTGGCCCGCTGCAGGCGGACGACAGCACGCTGTTTCAGTCGGCCGGCATCCCCGAACGGGTGACGTTCAGCTTCGCCATCCAGGTGCAGGCCAACACCCTTGCCAACGGCGCCGCCTTCTACCTGACCAGCACGCAGCCCGTGACCGTGCTGAGCGAGACCCTGTTCATCATTCCCGCGACGGTGCAGCCCGAGACCCTGTGATGATCCTGGTCTGGTACGATCCCGACTGTGATGAGATCTGGGTGTCGGGGCAGGAGCAGTCCTATGCCCGGCGCTCGCTAGTGGCTGGGGCGACCGGCGGCAACATCACCGTCATGATGAAGGCGGCTGTGGCTGGCGATTACGTCGTCAACACGCCCTGGGCCAACGTCGGCAACTGCGACGGGGTGCCGTTCCCCGATCAGGGATCGGTGCTGGCCTACCTGCAGGACGAGTTCGCCAAGAGCAGGCCGCCCACGTCCGGCCCGCGAGGCCCCGGCATCTTCACGGCGCCCGGCGATCCTGACCCGACCTTCGGCATGGTCGGCGACCTCTACCTCGACGCCGTCACCGGCAACCTCTTCACCAAGGGAGACTAGTATGGCTTGGACCAAGCAAGGCAATCTCAAGGGACCGCGCGGCGTCACGTGGTTCACCGGCACGGGCGCGCCGACCACGGCCAACACCACCGGCTCGATCACGGGCGATCTCTACCTCGACCTTTCGACCGGCGACATCTACGTCCTATCGTGAGGTGAGCCGTGGCCTGGGGCAAGATCGGCAACATCAAAGGGCCGGGCTCGCTCGTGGACCTAGGCTCCATCACGATCGGCCAGTCGGCGACCATCGCCATAGCGGCCGGCATTCGCACTGTCACGGTGACTGTGACCGGGCTTCTGGCCGGTGACCGGGTGCTGCTCTCGCCGTTGACCGTGTTCCCCGGCGGGTATCTCGTCGGGCAGCCGGTCGCTCGTGCCGCCAACACCCTAGACGTTCAAGTCTACGCGCCAGCCCTCGTTATCGGGGCGGCGTACTCGTTCCAGGCGAAAGTGACAGCCGTTCGACCGTGAGCCTCACGCCTTAGCGGGCTCGGCGAGGATGTGGTTAATCAGAGCTGCAGTTGTGGCACGAGCCGCGTCGCTCCCGATCTCAATCCAAGGAGTGTAGGGGTCATCTGGGTTTGGCAGGCAAGTGGCCCCGGCAGCTTCTGCTGCGCTTTCGCTCGGCTCCCTCAGAGCCAAGAGAACAGCACGGACGATGGCTTCGGCAGCCTCGTCACGGTCATCAAGGCTGACGGTAGGCCGCCCCTCATCGTCGTATGGGCAGGGGATCTCGGCTCTCGCCAAGTCGCACAAGCGCTTCATATCAGGCGTCATCTCTCTACCCTCTCAGCAGCAACGCGCTTCCAACCGTCATCAGACCCCAAGCTAGGGCGATTGAAGTAACGGTAGCGGCAGTGAGGTATTCGGATCGGTTCATGGCAGCGGACCTCGGCTGAAAGCGAACATCTCGGCAGCGGCCTTGCTCGCGATCCGCTCAAGCATCGGCCCTACAGCCCAACCTTCCTTCCGGCGGAAGGCGCGGACCACTCTGTCATCCTCATCAGCTTGCCAAGCCATATATAAATCGTAGGGCACCGGGATTTCCAATGTGTCCGGCACCGGCGGCAGGCTAGCGATGATCGCGTTCACATCAGCGATGATCTCATCCGGCGTCTTGCCTGCCCAACTAGCCCCGCTCATCCTTCCGTCCCTTCTATCCGTTCAGGGCAGATGCCGCTCTTCCAGCCGGCGATCTCCAATGCGGGAGGCGCAGGCCAGAGCGGCGTCACCAACCGGCCATGCTTCTCGGCGAGATTGAAGGCGTGACGGTGGGCGCCGCTCCGATCCAGTGGTTCGCCTTCGACAAGTGAGATGCGCAGATCTGACGGCTCTCCACCCTGCGCGCGAATATGCTGCCGCAGAGCATCGGCAGTCACGTCCTCTGGCTGGATCGCGTAATTATCGCCAATCCAGTTCGGGCTCTTGCTTTCCAAAAGCCAGATCCGAAACCGATCTTTGCTCATCCTCTCCTCCAGACGTTGTGTAAGCTTCGCGGGGGTTAGGCGGGACGCCATCGCGTCGGTGTCCAAGCGAGAAGTTCAGCCTCGGTCTCGCTGACCCATCCCTCTGGCAACCAATCTGTGCCGCCGTCGCCGTCATCCATGTCGAACATCTCTCGCCAGTAGCCGCGAATTTCGTGCGCCCGGTCAGAGAGAACGATCACAGGGCCAAAGATGCCGAACCGCAAGTTCGGCGTAGCCTTCGGAGCTGTGGCGATGTCCTGCCATTCGCTCATTTCAGCGCCTCCGCAACATCTGGCCTGACGCCGTAGTGGATCATCAGGTTCAGGCAGAGGGCGACAGAGCCGGGTATCGGCGCATCGCCAGCCACCCACTTCCGAACCGTCCGACCATCAACGCTGAACAGCCTAGAGGCGCCCATCTGGGTCAGCCCGAGCGCATTCAGCGCAGCCTTCAGTTCCTTGTGCGTCACGCTCTGACGATAGGACTTTAGGGCCTACCCCGCAAGCAAAATCAGGCTACTCATGCTCCGCTTCCTCATCGCGCTGGCGCTCGCCTTCGCCTGCACTCCTGCTATGGCTGCAAGCGATGGGACGGAGCCTGATCCAGTCCTTACGCCAGGCGCTATTCGCACGACAGACCGGGCCGAGATCGTGGGCGTGAACACCGCGACGGTCCGCAACGTCACGGGCGCGGAGAAGCTGGCCGTCTACCGCCGCTATGGGATGACGGGCCCGAGTGACACGATCCCCGGCACAAACCACCAAGGTCCATTCGAGGTGGATCACCGCCTGCCGCTCTGTGCCGGTGGCGCGAACGACATCACCAATTTGTGGATCCAGGCGAGCGACGGCCCTTGGACCTTCCACGACAAGGACCGGCTTGAGGACCGCATCTGCGCGAAGCTCAAGCGCGGGGTGATCTCCGTCGAGCAGGCGCAGGCCGTATTCCTCGGCGACTGGAAGGCCGGCTACGTCGCTGAGTTCGGCGGCGCTCCCGCGCATGAAGGGGAGGCCGGGCATTGACGGCTCTCTTCATCCAGAAGGTCGGCGTCTACGGCCCGCGCCTGATGCACGATGTCGGCTTGCCGGGCATCGACGCCGCAGCCGTGTTCGGCAATGTCGGGCATGAGTGTGCAGGCTTCACTGCCTATCACGAAGGCGGCCAGCCATCCCGGAAGGGCGGCGTTTCGTGGTGCCAGTGGACGAACGATCGGCGCCATCTCTTTGAGGCTTGGTGCCGCCAGCATGGCCTTGCGCTTACCTCTGACGCGGCCGGCTACAGCTTTCTCGTTCATGAGTTAACCGGCTCGGAAGCGGGCGCTGTCGCCGCCATGCGCCGGCACTCGACGCTAGAGGCCAAGGTCGCGGCTTTCGAGGCCGAGTTCGAGCGCGCCCGCGTCAAAGCGATCTCGCGGCGCGTCGTTTGGGCGAGGCTCGCCCTATCGGCGCTGCACCCCGGCCATCCCGCGACAGCCGCGCCGCCTAAGCCTGCGCGCCGCAAGCCAATCGCCGACAAGCACCGAGGGCATCACTGATGGCGGATCTGTCCGTTCGCGAAATTCAGCAGGCTCTGATCGCCCGCGGTTACGAGCTGGGGGCGTCAGGCGCTGATGGCGACGCTGGCCCGAAGACGGTCGCCGCCCTGCGCGCCTTCCAGAAGATCGCCGGCCTCGTGCCGGATGGGATCGCCGGTCCCATGACCCAGAAAGCCCTCATCGCCAACGACATCAGCCAGCGTCGCACCGCCACTGATCAGCCCGCCTGGCTCACGCTCGCTGCGGCCGAACTCGGCACGGAAGAAGGCGCCGGCAAGAAGAACAACCCGAAGGTGGTCGCCTACTACAAGGACGCTGACTTCCCAGGCATCAAGAATGATGCGGTCGCTTGGTGTGCGGCCTTCTGCAACGCCATGCTGCATCGGGCTGGGCAGAAGACTTCGGGCAGCCTCGCCGCTCGTTCATTCGAGAGCTGGGGTGTCGGTTTAAAAACCCCCGTGCTCGGCTGTATCGCCACCAAGAAGCGCGGCACCGGATGGCAGGGGCACTGCGGGTTCGTCGTCGGCGCCAACAAAACTGAGGTGTTCCTGCTCGGCGGAAACCAGTCTGACGAGGTGTCTATTGCCTCGTTCAAGCGCTCTGAGATCACCGCCTATCGCTGGCCGTCTGGCGTGCCGATCCCGACACAGCCGAACCTCCCGACAACGGTTGCAGGCGCGAAGGCTGGCGTTAAGGAGTCGTGAACATCGACCCGGACGACGACCCGGAGTTCCGCGCCGCGGTCCGCACTCTGTACCTCCACCTCATCCTTGCCTGCGTGATCTTGGCAGCGATGTGGTGCCTCGCGTTCTCGTACCTGGGGGCTATGCCGTGACCGAGAAGCCGAAGCCTCCGAAGCCCGTTCTGCCGCCGATCCGCTATCCCGACCGATGGGATAAGCGGATCGGCAACAAGCTTTTCAGTTGGCTTACGCCGTGGCTGAAGTGAAGGTCAGTGCAGGCCGCCGGCCTTCATCCTTCCGGGTAGAAGACGCCTAGCACGCTAGGTCGCCGCATCCATGCGACCCGCACCTTCCAATCACGGAACAGCCTGCCAGCCGCCCAGAATAGGCGTGGTGTGCGCCACAACCTGAGAACAGATTAGCACTCCCGCGCGCTCAGGCAAAGCCGCCGCGCAATTAGACAAAGACCTCTTTCACTATCAGTCGCACCCGCCCCAAGCGGCTGATCTCGCGCGCTTTTTTGGCTCGCAAATAAGAAACCGGGCAATCCAACATCGCGAGAATTCTCATGATCCGCTCGTTTCGCGCGGCGCTGGCGCTCGCCTGCGTTGCCCCCTTCGCCGTGCTCGGCGGCTGCAATCTGACGGCCTCTCAGGAGCAGATCCAGGCTGCCATCAACCCCGCCGCTATCGCGGTCGGCTCGCTCACTCCGGCCAATCTCCAGGCTGCCGGCATCAACTCACCTCAGGCGCAGGCGTTCGCCACGAAGGTCCAACAGGTGGCGACCACGGCTTGCTCGTTCGAACCGAGCTTTGAGGGCATCGCGGCGCTCGTGGCTGCTGCCTACCCGCCGGCTGCCCCTGCTATCTCCGTCAGCAAGATCGCTGGCCTCGCCTGCACCGCCTACAAGCAGCGCCTGACCACGGCCTACACCGCCCTTGAGGCCCCGAAGAAGGGGACGACCCCAAAGCCCCCGGCCAAGCCCGAGCCGAAGCCCGGCGATCCCGTGGATGGCGTGATCAACATCAACGGCCAGACGATCGTCGTCCCCGGCGTGAAGAAGTGAGCCGCGCCATGGCTCGCCGCTACGCCATCCCTGTTCCGTACACGACCTCATTCAGCGACGGCATGAAGATCGAAATGGCTCTCGGCATGCCCGAGGTCCAGACCGCGTTGAAGCGTCTGAGGCCGGCCCTTGTCGAGAAGCTGAAGCGCGTCGGCCCGATGCATCACGAAACCTTCAGCAAAGCCGAACTCGACAGCATCCCGGCGGACCTGTGGGACCGCCTTGCCTCCCATCTAGGTTGAGATAACATGGACGCACAGACGAAATCTTCGATCCGGATCCTTCTCCTCGTTGGCCTGACGTGGCTCGGAAGCCACGGCTACGGCAACGCGAAGGATCTCGCGACCTTTACTGACCCTTCCGTGATCGAGGCGTTCCTTAGCCTGCTCGGCGTCGTCGGAACCGCGATTTGGGGCCTATGGGACCGCCGCCCGCACGGCATCATCAAGGACGCAGCCGCACTCCCGCAGGTCGATGCCGTCGTGACGAAGCCGAAGACGGCTGGCGAGATCCCGGTGGCGAACGTGGTCGGCTCCGTCGATGAGGCCTCCCGCGTTCCCGGCATCACGCAGGGCTAACCCACAGCCGCCGTCGCCCGGCCAAAGGCGATGCAGCGAGGAGCCGACTGTCAGCCTGGACAGCATTGCAGCCGGCTCCCCTAACCACAACCAACGCGAAGGTCCGCGCTAGCCATGGCTGAACGCACCCTGTGTCAGAACACCACCGCACGGCAAGCCTGAACGATGCTGATTACGGAGGCCTTCGCTCAAACGGCCGAAGCGACCAAAGCCGCCGCCCAGGCGGCCGACGTCCTCTTTCAGTACAAGGTGCTCGGCGCTTTCTGCGTGCTGCTCCTCATCGCGGTCGGCATCCTGTTCTGGCTGCTGGTCCGCTCCTGGGATCGCACCGGCAAGCTCACGGAACTGGCGACCGGCGAGGTATCCGCTCAGAAAACCGCAACACTGGCCCTCACGGCGACACTGGAACGCATGCAGTCCGCTCAGGCGGCTGCGGCCGAAGCCCTACGCGAGCAAGCCCACGAAACCGCGAAAGAGATCAGCGAAACGCGCCACGCGGTCGCAAACCACCATGCCGGGGTCAACGCCGTCGTCAACCTTCTCGTTCGTCATGACCGGGGAGCAGCATGATCGGGAGGCTCCTCATGTCATGGCTCTATCCGACGCGCGTCAAGACGAAGCTGGAGCAGTTCGAGGCCGCTATCGCCGAGAGTGGCGAAGCCCACGAGCAGGCCCAGAAGGTCGCCAGTGAGGTGGCCGCCTCGACCATCGAGGACCGGAAGAAGATCGAAGCCACCCGCCGTGAGATCCGCCGCCGCAGCGATCAACGGCTTGAACGACAGCGGCACCGCGCCGATCAGGAGCCGGGTCTCGCCGCTGCCATAGATGCCCTGAAGCTCTTGGAGCGTCGCCATTGACCCTCGCAGCCCGCTTCCGCCGGAGCCTCACGCTTTGGATCGGACTGGCCTCGGCGCTCTCGTATTGGATCGTGGCGCCGTTCCTACCGACCAACCTTCAAACCGAGTGGCTTCGGGTTTTCATGATCGTGTTCAGCGGGACCGCCATCGTGGCGTGGTTCCCGGCGTTCCGCGAGATCGTGCTTCGGCCGTCGCCCGTGTCCGCTCAGCAGAGCATCATGGGTCAGGTCATGTTCCTGACCGGGGTGTGCGGCGGCGCCATTTGGCTGCTCCTCTGGCGGATGGACGGGCAGCCGGCCTGGATGGTCAATTCAGACCTAAATGGCTTTTGGATTTATTTGGTATCCCTCGGCTGCTTCTATTCGCTGATCGCCCCCAAGGACATGGCCAAGGAGCCGCCTAGAACCCGCTGGGGCAGGGTGGCCTGGGCGTTCGTGATCAGCCTCGTCCTCGGCTTCGGGATCGTTCACATGAGACCCGACATCACCCCCGTGGTCGACTGGCTGAAGCAGCGGGTCTCTGAGGTCGCTACCAGCCCGGCGCACTCATCCCCGCTCCATAAGCCCTAGCCCCGACCCGCACCTCTCCTGGCGCTTCGTCGGGGAGATTGGAAGACATCAGGCCGCCCGGTTCGCCGGAGCGGCCTTTTTCATGGCCTGAAGCCGGGGAAGTGCTCTCCCGGCGCCGGCCGCCCATGCTTCAGGACGAAGCGGGCCTGTTCAGTCAGCATGGCAGCGGCTTCAGGATCAAAGGCCCCGCCGGTCCACTCCAGCAAGCCGCGCGAGGCAAGGGCGCGAACGGTTGGTCGCCGGATGCCCGTCCTGATCAGTTTGGCTGGGTCATCGGCCGTTCCCGAACCCCGAATTGAATAGACGTCGCCCGCTCGCGCCAACTGTCTCTGGCTGCCTCCGGCCAGCAGCAGGAGCACCCGCCTCTGTGTGTCGGAAATGCTGTGCCATGTCGAACGTGCCCCCTGCACGCCCGAGTCGATGTCCTTGATCTTCTGATCCAGTTGGTCCGCCAGTTCTGGACGGCCTTCCTCCCGAAGCATCGCCTTCACCCTCTCGGTGCGGTCGCGGCTCTCACGGTCCAGTTGCTGGATCAGCCGTTCCTCAGAGGCGAAATCTGGTCTCGGCACCTGTGTCTCCTGTATCTAGTTCTGATACCTGAAGGTTGGTGGGATCGTTGTGACCTGCTCACAGGTAGCCCCGTGAAGGGGAAGGGCAAAAGGCCGGAGCCTCCCAACACACCCTCACAGCGCTACCTGAAAGCAGGGGACTGAAGGCCGGAGCCGACCGCCGCTTACTGCTAGATCGCACTGCCGCCGGGGCGCGATCCTGAGAGTTCTTGAGGCCGGCGCCTCTGGTCCCGGGCTGTCTCTCTAAACAGGTGCCCGATGGCGTATGGACCGCCCATCCCTGGTCGCCATGTACTCCCACGCAGTCGCCTGCGCGTCCGCCGCCAGCGTCACGATACCGCCCAGCGTTGGGCTGATCGGCCAGTGCCCCGGCCACACACCCTACACGTGCAACCGGAGTCAGATTTGGGGAGGAGAAGGTCTGGAACTTCGGGGCGACTTGCGCTATTACCGGGTTCACAGACGGATGCCCTCGACAAGCTAATCCGTTTGCCGGCCCGGTTGGACTGCTAATCCGCCGGGCCACTTCAGAATGTACCGGTTCCGTTCGCGTGGTTCAACCCCTCGGTAGCCCTTGAACGACTGGAAATACAAAGCCCCGGCCAGCATAATCGCTGTGTCGGGGCTTTCCATTTCAGGCTTGACTCAGTCGTTCGCGATCAATGCAGAAAGCGCATCCGTCAGCGCCCTTGCGCAGATCCTTGCAGCTTCGACCCCTTCCTCTGGCGACAGCCGCCCGGTCTGAAGCCTACGCTCCCGATCGGCGCTAATGTAGACGTAAAGCGCGGACTTCCCGTGCGCGCCGACCACCTTGACGGCTTCCTCCAGGCGTTCGATCCGGAGCGGGAGGACGAGGCCGAGGGCGGTCATTGCAGCCGCGTCGTCGTCGGATCCATCAACCCCAGCCGGATAGCCAGGGCGAGCAGATCGCCATCCGATACCGTCTCGCCGTTCACGAGCCACATGGAGAGATCGTCGCCCCATGGTTGGACGTCATAGCCGGCCAGGACCAGGGCGTCTGCGGCTTCTTGAATAGCGTCATGGTCGTCGCTCATGGATTGAAGGTAGCGGGGGCTGATCGCGTGGGGAAGGGAGGATACCCCTCCGCCCTATTCAGCCTCAGAAATCGTCGCTCGTCGCGAGATCCATACAAGCCTCGTGCTCGTCGTCGGACAACCCAACGAAGCCCGCCGGGGCCTCGACGCCGTTGACGATCACCGGCCTCCGCCGCTGATTGTGGTGAGCGTCCTTGCAGAGCCGCCGCCCCTTGATGGGCGAGCAGAACCGTTGCGCGGGATGCTTCGCCCGGAAGTCCTGCCCACAATGCGCGCACACCATCACCACCTCCCGAGTTCGAATTCTTTCCCCTCCGCGCTGTTCACATGCCAGCGTCGGACAGGATCACGTTGAGGCGCGGCACCTCGTTGTGAACCTTCATGCCGTCGCCGAATGGCTGCTCGACGCAAATCTGAATGCCGCAGATCTCCTGCGTCACGCCTTCCGCCCGAAGCTTCTCGCGCAGCATGTCTGCCACCTCCGCGGGCGTGAAATAGACGAGGCTGGTGGTCCCTGGGTGCCGTTGCATGTTCGCTTCCTCTCGCGTTCGAAAGAGTTCCCGGCTGCCCTTACCCCTTCGCCCGTGCCGCTGACCGGAAGGGTCAGGCACGCGCTATCGTGTGGCCGCCAATGATCCTGCGGGCTAGTTCGCGTTGGTCATCGTCAATCACCCCGGCCTTGTCGTTGCGGGCCATCCGGTAGCCGTGCTCGAAGGCCATGCTTGGAAAGCCCGGCGGGGTCTGATTGCGGCAGCCCCACAGGTAGCCGTCAAGCATGTCGCTCTGCTCCTGGGGCGTTGCGTTGAGCGGGTCGAAAGGCGGCTGGTTGCTCACGGCGTCTCCCCCTCTACAGCGGCAAGGGCTTGGCGGGCGGCGGGCATCACCCATCGCTTGACCGGGAATGGCGTCGAGCAGATCGCGTCGATCCAGACGGCGAGGCCATCGGTCTTCTCGTAGCCGGCATCTCGCGAGCCCTGGAGCAGACCGGCCGCCACAAGGTCATCCGCATACTGCCGATGGATCGGCACGCTCAGCATGTGCCACTGCTCGGGCGAGACGTGATAGTGTAGGGCGATGTGGACGTGCAGCGGAGTGACGGCCATCGGCTAGCCCTCCTCGGTAGCAGCAGGGGAAGGATCGCCGCCGGCAGCGATCATCGTCACTTGATAGCCCTTCCTCTGGCAGAGCGCGTCCACGAGCTGCTCGGCGTCGTAGCCACGCATGACCTCGGCGATGTCAGCCCCGCACCACTCGCGGACGAAGGTGTTGGCAAGCGCCTGCCGGGCCCGGCCCTTCTGCGCGCTGTCTACCGTGCCGTAGCCAGGGCTCTTCGGGTCGAAGTCGGCGGCCGTTGCCATCACCTCGCCATTGCCCCTCGTCAGGATCGCGACCACTCCAGATGGTGTGCTCATCCTTCGGCTCCCTCTCTCGTCTCTTTCAGATCAGGAGGGCTGGGATCGGAGAGGGCAGCTTCCTTGATCGCGAGACGGCCATCCTCTGTTAGAACGGGGGTGACCATTCCCAGGCCGAACCAGCATGTTTTCTCGCCCCTCACGTAGAAGCGGCCATCCTCAAACTTCACCTCCAGCACCGCGAACTCCTTGTCAGGGTTCAGAACGGTCTGAGGGTGTGAGGATCTGACCAAAGCGCCGGGCATGGGAACCCAAGCCCAGCCGTGCTTTTCAGACGACTCGCGGATAATCATCTCGGCCATCACCGGTCTCCTTGGGACGGGGCTTCGGAAAGGGCAGAACGGGCAGCCGCTCGGAACCGGCTGACGGCGGCCATCAAGTCCTCAAGCGCATCCTCCGGCGGCCCACTCACGCACGGGAATGGCTTCAGGATCGTCCCCAGCGCCTTCTCCAGCCTCTCCATGCGGGCGAGGGCAGCGTCACGAGCGGCTTCGGTTTCCTCAAGCGCATGACCGAGCGCGGCATCCGAGTAGACCCGTTTGCAGGTGCCCCCGCGCTCCATGTCGGCGATGCAGGCGTTGTATGATCTCCGGAACTGATCCCGCTCTCGACAAGCCTCCTCTCTCCCGGCCTCGGCGGCAGAGAGACGGGAGAGGATCGCGGTGGTGAGGGCTGAGCGAACCTTGGCGACACTATCGCGGTCGACGAACGACCCAGCATACAGCTCAGCCTCAGTCTCTAGGTCCGAAATAGCCCTCGCAATCTCATCTGGGAGTTCCATGCCGGCGGGGGATGCGGTGGAGGGGCTAGACGCCATAGGGCGGCTCCTTCTCCATGATCGCGTCGAGCGTCTGCCGGGCGGCGTAGGTGTGCCCGTCGCCCATCTGTAGATCGGCCTTCACGGCGGACGCGTAGACCCGCCGGAGTTCGGTAGCGGCCTCCTTCATCAGGTCACCGACATAGGTAGACGCGAAAGGATCCGACCCGGCTGGGCAGGAAGGCCATTGCTCAAGTCGTGCAACCAAGTGCTCGCTCATACCCGCTTCCTTCCTATCGGCCATGGTGTGTCGCTCCTAGTTAAGCGGGGTCAGGCGGCCTTCGGCTTCCGGCCGCTCTCAAAATTCCAGCCGCCAAACTCGTTTTGAACGATGTGGAAGTGGACGCCCTCGACCGGCTTCGCGCCGTTGCTGAAGGCGAACCACTTCATCGCCGCTCTGCGAGCCTTGGCTTCGGTCTCGTGACCGCGGATGTTGGGCTTCGGCTCGGTCATCGCTTCTCTCCTATCTGTGGGGGAGGGTTAGGCACCCTTCTCGGAGCGGCACAGGAACCACACGCCAGCGACGTAGCCGGCGATGAGGGCTCCGATGGCTGCCGCACAGAAGCATCCGATCATGAAGCCGAGGATCGCGTCGGCCACCGCCATCCGCCCGTTGCTCGGCGAGAAGATTGAGGCCAGCAGCACGCCGCCCATCGGGATCACCGTCATCGCGTAGAGGACGATCAGCTTCATCGGGTTGAATTGGGTCATCGGGTCTTCTCTCCTTCGATCTGGTGAGAGAGGGAAAGGGGTTAGGCTCGGCCCGGCTTGTGACCGGCCTTCTCGGCGTCCAGTTCGGCCCGCATATGCGCGAGCCCCTTCGTCGTGATCCGAGCCTGCATGGCTTCCTGAAGTCGGCCATCAGGAAAGCGGATGAGGACCGGCAATTCGACCATCAGTCCGGCCGCGATCACGTGCGGCTGGACGCGGTAATTGTAGTCGTTGCCTTCCGCGTCCTCGCCCCGGTCGTTCACATCCACAATGAACGCCGACATCATGCCTCCTCCAGGCCGGGGATGCTCTTGCCGAGCTTCTTGGCGAGGTATTGAAGGCCCTTCGGCGTCACGTAGGTCTGATAGCGGGCCTTGTCGTCAACGACGGTCGCCTTGACCTCAAATATCCCCATCGTGCGGTACTGCGCGCGGGGGACGAGCGAACCGCCCTGGTAGAAGAGAAACTGCTGCTTCAGCCACCCGACGAACTTGTTGGGAGGCTCGATCAGGATCCGGCCGGCGTTCTGAAGCCCGAACAGGCCGTCCGCGTTCATGAAGCGGTCGAAGAAACCGGTCTTGGGCTTGTCAGCCTCGATCTTGGCCTCTGCGACTGCGGCGCGGCCTTGCAGTTCCTTGTTCACCTCAATGAGCTGAAGGGCGATGGCTGCAAGCTGGCCCGGATCGCGAACATCAACCGGCTTCGCCGCCGCGCCCTCAAGATCAATCCAGCGGTCAATAATCTTCTTCCGAAGCACCACGTCGTAGCCCGTCACGAGCGTGATGGTGTGCTCCTTGTCGAGCCTGAACAGGGTGATGTAGCCCCGAGCATCGCGCTCCCAGCTAACCCCCTGAAAGGATTGCGATGCCTGAGCATGGCTCACTTCTGAGCCATCGCCCAGCAGGCCGACGATGATGGCTTTTGCGTTCTCGCCGCAGAACTCTCGGTGACGCTGACGCCGGGTTTCAGGAGCCACTTGGTCAAGCCGGTCCTGTCCGTACAAACCGCCGAGCATCCCGCGGATGTCTCGAATGACGTTCTTGTGCTCCTTGCCGGTCAGTTCCGCGATTTCGCGGCTCGACATCGTGAGCGGCATCGCGCCGGGCGTGGGCAGTGTGCTATCGTTGCTCATCTGCGGCTCCTAGCCGTGGGTGACGGGATCGCCCTTGCGGGCGGCTTCGTGCGCGGCGGCGGGGGCTTGGTCGCCAAACTGCACCCCCGTCGTCGCTAGGGTCCTCTCCATCCGCTCTCGGACCGCTCGGACAATCTCTGCATTCTGACTGTTGCCGTATCGCTCAGCCTGACCGGCGACGAACGCCTTCAGGTCGGCCGGCAAGCGGATCTTCATCTGCTCGCCTTGACGCATGCTGCCTCCTCTGGAACCACGGTGGTACCGAACCACGGTGGTCCCTTGAAGTCAACACCACCGTGGTTCATCAAGCGGCATGAGCCGCGACGATCCCCAAATGAAGCTTCGCCTTCCCGAGGCGCTTCGTGACCGCATCCGAGATGCAGCCGATGAGAACGGCCGGTCTCTGAATGCCGAGATCGTGAATACGCTATCCCGGGCCTACCCCCGCGAAGGCGGCGCTATAGATTTTGCCAGAGACCTATTCGGCATTTATATGTTTCATGCTAAGCAAATGGGCCAGACCGATAGCGACCTGATCGAAGAGCTGTTTGAAGGTCTCTTCAACGAAATTAGGCAACTAGAAGAAATCAAAGATAACTACAACAAATTGACCAACGCGCCGGATCCTACCTGACGCCCGAACCTCCACCCCTCGGAAGCCCCTAGGGACGAGAACCAAAGCGCTTCCAAGCCAAGTCGCTTAGTTTCGCTCCTTCCCAGAGATCCAGGTGGGGAGGGAGATTAGGCCTCAGGCTCCGTGACGACCTTCAGCCAGGGCCTATCGACCGGCGAGGCGCTGAGCGCGTAGCGCCGCCTCAAGGTCAGGTCCCAGACTGGCATCCCAGACGAAGTCGATCCCGATCAGCCGGCGAGGCTTGCCGTTTCGCCATGCCTGCCGCTGGTAGGGCACGAGCGTGAAGCGCTGTGGTGTCGGCTTCATGATGGCATAGGCCAGCTTGTCGACGTTGGAGTTGCCGACCTCAGCGATCCAGTCAGCCTTCTCGCTGTAGACGTCGAACCGGCCGCCGTAGCCAGGCACCTCTTCCTCGGCATCCTTGGCACCATTCGCCCGCATCCACCGACAGGCGGCGTGCTTCAGGATCATATGCGCCGCGCTTTCGCGAGCGTTGGAGAAGGAGGCGACCTTCTTCTCGATCCGGGGAGACAGAGGCGGGATCGCCCGCATGATCATCCGCAGCCTGCCGGCCTCGATGAACGGCGCGAGGCTCAGGGAGGCGTTGAGCATCGAGCGCGAGCCCCAGCCGTCACGACCGCGCGTGAACAGCTCCTCCAGCCGGTAGCTCGTGTAACGCCAATATCGCTGCGGTTCCCATGAACCCGGATTGGCGTCCATCAGAACCCCCGAGGTTCACGAGAACCCCTGAGCACTTCTTTTTCTGAGGCTAAGTCATTGAGATAAATGGTGCTGCGAGAGAGGATTGAACTCTCGACCTCTTCATTACCAAT
>NZ_NPKS01000037.1:0-61109 GCF_008329595.1 Methylobacterium sp. P1-11
TCTGATCGCGCTCGGCACCGACAACGAACCGTCCCATGCCATCCTCCGGTCGTGCAGAGGAAAGCTACCACCTTCGGGGTTTTGACACAGCCAGGGTCGGGAGCGGAATGGCCGCTCGGGGTGGTCTCCTGACGGTCGGCTTTCAGATGGTAATGCATGGAAGCGGACGTCGTCTCCGAGCCCGCTCACATGGCCATACGGGCGACCCGCCATGCTTGTTCCCCCGGAATGCATTCGGGTCGACGAGTAAGATCGATGCCGAACATGCAACCAAGCTGCTGCCGCTTCAAAAGACTGGCGGTGGTGTAACCCGCGAGGCGGAGGTCGGAAGCCTCGGGACCGGCCGTTCACCCCTCTGGCGATCTCGGTTGACATAAAACCATATGGCTTCATCTACAGAGGCGACGCTGGATGCTCTGTTCCACGCGCTTGCCGACCCGACCCGCCGTGCGATCCTGCGCATGCCTGCAGAGAGGCCTCACGGCCTCGGTGAGTTTGCTCCCGCCTTCCCAATGTCGAGCGTCGCCGTGTCCAAGCACGTGAGGACGCTCGAAGCCGCGGGGCTTGTCACGCGGCAGGTGCAGGGCCGCTCCCATCTGTGCCGTCTTGAGCCGATGGCCCTCGTGGCGGCCCATCGTTGGCTCCAGGCCTATGAAGTCTTCTGGACACAGCGCCTCGACGCGCTGGAGGACCTGCTCGCGGAGATGAAGCGGAAGGCAGGTCCGCCCTAGGCTGGTTTCCTACGTGCTGGCTTTCGGCCGAGAGTTCGCGAAAGTGGACGCAATTCTATGGCTTCGTGATAGGTAGCCCTTCTGAAGGCCAGACAAGACCAGCACCGATCGCAATCCAAACAAGGTGCGCATCGGTGCGTGCACCAAGCGTGGTGCGGATCACCGAGAGGTTGTTGTGCACCGTCTTGAGACTCAGGCACAGCGCCTCGGCCACGGCCTGAGCGGTCATCCCTCCGGCGGTCAGGCTTAGGATTTCGAGTTCCCGCGGGCTCAGTTCTTCAAGCGCTGTGCGCCCACCCGCTACGTCGTCCTGTGCGATCGCACGAGCGATATCGTCGCTCATTGCCCGCTCGCCGCGTAGCACGGTGGCTACGGCCGTCAGCAGCTCGCGGGGCGAACTGGCCTTGCTGACATACCCGCTCGCGCCTGCGGCGAAGGCTTGGCGCGCGATCACCGCCCCGGTGCGCATGCTGAACACCAGGATGCGGGCGGCGCCGTCCCATTGACGGATGTGGCGGATGGCCTCGATCCCGCTCGGACCCAGCAGCGAGAGGTCGAGGATCACGAGCTCCGGCGCGTGGGCCTTGTATTGGTGATAGGCAGCTGCGGCGGTTTCAGCTTCTGCGACCACGACCAAGCCTGGCTGCCGCTCGATAAGGCGCCGATAGCCCTCCCGTACAACGGGGTGGTCATCGACAAGGAGGATGGACGTCGCCATGCCGCGATCTCAGCCCGTGGTTGGTACAGACGCGCAGGCACGGATGCCACTGTCGGTGCTTGTCAGCGAGAAGCTTCCGCCCACGGCAGCGAGCCGGGCCCTGATACCGATCAGCCCGCGGCCGGTGTGGGATGCCGTTTGGGGCACATCGCCCCCGCCGTCGTCATCCAGCGTGAGCGTCACCGGTCGTGCCCCGGCCTCCGAGCGGTCGAGCCGCAGGAAGACCCGGCTCGGCCTGCCGTGGCGGAGAGCGTTCGTCAGAAGTTCCTGCGCAATCCGGTAGAGGCTCGCCGACACGTTCGTGGGTACGCCGGTAAGATCGCCGGTCACGTCGAGGTGCAGGGCTGGCCCGGACCTGAGCTGCCCCCGCCAGTTCGCGACCAGACCACGGAGGGCCGACTCCAATCCGGCTTCGGCGAGATCGGGCAGTTCGAGGCGTGTCAGAGCCCCGCGCAGACTCTCCCGCATAGTAGCGATAATGGCTTCGATGCCGCGGGCATCCTCGCGGAGCTCTTCGTACTCCGGGGGCGCAGCCAGTTCGATCGCGGCAGCCCGCGCCCCCGCAGCGGCCAGGCACTGGCCGAAGGCATCGTGCAAATCGCGCGCGAGCGCCTGCCGCTCCTCTTCCTGCACGGTGACGAGCCGTTGCATCAGGTCCGCGCGTTCGGCTTCGTAGCGGGCAAGCCGGTCGGCGAGCGCGTTGCAGGCGAGGGCAATTCGGTCGAACTCGGCGGCGGCGAAGCGTGGCAGCGGCGACCGAGCGCCGACTGTGTCGAGGTTCTCCAGCCCTTGCACGATCCGCCCGGCAGGCGCGACGAGGCGCATGACGGTGAGCCAGCTGAGAAGCGCCGTTGCCGCAGCTAAACCGAGGGCGAGCCCACCTGCAAGGCGCATCCGCCGCCAGAGACGAGCCGTCGATGCCATCGGGTCGGGCCACGTCGTGACACTGCCGATGGTACGATCGCGATACACGATCGCGCGGATCGTTGGTGCCGCATCGGCTTCCCATACGGGCACCTTGCGGAACCATGAGGGGGCGGCATCGAGGCCATCCCAGTCACCGCAGAAGCGGCGGGGCAATTCCACGCCGAGATGAATGTCGGCGCAGATCCCCGGCAGAAGCGTGAGGATAGCGGGTGCGGCCTGCGGAGCGTTCGCTGCCATAGCGGCCGGCCCGGCGCTGCCGAGCCCCGGCTGGCGCGCAAGCTGCGCGGCGATACGATCTGCAGAGGTCGCAGCCTCCCACCGGAGGTTCGCGTGGGCCTCCCAGGCAGCCCATGCGACCGCTCCCGCGAGGCAGAGCGCGGCGACCACCACGAGGCGTAGGCCGAGATGCGCGGGCAGGCTCATGGATGAAACGGCCGGGCTCGAAGCAAGGGTCCGATTTGGCACCGGGAACGTCCCGGCGCGCAAGCCAGGGTTCGCAAGGTCGGGAAGAATGCCCGGCCGTCAGCGGGAGGACTTCCCTGGCTCGATCCTGACACGATCCGGAGGATGGCGCGGCCTCATCTGCACGGAGCCGCTCATGTCCCTTCGTCTCTCCCGTCGCAACCTGCTGGCCGCTTCCGCTTTGCTGCCGCTGGGGTTGCGCGTCCCTGCCATAGCTGCGCCCTCGAGCGGGTCCTACCGGGTGGGCGCGTTTACAGTTACGCCCTTGCTGGACGGGCTCTTCCCTCTGGAACCGAGCATGATCCCGGCCGCCGAAAGCCAAGCCGGACAGGCCTTGTTGAAGGGGGCAGGCCTTCCCGCGACAGGACCGTCCCCGGAACCGGTCAATGCGTTCCTGATCCGACGCGGAGAACGCCACTGGCTACTCGATGCGGGCTGCGGCACCGTCCTCGGGCCGGGGTTCAACCGTGTGACCGCGGCACTGGCGGCGGAAGGCGTGCGGCCGGATCAAATCGAGACCGTTTGGCTGAGCCATCTCCATGCCGATCATGCCGGCGGTCTCCTGACGCCGAGCCGCCTCGCGCGGTTCGCGAACGCAGAACTCGTGCTCCAAGAACGTGAGGTGACCTACTGGTCGGATGCAGCTGCCAGGGCTTCTGCTCCGGCCGCTTTGAGCCCGATGTTCGAAACGGCGCAGGCGGTGCTGGCGGCCTATCCGGATCGGATCCGCCGTGTCTCCGGCGAGGCGGAGCTCGCACCATGTATCCACGCGCTGCCACTGCCTGGCCATACGCCGGGACATATGGGCGTGCTGATCGTAGACGGTTCTGAACGGCTGCTGATCTGGGGCGACATCGTCCACTCGCGGCTCCTGCAGATGCCGCATCCGGACTGGACGGTGATCTGGGACACGGATCCGGCGGAGGCGATCGCGACGCGACGGCGCATCCTCGACCGCGTGGCAGTGGAGGGGTTGAGCGTGACCGGGATGCACCTCGCCGCGAGCGGAAGGATCGAGCGCGCCGGAACAGGATATACGCTGATCTAGGCGCACCAGACCTCAGGGGATCACAGGCGTTCGCTCACGTGAGGCTTCAAACGGCCGTCCGATGATCGCACCGGAGTGAGATCAGAAAGGCTGCTTGGGTGGAATTTAGACGGTCCGCTTCTGGGCAACCGTGCTTCGAAGCGGACGTTGGCCCCGCGCCTGCTGGCGACCCAACGCCGTCGCCGGGCTTACCGTCACTCGCACTTGGATGCGCTCGTCGGACCGCCGGGGCAACACCGTGCATCGAAGCTTTGAGCGAGTTGGGCGAGGCTGACTGAACCGAGCCGCGTGACCAACAACGCCTCGGCCTCCCGAAGCGTGTCCTCTACCGCCTCGTTGACGACCTTCTCGACACCGCAGCCAGGGCTCGAACGATCGCTACCGATCGCGAAGATACGTGGACCGCCCACCGCGCGATGGACGTCGAGCAGCGAGACCGCGTTAAGATCCGCGGCGATGGTCCATCCGCCGCCATGCCCCTTCTCCGACTTCACGTACCCCGCGTTCCGAAGCCCGGCCATCGTGCGGCGGACGACCACGGGGTTCGTCCCGAGCATCCGCCCGATCGCCTCGGACGTCATCGGTCCGTCATGGCGCGCCATGTGAAGCAGGACATGGAGCGTTCGGGAGAGGCGGCTGTCGGTGCGCACCCGTCGATCCACCACACCCGGCCCGGGATTGGCAACCAGGCCCAATCACGATACTTATCAAGTTGCGTGACAGGGCGGAGCTGAAGCGGTGCACGAGTTCGAGAACCCAGCTCGGTGGGACAAGGTCGCCGAGCACTACGAGACGACCGCCCACCCGTTCACGGCGCGCTTCGCCGAGGCGGCGCTCGCGCGGGTGCCGCTGACCGGAACCAGCCGCGTCCTCGACGTCGCGGCGGGCACTGGTGCTCTCGCGCTGGCCGCGGCGCGGACGGGAGCGCAGGTCCTCGCGGTCGATTTCTCGCCCGGCATGGTGGCGCGCATCGCCGGGGCGGGACTGCCCAACGTCGACGCGCGGGTCATGGACGGTCAGGCCCTCGCGCTGCCCGACGGTGGTTTCGACGCGGTGTTCTCGATCTTCGGGGTGATCATGTTCCCCGACTGGCGAAAGGGCCTTGCCGAGATGGCGCGCGTGACGCGACCGGGGGGATGGGGCGTCGTCGCGACGTGGCTGGACCAGGGCGCGGCGACGTTCCTGCTGCTCGGCGAGATCCGCCGCAGGCTGTTCCCCGAGCGCGAGAGCCGGGCGATGCCCGAAGGGGTGCGGGCGCTCGGCAATCCGGCCGGTTTCGCCCGGGAGCTGGTCGCTGCCGGGTATGGAGCCCCCCGGATCGAGCGGGTGACCTTCGACTACGCGCTCGACGTCGCCATGCTCGACGACCCGGACACGGTGTTCGGCCTGTCGCCGGACTGGGTCGACTTGAACGCGGCCGACAGGGCCGCGGTGATCGCGGAAGCGCGGCGCATGGCGGGCGGTCGACCCATCCTGACGATCCCGTCCACTGCCCTGATCGCCGTAACTGAGCGATAATGGCCGCTCCGTTGCAGGGAACCCCACAACTGCAAAGCAACAGTGCGCAACCCAACACCCCGGCTGTACGTCCGCTTCGGCAAGTCGCTTCCAATAGCGGACCAGAGACCTTCCACCCCGAACCGCAGTTGCTGGACTTCTGACGAATATCCGCTATCGAGCAATGCCGATGTCGATCTGGGTGATTGTGACCTAACCGGTATTTTGGACCGAGCCGATTGAGCGACTGTCTTGTCGGTCAAGCGGTTTGCCATGGCGTTCCGTCTCTCAAGATGGCGTTGAGGATTGTGATCAGCTTTCGAGCGGTGGCAATCAGGGCAACGAGCTTGGGCTTGCCGGCCGCGATGAGCCGGTCACGGAAGGTTTTCAGCGTGGCGTTGTGACGGCTGGCCACCAGGGGCCCCATGAACAGCGCCGTGCGGACAGGCGCGCAACCGCCCGCGATAAAGCGTCTCCCGCGCCACTGACCGGATTGCCGCGTCCAAGGGGCCAGGCCGACCAGTGCGGCGACTTGCTGTCCGTTGAGGCTTCCAAGCTCGGGCAGATCTGCGATCAGGGTTCGTGCGATCGTCGGTCCGGGTCACGCCCCACGCGGCGAGACCGTTCGCGCACAGATTCGCGCACAGAGGAGAGGGACAACGATGATCATCTGGTCCGGCTGGGGCATGCTTTCGGCGCTGATCGCGGGCGCGGGCTTGGTCGGCAGCGTGCTGCTCGACCCGGCGCTCGCGCGCCTGGGCGTCCCGACACCCACGGGGGTGATCCTCGTCTGGATCGTCGCGGCGGGCTTCAACTGGTGGCTCGGGACCCGGCTGAACAACCGGCCGGGCCGGGAACTCCTCGATCCACGCACGGGGCAGACCGTGATCCTGCGCTCTCGCCACACCCTGTTCTGGATCCCGATGCAGTACTACTCCGTGCTCATGGTGCTGCTGGGTGTGCTCGCCATCATCGGCGCGATGCACGCGGGCACGTCGGGGCGGCCTGTCTGATGCCGGCCCGCCCGGTCGCGGGCGAACGGCCCGGGCCGTCGCGCCGGCCGGTGCGGGAGCCGGCACCGGACGAGGGCCGCATCGATATGCCCGTGGCGCGCTGGCGCCTGACGGGCCTCCTCGCGGACGCCGTTGCCTTCATCGCCGGCATCGCCTTCGCGCTCGTGTCCGGGGCAGGCGTCATCGGTGCCTCCGTGCTCGTTTTCGGCGGCGCGTTCCTGGGTCTGGGCGCCCTCGCGATCCTGCACGATCTTCTGCGGCACGGCCCGGTCGTCTCGGTCTCGGCACACGGCATCTTCGACCGGCGGCTCTCGACGGACTAGGTCCAGTGGTCGGCGCCCGGCTACGTCGGCGAGTCCGGCATCGGCGCCCAGGCCTTCCTCTGTCTCTAACCCCCGGGCGGATCGCGATGCGGCGCTTCCCTGGGCGTGGCGGGCGCCTCACCGCGCGCCGCAACCACATCCTTGGCGGGCGGCTACTGGCTGCCCAGGCAGGGCGTGCAGGGTGGCATCCCGGCGATCCTCGACGCCATGGCGCAGGTGCGGGGCCGGCGGCGCTAGGGACAGTCCGGCGTAGCCGGTATCGCGTCGAAGGCCCGCGGTCCGGGCTCGGCACGAAAGCGGAAGACGAGGCGCACCGTTACGCGGCAGCCACCGGCCCGCACCAGAAAGCGATCGCCATCCAGGCGTTCGACCGCCTCGACCGGACGCTTGCCGAGGACGCGCGCGGCTGCCTCCACGACGGCCTGGAACTCGCGCACGCGCTGCCACGACGGTGGCAGGGCGGCCAGAGCGGCCATCGGCGAGAACAGGAGCCCGGCCGCCAGCGGCCAGCGCAACGCGGCTATCATGTCCCGGTCCCTCAGTGCGGTGGCGTGAAGGCGTCGTCGCCCACGAAGATCATGTCGCGGTCGATCGCCGGCGGATCCCCGTGGGAGGCGAAGGCGAAGAACAGGCGCCGCACGCGGCCGTCCGGCGCGGTCAGGGTCAGGGTATGGCGGTCGAGGGCGTAGCGCCCGCCCTCCGGCGCGCGGCGGCCGGAGACGGCGGAGCCGACGCCGCTCGTCGCCCCCGAGTTCGTAGCCCCCACCGAGCCGCCGCGGCCGTAGGTCCCGTCCGCCCGGAAATCGTAGCGGTTCGAGACGGCGATCATGACGTCGCCGCCCATGGCGGTGTTGCCGCCGCCCGACAGGTTCCGGTAGCTCCGCGCGACCGTCTCCCCCGCGCCGGCCGGGAAGGCGCGGAAGAAGCGGCCGTCCTGGAGCGTGTAGGTGTCGGCGCGGCCCCGGTCGTCAATGAGCGTGACCGTGTCGCCGGCCCGCGTCCAGCGGCCGAACCGGCGGGGCTCGGCGGCGCGCTCGGCCGTCAGGTCCACATCCTCCAGCGCCGCCGCGGCGACCGCGTAGGTGGTGCCGTCGCGCAGCAGGATCAGGGGCTCGAAGCGCAGGATCATCATGCCGCCGACCCCGACGCCGTACGCGGCGCGGAAGTACACGCCCTCGACACTCGCCCAGTTCCCCGGGAAGCGCGGCTCGGCCGGCAGCTCCGGCTCGGACGGCCTCGCGCGGGCGGCGTCCCCGCGCGCCGGGGCCGCCGCGGCGGGCGGCACCGCCCGCGTCCGGGCGTCCCGCGGCACCAGCCCGTCATCGGTCATCGCGAGGGTGCGCAGCGTCGCCGGCGCGAGGAGGTCGCGCGGCAGCGTCGCAAGGAAGCGCGGCAGCGTCCCCGCGCCCTTGGCCGCCTGCCAGCCCGCATGGTGGAGGACCGCGCGCAGCTTCACCTCCTCGGCGAAGGCCGCCCGCGCGCCGGGCAGCGACAGTGGCGGCTTGGTCGCGAGCGGCGCCACGAACTGGCGGCGGATCGCCCGCAGCGCCGCCGGGCTCGGCTCCGTCGTCGCGTCGTTGGCGACCATCCATTGCAGGACGACGAAGGCGGCGAGCACGTCGCCCGCATCGGTCTCGCGCAGTGCGGTCCCGGCGAGGAATCCGCGGAAGATGGCGTCGTAGTCGTGCCGCGCGAGTTCCCGGGCCGCCACCGCGGCGCCCAGGGGATCGGCGACCTGCATCCGCCGCAGCCGCTCCGCCACCGTGCGGGCGCGCAGGTCGGGCGTGGAGGCGAAGGGCAGGTCCGGAGCGCCCGGATCCGGAGCGGCCGCATCGGACCCAGCCTCGGGCGGCCGGGCGGAGCCGGGCGCGGCCTCGCGGAGGCTGTCCAGAGCCGGCGCCTGCGCCGCGGCGGTGGCGGGGATCAGCAGGAGCCCGAGAAACCCAAGGCGTCCGCGCATGCGCGTCTCCCGTTCCGACGGTACGATCCGGCCTCAGCGGACCGCGAAGACGGAGGCCGGAGCGCCGTGGCGGCGGTCCCAGCCCTCCCAGGCGACGTCGGTCGGTCCCACGGCGAAATCGACGACCCGCCAGCCGTCGCCGTCCTGGTGCAGGAGCGCGGCGTAGTCGTCCGACGCCAGGTCGTCGGCGCCGCGCCCGAGGGGGCGGCCGTCGGGCCGCTGCATCCGCGCGAACAGGAAGGCCCAGGGGCCGTCCCGGTTGAGGGCGTGCACCACGAACTGCACCGGCTGGCCGCGCCCGGCCTCGGCGGGGCCGCGGGCGGCGTCGAGGAGCGCGCGCCGCGCCGCGCCCTGCGGCGTCCCGGCCCGGGCGGGCTGTCCGACCCCGCCGCCGCAGGGCTGCCAAGTCCGCTGGGCGCCGATGTCGCCCGGCCGCCCGTAGCACCAGCCTGCGGCGGCGAGCCGGCGGTCGATCGCGTCGCGCTGGTCGCAGGCTGCCCGCGTGCGCGGGTCGTCGCCGGAGCCGCCGCGACAGAGGCCGTTGAGCGCCGTCCAGTCCCGCAGGAGCTTCGGGACCGCCTCGGCGCGCGCCGGCGCGGCCATGACCAGGGCGCCGACCGCGCCGACGAGGATCGTTCGCATCATCAGGTCTCTCGGGTTCGCATCGCGGTGCCGGGGCAGGGCGGGCGGAGACAGCGGCGCGAGGGCGCGGGACGGCGTCACGGCGGCGTCACCGCAGCGCCAGGGAGGCGGCCACGCGCTCGATGCCGTCGAGCGCGCGCGTCTGGTCGGGCCCGGCGACGCCGAGGAGACGCAGGTAGCCGGATTTGGCGAACAGCATCGTCTGCGTCACGCGCAGGCTGCGCCCGGATCGCGCGTCCTTGGCGGTGCCCTGGAGGCGCACGACCGTGACGCCGTCGCGGACCGACCGGTCCTCCCCGGTCACCGCGATGTCCGTGATCTGCGGCAGGCCGCCGAGGAGGGCCTTGCGGGCGAGGGCGCCCTCGCCGCCGGCGGGCACCGCCACCGGCCCCATGGACGGCGTGACGATGGCGAGCGCCTGCGTTCCCTCGGGGTCCACGTCCTTCGGGCCGTCGGTCAGCAGGAGGCCGCTGCCCATGAAGACGCGCACCGGACGCAGGCCCCCGAGATCCCCGACCGTGTAGGGCAGGGCGGCGATCTGGTCGTTCAGGCTCGCGGGGGCCCGGAAGCCGATCGTGCGCAGCGCCGCCTCCACGGCGGGCGCCGGCACCTGCGCGTCGGCGGCCTGCGGCACCTGCACGGTCACGAGGCCGGTGCCGGGGGCGCCGCGGACGATCGCGACCCATTTCGTGTAGGTCAGGCCGTTCGCGGCCTGGCTGCCGCGCAGGATGCGCCCCTCGCCGCCCGCAACGGGGAGGGGCTCGCCAACCCCCTGGGCCGCGAAGCCGGTCGCCCGCAGGGTCTCGGGCGTGAAGCGCTCCACGAGTTGCGGGTAGGCCTCCGGCGGCATCTCGGCGATGACGATGGAGGCGCCGGACGGGTGCTCGAAGCCCGCGAAGGTCTTCGCGGGCGTCATGCCGGGCGGCGGCACGAGGCCGACCGAAGCGTTGGCCGGGAAGACCGGCTCGGCGGCGCGGGCGGCGGGCGGCGCCGTCAGCAGCGCGACGAGCCCGACGAGCGCGGCGAGCCGGACCAGCGGGCGCGGCGGGATGCGGTGAGCCATCGGCATGTCCCTGACGGAGGCGCGGGCTTCAGCGCGTCGCGATGCGGCGCACGACGATGGTGTTGCCGGAGAACTGGACCTGCCCCGGCGCGCTCATGTGGTCGAGCATCAGCCGCAGGTTGCGGGTGAGGCGGGCGGAATCGGAGCGCGTCTCGTACCAGTACTCGGCCGAGGCGCCCCCGGCGCGCACCGGGCGGTGGTGCTCGTAGCAGCGGAAGGCCGCCATGTACTCCTCGGCCGCCTGCACCTCCTGGGGCGAGAACCCGTCGAGGCGCACCGTGTAGGCGGTGGGCAGGCCGCCGCAGCCCTCGCCGCCCGCGGCCGGGCCGCCTCCGGCGACCGGCGCGGCCGGCGCGGCGTCGCCCGCGGGCGCTCCCGCATCCGACGCGCGGCGGGGTGCCACGAAGCCGTCGAGCTTCGCGGTGAGCGCCGCGGCGACGTCCCCGGCGATCGTCTTTGCCTCGGCGCCGACCCGCTCCAGCAGGCACTCGCGGTCGCAGCCCTGCGGCAGGGGCGGCAATTGCAGGCCCGCGACCTCGAAGGCGCCGAGCGACTGACCCGTGCGGACGTTGAGGAGCCGGCCGGGGATGCGCACCTGCGGCCGCACGATGTCCGAGTAGGCCGACTTCGAGGCCGAGGCGTAGATCTGGAAGATCGCCACCACGTCGAGGGGCGGGCTCGACACCGCACGGGCGACCTCGATCAGCTCGGCGTCCCGGCGCCGGACGCGGTTCGGCTGGGTGAAGCCCATGGCGACCGCAGTCTCGTCGTAGACGTTGTAGCCGCGCAGGTTCATCGTCTCGGAGAGCTCGGCGATGACCCGCTGGAAGATGCGGTTACCCCGCGGCACGGCATCCTCGTCGGCATCCTCGCCCATGACCACGATGTTGGGCTTGGCCTGCGCCTGCGCTGGGGCGGCCGACAGGGCGAAGACGAGGGCGAGGCCGGCCGATACGGCGGCGGAGAGCGTGCGCATGGGTTGGGCTCCTGTCTCGGGTCGCGGGGATCGGTGAAGGGTCAGTCGGCGCAGGGCAGCGGCGTCGGGGCCGCGTCGAAATCGTCGAGGTCGAGGGCGACGCGGCGCCGGGGATCGGCGAGGCCCGGCCCGGGGCAGCCGGCGGCGGCGACGGGAAAGCTCCAGGCCCCCAGCGCGGCGCCGCGCGGTGCGATCAGGCTCACCTCGACCCGGCGGTTGACCCGGGCGAGCGGCGCGTCCGGATCCTTGAGCCGTCCGGGCCCCCAGCCGTGCACGCGCAGGCGGTCGGGATCGATCCCGTAGGTCGCGACGAGATGCGCCCGCACCGCACGAGCCCGGGCCAGCGACAGGCGCCGGTTGTACGACCAGCCCCCGGCCGCGTCGGTGTGCCCGGCGATGAGGAAGCTGTGGCGGGCGAGCTCGCCCGAGCGCAGCGCCTGGCCCAGCGGCTCGAGCTGGATACGGGCCTCGGGCGTCAGCCGGGCGCTGTCGTAGGCGAAGAACACGGTGAGATCGACGGCCCGCGCCGCATCGACCCGGATCGGCGCGCCCCCGTCGGCGGGCATCACCGCCAGCGGCTTGGCGGGGGCGCCCGGGTTGCCGTCGGCGAAGGGGGCGAGGGAGCGGATGATGGCGGTGGCCGAGGGGTTGGCGGCGCGCGCCTCCTCGGCCTCCGCGGCCTCGTCGCGGGCAGGCGGCGCCGGGGCCTGAGGCACGGCGTCCCGCGCGCCGGGCACCTCGGTCAGCGGTCCCGCCCAGGCCGACGGCGCCGCGAGCAGGATGGCGGCCAGGATCAGGGTCGGCGGTGGCGCGAAACCCGTGGGCATGGCTGTGCTCCTCGTACCTGCGGGCCGCGCATCGGCCCCTCCTGACCCGTCCATGGGCGATGCAGAGCGGTTTTTGCCGCCGGATCCCCTCACCGGCCGCGCAGGATCGCGTTCATCCCGTCGGTATCGAGGGGACCGCCCGCGGGCGGGTTCGCCGCGGCGGCGCCGGCGGCCGGCGGGCGGCTTGCGGGTGGGGCAGGGGACGCGGCAGGGGGCGGGGCCGGGGCTCTGGCGACCGGCCGCGCCTGCGCGGCGGCCTCGGCGAGGACGCGGCTGTGGCCGAGGATCGCGGCGAGCCGGGTGGCGGCGTTGAAGCTCGTCGCGTCCTTCGGGTCGAGCCCGCCCTCCTTGTGGAGGGCGACGCCCGCCTCCGCATCGAACATCAGCGAGCCCGACGAGCCGCCGAGGGTGTCGCAGCGGTGGCGCAGGTCCGGACCCTCGGCCTGGTCCTTGAGGGCGAAGCAGCGGAAGCGGCTCATCACCTTCGGCCGTCCCATCGGGTGGTGGATCACCAGCATCGAGCGGTTGCCCGGGACGGCCTCGGCGGACAGCCGCACCGATCCGTAGGTCCCCGTCGGGTGGCCGGCGACGCGGGCGACGGCGTAGTCGAGGCGCGGGTCGAACTCGACGGGGCGCGGGTCGATCTCGAACCGCCGGGCGCCCGTCCCGTCGAGGGTCAGGTAATCCATCAGGATCGAGGCCTTGACCGGCCGGAGGTCGCCGGATTGCGGCAGGCAATGGTGGTTCGTGAGCACGTAGTCGCCCGCGACCAGCTCGCCCGTGCAGGAGGCGCCGATCATCTGGCCGCTCGACACGTTCTGCATCACGATGTCGACGCGGCCGATCGGGCGGGCCAGCACCGCGAGGGCGCTGCTGGGGTCGAGCTCGGCGACGGGCTCGAAGGCGCCCTTGTTCTGGTCGACGTAGGACGCCGCGTCCCCGGTCGTCTGGCGCAAGGGCAGCTGCGCCTTGCCGTAATCGGCCGGGTCGAAGCCGACGCTCTGCGCCCGCGCGCCCGTCGCCGTGCAGGCTGTCAGCCCCGCGAGGGTGGCGAGCGTCGCGCGGCGTCTCCGGTGGCGGGCCTCAGCCATTCCTGTCCTCCCTGATCGGGCCGCCGAAGCCGCGCCCGGGCGACGCCGCTTCGCCGACGCGACGTCTCATGGACGCTCGATGCGGCGCTCGGTGGGGCGCTCGAGCGCGTGAGTGATGCGGCGCGCGGCTCCCGCCTCCGGAACCGCTTGGACCGCGTAGACGAAGTTCTGGCGCGCGCCCTCGCGCAGGAAGTACGCCTGGGCGCCGTCGTTGAGGGCGCTCGGCGGCAGCGACGCCGCGCGCAATTCCGGGCCGACCTCGATCCGGCTGCCGGGCAGGGCGGAGCGGAAGGCGAGGCCGCACAGCTCCGGCGCGAGGCGGGTCGGGCGCAGCCGCCCCTCCGCCTCCTCGGGCACCGGCCGGCGCTCGGGCGGGTCGGCCCCGAAGGCGACCCGCCGGCAGGAGGAGCGGGCGGGCGCGACGAGTTCGTCCACGCGGATGACGGGCGCGGCGGCGGGCGCGGACGCGGCCGTGACGCCGACCGTGGCGGAGCTTGGCGCTGCCGCTCTCCCGCCCAGCTGGCCCGGGCGCGGCTCCGGGCCGGCCGCGGCGGTCGCCGGTGCCTCGGCCGTGGGCGGGCGGGCGTAGACGGCCCCGAGGGCGACGCCGGCGAGGCCCAGGGCGAGGGCTCCGGCCGCGACGGCTGGGCCGCGCCGCCGCCGCGGCACGGGGATCGCGGATCCTGCGTCGGCGGCCTCGCGCGCCGCGAGGGTTTCCAGCGCCGCCGCCACGGTGGTCGCCGGCAGGAGACGGAGGGCGCCCGGGGCGCCGAGGGCCTGGACGGTGAGCAGAGCCTCCGCCCGCTCGGGACCCTCCGGCAGCAGCACCGCGCGCGGGGTCTGCGGTGCGGCGTCCAGCAGCGCGCGCGAGCGCTCGATCTTGTCGCGGAGGGCGTAGTCGCCGGGCAGGACCGCGAGGTCGAGATCGACCGCGCCCGTCGCCCAGAGGATGAGATCGGCCTCCCCCGGCTCGGCGACGAGGCGATGTCCCCGCGCCAGGAGGCCGTGCGCCAGGCAGACCGGCACCTCCCAGGAGCGGCCGGCGTCGAAGGAGCCGGACAGCCGCAGCTCGTGCGCGGCCGTCGCGCCCGTGAGGGACGAGAGCGGTCCGCCGGGGGCGGCGAGACGGGCGTAGTCGCCCGACCACGGCAGCGGCCGGTAATCGCCCTGCGCGAAGGCGGCCGAGGCCGGCAGTCCGGGGCGGACCTTGAGCGAGCGCACCACGAGCGGGCCGCCCGTGGTCGGCACCACGATGAGGACCGCGGCCAGCGTCATGGCGTTCCGGCCCTCACAGCAGGAAGACCGCGGCGGCGGGGTCGCGCAGGAGCTGCCCGAGCCGGTCGGCCTCCGGCACCTCCGGGTCCAGGGCGATCACGATCGCGCCCTCGACCGGCGGCGGGAGCGCGAGCCGCACCGCGTCGTCGCCGAGGCTCACCTCCAGCGCCCGGACCGGCCTGTCGCCGCCGCCGCGGATGACCAGAAGCGGCGGCGCATCACCGTCGGCGGGCACCACCTCGAGGACGAAGGGTCCGACCCGGCGCGCCGCGAGGTCGCCGTCCGAGGCGGCGATGGCCAGGGGGGCGTGGGCCACGGCCTGCCCGGCGAGCAGCGTCCGGTAGCGCCGCGCGGTCTCGGGGTCGCCGCGGAGCGCGCGCACGACCGCCAGGTCGACCGGCGCGCCGGCCTCCCGAACGGCATGGGCCCAGAGCGCCGCGGTCGCGGGCCGCACGGTGGCGGGAGCGGGCGTGCGCATCAGTGCGCGGGCCGCGTGGATCTCGGCGAGCAGGCGCGCCGCCTCCTCGCTCACGCCGCCGCCTCGCCGGCATAGGCCGCCGAGAGGGTCTCCGCGAAGACGGCGCGGTCGGCCGCGAAGGCCGCGTCCAGCGGGCGCTGCCGCGCGAGCGCGTCGAGCGCCCGTTCCAGGCCGCCGATCTCGTCGGCGAGGCGCAGGAGCGCCGCGTCCGCCGCGGCGAATCCGGCCTGGACCTGTGCGCGGTCGTCGAAGCCCGCCCGCCGCACCCGCTTCAGGTCGGCTTCCGCGGCGGCGAGGGCCGCGCGCACCTCCGGCGCGAGGCCGTCGGCGGCGGCGAGGCGCAGAGCCGCCGCGATGCGCAGCATCCGCGCGAGATGGGCCGACAGCGCCTTCGCGCGGGCCGCCACCGCCGCGTAGCTCTCCGCCTCGGCGCAGGCCGCGCGCTCGGCGAGGCCGGCCCCGCCGCCGCCGCGGCGCAGGCGGTTCGCGAGCCCGGACTGGACCCGCCCGAAGCTCACCGCGCGCAGGCTGGTGAGCGGGCGCGTTCGGTGGAACGGGTCGAGGCGCAGGAGGTCGGCGAGGTCGTCCCGCTCCGCGCCCGTCAGGATCTTCGGGCCGTCCGGCAGGTCCGCGAGCAGGTCCGCGAGCCCCTCCGCCGGCTCGGCGGTGGCGAGGTCGGCCAGCGAGGCGTCGAGACGCTCCTCCCAGCCCGCGACCGCGTCGAGGGAGGCGGCCGAACCGAGGCTCGCGAGGCTGCCCAGGAGATGTCCGGCGACCTCGAAGGTGACGAAGTGCTCGGCGACCGTGCGGAAGCCCGGCCGCTCGTCGCCCGCCGCCATCTCGCCGCGCCAGAAGCCGACGATGTCGTCGTCGGTGAAGGCCGTGCGCCCGTCGAGGTGGTCGAGGATCGCCCGGAAGCGCCGCTCGAGGGGGGCGAGCGGCAGGTGGGCGTTCCTGTAGGCCGCGAGCTGCCGCGCGAGGCGCTTGGCCAGGAACTCGGCCGCGTCGGGGCCGGGGGCGCGCACCAGTTCGTCGAGCCAGCCGGACACCGTGGCGAAGGACGCGAGATCGTCGGCGGTCAGCAGGAACTCGGCGACAGTGAGCAGGCGGCCGAGCCCGGCCCAGGTGCAGCGCCAGTCCCGTGCCCCGGACAGCACGAGGCCGCGCGCGTCCGTGGCGGCGCCCTCCGACCGCGCGTCGGCGAAGCGGGACGCGGCCGCCGCCGGCTTGGCCAGCCGGGGGTCGAGGATGAGGGTGACGAGGTCGCGTCCGTCCCGCGCCCGCGCGAGGGCGGCCAGGGCGGCGAGGGCGTGGGCGAGATCCCAGAGCGGCTTGTCGCGGTTCGGTCGCACGGCGCCCGTCACGACGCGGACGAGCCATGCCCGGTCCTCGCGCGTCAGGTCGCGCCCCTCGCCGAGACTGGCGAAGTCAGCCGCGCAGCGTTCGTCGTAGCCCCCGATGAGTCGCCCCCCGCGGTCTGTCTGGCGCGCCCGAAGGCCCGGCTCGCCGATAAACTTTCCGTGACCCCCTGTCATCCCCCGAAACCCCTGCGTGAGCTGATCGCGTCTCAGCCTTGGGCCTCCAGAGCAGATTTCGCGCGCGTTCAACGCACGGTGATGCGCGCGGTCGCCTCGGTCACGCCGGGCACGCGGCGGATCCTGTCGAGGAGATCGAGCACCTCGGCGGGCTGCAGCAGGCGCGCCTCCGTGCCGGCGGCGGGCGCGGCGTCGAGCCAGCGCGCTGCAAGCTCGGGGGGCAGACCGCCCTCGACCCCGAAGCAGGCGAAGAGGTTCTCGAAAGGCTCGGACGCCACGATCTCGTCGAGCCCGTAGCCGCGGGGATAGCGCCGGGCCGTGCCCGGGGCGACGGGCGCCTGCGAGGCCGCGTTGCCGCGCACGGGCAGCGCGACGAACGCGGTCTCGTCCGGAGCCAGGACCCAGCAGTAGAGGTTCTGGCGCGCCTTCGCGTCGATCCGCACTTCCAGGCGCTCGCCCCGGGCGAACGGCGCCGAGACCGCCGAGACCGAGAGCCGGGCGCCGTCGGTCGGCGCCGTGGCCGCCACGTGGTCGAGGAAGGGCCGCGGCGTGGGATCGCAGCCGAGTCCCTCGATGCCGATGCGGCGGCGTCCTGTCGGCGCGACGACGGTCCCGTCGCGCTGGAATTCCAGCTCCATCCAGAACTGCCGGGCCGGATCGGTGAGGAAGCGGCCGCGTGCCGTGAGGCCGGTGCCCGGGCAGGCGCCGCCGGGGGGCTGGCGCCGCACCTCCAGGCGCCCGCCCTTCAGGATGCGGTTCGGCGCCCGCGCCTCGGCGTCGAGGGCGATCGCGAGGCGGTCGGTGAGGGCCGCCGCGCAGGAGGAGTGGCCGCCATCGGTGGCGAAGGGACAGAGGTCGACGCGGCTCGCGTTCGGCACGGCCGCGTCGAGCGCCCGGACCGCGCCCTCCATCACGGCATCGATGTCCGAGACGCCCGGCCCGGCGCGGATCGGCACGACCACCGGCTCGCTGGTTGCCTTGCAGTCGGCGGCCTTGGTGATGGCCTGGAGGCGGAAGGCGGCGGTGTCGCCCGCGCGCCGCGTGTCGACGAGGAAGACGCTGGCGTCGCCCGCGAAGGCCGCGCGGATCTGCGCCTCGGCCTCGCTGGCCGAGAGTCCCGTGGTGCCCTCGCGCAGGGCCTTGATGCGCACCACGTCGGCCGCGGCCGCCAGGCGCACGCGGCCGGTGGCCTGAAGCCGGGTCTCGGCCGCGAGCCGCACCTCCTCGGCCTGCTCGCGCGAGAGCGCGGTCTGGCCCGGATCGACGCCGATGACGGCGAGGGTGAGGTCGGACCGGCCGGTGCAGGCCGCCACGGCGTCGAGGAGGGGGGTCAGCGCCGCGGTTCCGGGATCGGCGCGGGCCGGGGACGGCGCGGCGAGAGATGCGGCGAGGCATGCGGCCACGAGCAGGGCCGGCCGCCGGCCCGCCCATCCCGCGCGGCGCGTGGACCTGGTGCGGCAGATCGGGGCGCGCGGCCGCGCCGGCCCTGGTCCGCTCATTCCGCCTCGTTGGCGCGCGCGTACTGGTCGAGCGCGCGGACGAAGACGGGGTTGAAGCGGCCGTCGATGGCGCCGGGGTAGTAATCCGCCTGCTTCACCGCCTTCTGGACCGCCCGGATCGTGTCGGGCTTCAGCTTCTGGGCCGCGGTGTCGGTCGCCGAGACCGAGGCGGCGCCGAGTTCGCCCCGCTTCAGGGCCTGCAGCACGAGGTCGGCGGAGCGCACGCCGGGGAAGAAGCGCGCGAAGCCGTTGTCGATGAGCGTCGCCATGGTGGCCATGGCGACGGGGTCGCCGCGGTCGGCGGCCTGCCGGAACAGGTCGAAGCCCTGGCGCAGGTCCTTCGGGAAGCCGTAGGCGCCGGTCGCGTAGTGCGGCACCAGTTTCGAGATCGACGCGACGTCGCCGCCATCCACCGCCCGCTTGTAGAGGGCGACCGCCTGCGCCTCGTCCTTGGGGATGCCGTTGCCGTACTCGAGCATGCGCGCCGCGTTGGCGAGGGCCACCACGTTGCCGCCCTCGCCGGCCCGCCTGTAGAGCCGGAACGCCTCGGCCTGAGAGCGCTTCACGCCCTGGCCGTTCTCGTAGAGGGCCGCGAGGTTGTTCATCGCCGAGATGCTGCCGGCCTTGGCCGCCTGGTCGTAGGCCGCAAACGCCTCCTTGTAGCGGTCGGCGCGGTCGTATGCGCGGCCGAGCTGATAGGCGAGGCGGCGCAGCTTCGGGTAGGCCTCCGCCGCCGGGCGGCAGGCCTCGATGGCGGCCGCGGATTCGATGCGCCCGAGCTTGATCCCGGTCACGGCCGCGGGCCGATCGGGATCGTCCGTCCCGGCCGCCAGCGCGTCGCACCGCTTGACCCGCGGGTCGGCCGCGGGATCCGAGCCGCCGAGGTAGCCGAGGGCGAGGCTGCGGTAGGCGCAGACCGCGCCGCAGGAGTCGAGATAGGCCTGGTACTGCCGCGCCGCGCCGAACGTCGCCCAGTTCTCCTGGTCGAGGGCCGCCGCGTCGCGCTGCCGGCCGGCGAAGAGCCGGTCCATGGCCTGGGCGCGGTAGGCGCAGGTCGGCCCGCAGGTGCCGATATAGGTCTCGACGGCCGCCTGGGTGCCGAGCGCCTCCGCCCGGCGCCACGCCGCCTCGTCGCGCACCTGCGCGACGCCGTCCGCCACCGCGGCGACCGGAGCCGAGGCCTTGAGGACGATCGGGGCGTCGTCCACCTCGGGCACCTGCTCGCGCCCGCTCGCGCGGCGCGCCGCCTCCGCAACCTCGCGGCGCAGATAGGCCTTGAGCGCGGCCCAGGGGACGTCGCCGCCCGACTCCTCGGCGAGGCCGGAGACGCCCATCAGGAACCGGCTGGTGAGGAGGCCGAGCCTGTTCGCCGCGTCCCAGTTCGCCGGTGTCGCCCCCGAGGTCGCGACGACCCGGACGATCCCCGCCTCGGCCTTCGGCTTGGCCGGCGCGAAGCCGGGGGCCGAGACCGCCAGCAGGCTCTCGCCCTTCCGGCCGGTCTCCCCGGTGAAGCAGGCATCCACCATCACCACGAGCTGGCGCTCGGGGCCGATCTTGCGCTTCACGAGGTCGAGGTTACGGTAGAGCGTCTCGAGGGAGAAGCCGCTCTCGCCCTGGTTGGGGTTGCCGTCCTGCGGCAGCAGGAACGGCTGGCGCGTGGCGAGATCCGGCACGCCGTGGCCGGAATAGTACACGAACACGTTCGAGCGGCCCTCGCGCACGCTGCGCCACAGGCGGCCGGATTGCGGGTTCCGCTCGGTGCCGAAGACTTGGTTGAACTCGTTCAGCGTCGCGTCCTTGAGGACGAAGACGTTGGCCTCGCGGTAGCCGAGGCGCTGGACGAGGTAGTCGCGCATCGCGTCGGCGTCGTTGTGCGCGTAGTCGACGGGCACGGTCTGCTTGTAGTCGCGGTTGCCGATCACCACCGCCACCGAGTCGCCGTTGTCGGCGAGGGACGTGGGTTCGGCGGCCCGGGCGCGGCCGCACCAGAGGCAGGCGCACGCGACCAGCACGAGGACCAGCAACCAGCCGCGCGGCAGGCACGGATGTCCACGACGAGCCGACACCGTGACGGGGGTCACCATGCGCCTCTCCTTCTCGGCTGCCGACGCGACTGCACGCGTCGCCGAATACTCAGGACCGGGGCCGGAATAGTCGGCCAGGACCGGTGAGACAATGCCGGCGGCGATGGCCGGGGCACACCCGCTCACATCCGGTCGATGAGCGCGAAGACGAGGCCGAGAGCCGCGAGGTGCAGGGGGGAGAGCCGGGCGAGCATCATGCCGCTCCCCCGTCAGCGCAGGTAGAGGCCGCGGCCGCAGCGGCGCACGCGGCGGGCCTCGACGTAGCCGGTGTAGCGGTTGAACACGTCCACCGTGCGGTAGACGCAGAAGCGGCCCGAGTCGTGGCCGTTGTAGTAGACGCCGCCATTGTCGAGATCGACGCCGATGAATTCCTGGTTGCCGCGGGGCTCGGCGGACGCGGCCGGCTCCTGCGCCAGGGCGGGGTGCGCCGCGCCGATCAGGCTGCCGGCCACGAGCACGAAGATCATCGTCTTGGTCATGTCACGTCTCCCGCGGGCGGTCCGTTCCGCCCTTACGACAGCCATGGGTCGGGCAGAGCCGAATTTGCGGGCGCCAATCCGAAGCCGAACACGTCCGCGCGCGTCGTCCCGCGTGCGGTACGTCCGCCGGGCGTGTCGCGAGCCCCGGTACGGAGCGCAGAAGAGCCTCTACCGCCCCGCTTTCATGCTTTGTTCGCGTCGGGAATCCGAACCAGTACGCCATCACTCCGGATCGGAGCGGCAAGCTGGGCAGGTATGGCTAACGACCCGCAAACCTCAGCCCATTCGGGTTTGCGGCAGGCCCGAAGGGGCGGCACCCGAAGCCTAGCACCCCTTGATGCCCCAGGTGCAGTCGGCGGTGAAATACACGGCCATGGCGCTCTCCAGCGACAGCGATGCGCGGGCCGGCTGGTCTCCCATCGGCAGGTCTTGCCGGCTCAGGACGCGGCGCGTTTCGCTATCAATCGGAGGGTCGTCATAGGCTCGCGGCGCACCGATCGGCGACTGTGAGTAGGGGTGGATTCGAGGATCGGTTAGCGATTCCCTGACCTGCGAATACGACGCGGCGGGCCGCCCATCGTTGTATCCCCGCTGTATCGCGAGGCCACAGACCCTCATCGATGAGGACCAAGATCCCCGCGCAAGCCGTTGCTGCAAATAAGGAAAGGGAGTGGAGCGGGCGATCGGGATCGAACTGACGACATTCAGCTTGGGAAGCTGAGGCAGGCTGTTGATTTTATTGAGAGGCGTTCCCGCAGGCCGAGAAAAGCTCCGCGAGCGGCTTCTGCCGAGTGACGCAGCTCAGCGTCTTATGATGTAGCAGGGTCTGCCTGCCCGAGATCGACGATCACGATCTCGGGCGGCACACCCAGGCGTACCGGGCGGCCGGCCACAAAGTGAGAGCCTAAGCCGGCTGAGACCACGAGATCCCGGTCTCGCTCGACGATGTGGCCATAGGCGTATCGCAGACCGTAGCGGGACGGGATCCAGGGTGACCAACCCAGGATGCGAATCTGGCCCCCATGCGTGTGGCCCGACAAAGTTATGACCACACGCGGATCGTGATCCAGGGCGAAGATGTCTGGCTCATGCGCCAGCAGGATCACGGGCTCGTCGACCGGCACATCCCGGAGCGTTCGTTGCAGGGTACCGAGGCGGTAGCGGTCGAATCTCCCTCGCTCGCTCGGTACACTCGGCGTCTCCTCACTCTCCAGTCCGGCCAGCCAGATCGGTACGGGAAGATCGAGCCGCACCGTCGTGTTCTCGATGAACGGAATGCCGACCGCCCGTAGCGCACGTTCGGCTTGTGTGGGGCCGTGGCCACGACGGCGCGCGTCTCGATCGTCGCCCCAGTCATGGTTGCCCTGGATCGCGTAGACGCCCTTCGGTGCCGCGAGGTCGCGCAGGATGGCGGCGACCGTCTCGATCGGCACCGGTCCTGGGCTCTGCGAGGCGTAATCCCCCAGCAGCACCATGAGATCGGGCGCGAGCGCGTTGGTCCGGGCAACCACCGCCGCGAGCTCAACCTCGCCCATGCAGCGCGGATGAGCGTGGAAGTCGGTCAGGATCGCGATGCGCAGCCGTAGACCCGGCGGCCAGCCCCGGGGCGACAAACGGTAGGTTGTGACCTGCACGCGATGTGGCTCGAACGCCGTCGCGTAACCGGCGCTCATCAGGCTGCCCGCTGTGGCCAGGGCGCCGGTTAATGCAGGGCGGGAAAGCAGCGCACGTCGCGTGAGCATCAAGGTGCAGCGCCTGGGATTGGCGAAGGTTCACGGGAGATAGCACTGGTCGCGTGTCTAAATCGACCCGATCACGTGCAGCCTTTTTGCACACGCCAGGGCAGTAGCCTCGACCGTCATATTCCCATTGCGGTCCGTCGGGCGATTCCAGCAATTTCCCTAAAGCCGACATTGCAGCAGCGCATTTTGTCCCTCTTGGGTGCGGCTCGAGCGGACCTCGCCTGGGCGCGCCTTGAACGGGCATGTCGATCTTGAAGCAGCCCGCAGACTGATAGCCGCGGGATGAAATTAACGATGTTCGTAGAAGTCTGAGTATCAGACTACGAATCCCTGCTGTTAACAATTTATTAATCTTGATCGGTTGCCGTTCTAGGACCGCCGAAAGAGGTGCTCATCACGCAACAGCAGACCTACACCGCCCGCCGCGCCTATTCGGCTCACCTGCAGACAGCTGTTGCTCGGGGGAGAAGGAGTTACGGACGACGCCGCCGTGAGCCAACGACACGGAGGGATGGATTGCATGAGCGAGGCAGCAGCTGCCTCCGGTTTGCTGATGTTCAGCCAGCAATTTGGGCCAACCTGTGCGGCTCAACGACGATTACCCGTTCACGGCCGAGTCGCACGATTTCCTGCTTCTGCCAGGCACTGAGGACCCGACTCACAGTAAAGTACGTGACACCCGTCATCTCGGCCATGTCATTGCGCGTGACCGGGTGCCTGATCTCTACGCCCTTGGGAGAAGTGCGCCCGACTTGGCTGGCCAGACGAAGGAGAACGCCGGCGAGCCGTGCCTCCACCCCTTTAGCGCTCAAGTCCGTCACCCGCTCGATCATCTCTTGAGCGCGACCTCCGACGCTCTTCAGCGCATTCGATGCGACTGCGGGATAGCGGTGGATGAGTTCGAGGATCTGCGCGGCACTCCAGCACAGCAAGCTGCAAGGCTTGCTGGCAATCGCGGTTGCGGGAAAGGGAAACTGCTGGAAGATCGCGACGCAACCGACAAGCTCACCGGGTCCCATGAACCGGAGCGTTGTCTGCTCACCGTTCGTGCCAACCCGCGACAGCTTCACCAATCCGGTCACAACCTGGAAGAGCTGGCTGGGCACATCCCCCTGGTGGAAGAGGGCCATGCCCTCCGCAATCTGACGGTGCGTGGCAGCGTCCAGCAAGGCGTCGGCTGCTTCGCGATCGAGATCGCTGAATAACACACCTGCGGCCGCTCTCATCCTTTGCGGTGATTGGTTCATCGCTCCCTTCTGTCTTCATCCTGATGCTACCAGCCCCCTTCCTGCTACTCTCCGGGACAGTGGCTGGTGCCGATGACGGCACGGTCTGGAAAGCTGAAGGGTGGTCGGGCCTTCGGCTGGCCCGCGATCAGTGCACTGTCCGGCCCCTGGGCGCGTTGATACACCTCAAGGGCCCACGGCAGCACGGCCAAGCACGGTGGGGGCAAGGCGCACGCGGATTTCGGCACAACCTGAAGACGTGTTTGCGCAAACGCAAAGAGCGCGGGGCGCTTTCGGCTACGGTGCGCGAAGGCGCCCCGCCAAGGTGCACGTATCCCCGGCGCCATCGATGCGGCGAGTGCGTGCGCCTCGCGGGGTTACAGAAGCCGGAGAGCGGTCTTGCACCTGGTTCTTGGCGTTGCTGTCGCGATTGCGCTGATGGGATCGGTGCTGGGGCCGGCGCACGGAGAGTCCCCCGCATCTCCACCGGATACGATGGCCGAGCGCGTGCTGGCCTGCGCCCCTTGCCATGGCGCACAGGGCGAAGGGACGCGCGATCCCTACTTCCCGCGCCTCGCGGGCAAGCCGGCAGGTTATCTCTTCAACCAGCTCGTGGCATTTCGAAACGGCCGGCGGCACTACCCGCCCATGAACTACCTTCTGGCGTACCTGCCAGAAGCCTACCTTAAGGACATGGCTGAGTATTTGGCCAGCTTGAACCCGCCGCTGCCGCCTCCCGCCGTTCCAACTGCCGCAGAGGAGGTACTGGCAACAGGACGAAGGTTGGTCACTCAGGGCGACGCCGCGCGTAACATCCCGGCCTGTACGAGCTGCCACGGTCCCAACCTGACCGGCATGGAGCCGGGTATTCCCGGTCTCCTCGGGCTCAAGCCCAGCTACATCAGCGCGCAGCTCGGCGCCTGGCGCTACGGCACGCGGACCGCCCTCTCGCCGGACTGCATGCAGGTCGTCGCCGGACACCTCACGGAAGCGGACGTCGCGGCCGTCACCGCATGGCTCTCCTCGCGACCCGCGCCGGAGGAGCGCCGCTCCGTTCCAAAAGGGACCTACGCGCTCCCCTTTGCCTGCGGGAGCCAGCCCCAGTGAGGAGGAACGTCGTGGCTAGCCTCGCCCGCATGGTCTTCCCGGCTCTGCTCGCCGCGCTCCTCGGCACCGCCGCCGAAGCTCAGACCCCACCAGCCGCCCGTCCTGACGCTAGCCTACTCGCCAAGGGCGAGTACCTGGCGCGAGCCGGCGACTGCATCGCCTGTCACACCGCGCCTGAGGGCAAGCCCTTCGCCGGCGGCAGGTCCATGGCGACCCCCTTCGGCACGCTCTTCACCTCCAACATCACGCCTGATCCGGAGACCGGGATCGGCAAGTGGACCTCCGACCAGTTCTACCAGATGATGCATACCGGCCGCTCGCCGGACGGCGGGCTGCTCTATCCGGCCATGCCTTTCGGCTCCTATACCAAGGTGACCCGCGCCGACAGCGACGCGATCTACACCTATCTGATGTCGGTCCCGCCCGTGAAGCAGGCGAATAGGCCGCACGATCTCAGGTTTCCCTACAATAATCGTCAGCTTATCCTCGGCTGGCGTACGCTGTTCTTCCGCGAAGGCGAGTTCAAGCCTGATCCAAAGCAGTCGGAGGAGTGGAACAGGGGCGCCTACCTGGTCGAGGGCCTCGGCCACTGCGGCATGTGCCACACGCCGATCAACGCGCTCGGCGGCAACTCAGAGTCGCAGGCGTTCCAGGGCGGGCTCATCCCGATGCAGAACTGGTACGCGCCGTCCCTCACCTCCAACCGCGAGGCCGGGGTCGGTGACTGGACCATTGAGGAGATCTCCGACCTCCTGCGCACCGGTGTCTCGCGACGCGGCGCGGTTTACGGCCCGATGGCGGAGGTCACCTACAATAGCCTCCAGTACCTGACGCCCGAGGACACGCGGGCCATGGCGGTCTACCTCAAGAGCCTCGGCCAGGAGGTCCCGCCGCCGGTCACGTCGAAGGTGCCCACGGCCGAGAGCAGCCTGCTGCTCGCGCTCGGCAAGACGGTCTACGACGGCCAGTGCGCGAGCTGTCACGGCGCGCAAGGCCAAGGCAAGCCGCCGCACTACCCGCCGCTAGCCGGCAACCAGTCCATCCAGATGTCGTCGGCGGTGAACGCGATCCGCATGGTGCTGAACGGGGGCTATCCCCCGGGCACGCAAGGCAATCCGCGTCCCTACGGCATGCCGCCCTTCGCCCAATCGCTCTCGGACAACGAGGTCGCGGCCGTGGTTACCTACATTCGGACCACCTGGGGCAACCACGGCGCGGCGGTGACCGCGCAGGAAGCCAACCAGCTTCGCTCCGCTCCCTTGGACTGAGGTCATGCTGAACTCTCCCCCTCTGCAGCACTGCGACGAGGAAGCCGAGCGCCGCGACGTCGATTCCGTCGTGAGGGCGGGGCCATCCGGCGCTGTGACGGTCGCGGCGATCGCGACGGCCATCGTCGTGGCCTGCTGGTTCGCCTTCTACCTGTTCGTCTTCCTGCCGCGCGGGAGCTGACCCGGAGCCCCGATGACGACTCATGAGCACATTGACGAGGGTGCCCGCGTCGCCGAGCGGGTCGAGCGCCGATGGGCGACCCTGTCCATTGGCATCATCGTCCTGCTGGCCGGAATGGCAGCCTTCGCGGGGATCCACCGGGCGACGATGCCCCAGGCGCGCGTGGAGACGATCCAGCCCCAGACTCTCCACCTCACCGGCGAGTTCGTTGAGAGCAACCTCGGCAGCGCGGTCGAGCCGGATGGCTCGGTGACGGTACGGGCTGTGGGCCAGCAATACAGCTTCACGCCTCAGTGCATGGTGGTGCCCACCGACACCCCGGTGGTGTTCCGGGCCACGAGCCCCGACGTGGTGCATGGCTTCCTGATCCAGAAGACCAACGTCAACACCATGCTGGTGCCCGGCTACGTCTCGGAGATTCCGGCCAAGTTCAGCAAGCCGGGCGAGTACCTGATGCCCTGCCAGGAATACTGCGGCGTCGGTCACGAGGGCATGTGGGCCAAGGTCAAGGTGGTCGACAAGTCCGCGTTCCTGTCCATGATCTCTGCCAACCGGAGGGTCGCCTGTGTTGAGTAGCAGGAGGCTCGTCCTCGCCCATTTCTGGCTGGCCTTCGCCGTCTTCGGCCTCGCCCTGCTGCTCGGGGCCTGGCAGATGTTTATCCGTAGCCCGCTCCATACCTGGATCAGCAACCCCGAGTGGTATTACCGCTCGCTGACGGCGCACGGCACCGTCATGGGCTACGTGTTCCCAACCCTTGTGGCGATGGGGTTTGGCTACGCCATTAGCGAGGTCTCGCTCAAGCAGCGCCTCATCGGGCTGCGGTGGGCCTGGGCCGGGTACTGGCTCGTCGTGGCCGGTGCGGTCATGGCGATGGTCCCGGTGTCGCTCGGCCGGGCCTCGGTTCTGTACACCTTCTACCCGCCCCTGATCGGAAGCCCCTTCTACTACCTGGGCGTGGTGCTCGTGGTGGTGGGCTCCTGGATCTGGGTCGCCCTAATGTCGGTGAACCTGCACGCCTGGAAGAAGGCGAACCCCGGCACGCCGGTGCCGCTTCCGATGTTCGCCAACGTGGCCGGCTCCTACCTGTGGGCCTGGACGGCGGTGGGCGCAGCGCTCGAACTCCTCCTGCAGATCCTGCCGGTCGCCTTCGGCCTGAGGTCGACCATCGACGCGGGCCTGTCGCGGGTGTTCTTCTCTTGGACGCTGCACGCCATCGTCTACTTCTGGCTGATGCCGACCTACATCGCCTACTACACCATCGTGCCGCGGGCGATTGGCGGGAAGATCTACAGCGACACCATGGCCAGGATCTCGTTCATCCTGTTCCTGGTGGTAGCGATGCCCATCGGCATGCACCATACCTTCGCCGACCCTCAGGTTGGCGCAGGCTTCAAGTTCATCCACTCGGCCTTCACCGCGCTCGTGGCACTCCCGACGCTGCTGACTGTCTTCACCATCTGCGCATCGGTGGAGATCGCCGCACGCCTGCGCGGCGGCCGCGGGCCCTTCGGCTGGATCAAGGTCCTGCCCTGGTCGAACCCGATCATGCTCGCGGTCGCGTTCTCGTTCGTGATGCTCGGCTTCGGCGGTGCCGGCGGACTGATCAACATGAGCTACCAGCTCGATACGTCCATCCACAACACGCAGTGGATCACGGGCCACTTCCACCTGATCTTCGGTGGCGCCATCGTCATCATGTACTTCGCGATTGCCTACGACCTGTGGCCGCACCTCACCGGCCGCGCACTGGCTGACCTGCACCTGATGCGCACCCAGCTCTGGCTCTGGTTCGTCGGCATGATTGTCACGACCTTTCCCTGGCACTGGGTTGGCATCCTTGGCATGCCGCGCCGCATGGCCTACTTCGACTACGGCGACCCTGCCGTCGCCACGCAGGCCTTCTCGGTGATCCTCTCGGCCATCGGCGGCTTCATCCTGGTGGCGTCGGGAGCCCTATTCATCCTCGTGCTAGTCCGGGGCCACCACGCGCCGCGGGAGGATGCTGGCGCCTACCGATTCGCCGAAGCTCTCCACCCTCCGCTGAGTGTACCGGCGCTCAACGGCTACGCCCTATGGATCGCCCTGATGGTTGGCCTCACGGTGACCAACTACGGCTTTCCCATCGCGCAGCTCGCGTTGCGCAAGGACACGTCAGTACCGGCGGTGTACGTGGGGGCCAATCCATGAGCGACGATCGCCTCCTTTCGCCGAGGGACCCCTGGTTCACCGGTTCAGTCAGCATCACCGTCGGCCTGCTCGCCGTGACCGCGCTCGGCGGCTTTGTGCTGCTCCCGTACGCACAGCCGGACCTCAAGCTCGCCGGCGTTTGGGACGCCATCTGCAGCGCCGCGGGCGTGCCGAAGTCTTCCTCGGCAACTGACCCGGTCCAGCCGGACGGCAAGCTCACCCGGGTGGTAATAACCTCTGCGCTGCCCAGTACCGCTGACCCGGAGGCGGTGGGACGCGGCGCGACGCTCGCGCAGCAATGCGCGATCTGCCATGGGCCAACCGGAGTGAGCCGGGCCGACTCTCCCAATCTCGCCGGTCAGTACGCGCCCGCGATCTACAAGCAACTGGCCGACTTCAAGTCAGGCGTGCGGGTCAACGCAACGATGACGCCGTTCGCCGTGAACCTGTCGGAACGAGACATGACCGATCTCTCGGCGTACTACGCGTACCTGCCGCGGCTGCCCGGATTCCACCCGGCCAGCGACAAGCCCGTCCCGCGCATCGTCATCAACGGTGCTCCGCTGCGCAACGTTGCGCCCTGCGGCTCCTGCCACGGCGTGCTCGACAACAAGACAGGAAGCCCATGGCTGGAAGGTCAGCCCGCCGCCTACGTGAAGGCTCAGCTCCAGGCCTTCGCCTCAGGTGCGCGTCGCAATGACATCAGCCAGCAGATGCGTAACGTCGCCCGGAGGATGACTTCCGAGGAGATCAACCAAGCGGCGGAGTGGTACGCCTCGCAGCCGCCGACGGGCATTCATACCCAATGAGCCTCTAGCCTGCAGCATTGCGCCGAGGATCTGTACGCCAGCGAGTCGCCTGGGCCTTGAACAAGCCGAGAGGGCGAACCGGGCTAAGCTGGCCGAGCTCCTCGGCGGCAACCAGTCTGCTCCCGCCCCTGCGGGCCCCGGCGCCGGCGCACAGCTTCGGCTGCGCGCTTGGCGGGTTTCCGGGCGGCCTGCTCGGCAACCACCACGACACGGCTCCTGGCGGATTCCTCAACAGCCGACCTGGGGAAGATGCTGGCGCACTTCCTGCGGGCCGGCCACGGTGCTGGCCCACGAGGCGGCAGGCGTACCGCTCCGAGAGACCATGCTTCTCCCAGAGAGCGTCCACAACCTGCCTGTGCCGCTCGGAGGCTACAAGTTTCCGAGCTGACGGCCTTCAGCTCGTAAGTCATACCTCAGGGCGGACCACCTCAGGCGAGGATCAGGATCACTCCGAGGCTTTCACCTTTGCCGCACGAGTGTCCGTTTGTTCACTCCCCGAGCCTCGAAGCGGACGAGCTGCTTACGGCCAGACTACACCATGCTGGATCGCCGATCAGCGCAAAACCCGTCGTTCGGCTTTGCGCCCGGCTCGGCCGTTCAATGTTCCGGACGCGATGTCCATAAGCGGACGTAGGGGCCGTGCCCGGTTGTATCGCGACGGGGCAACGGCTGCGGCGTTGCCCTGCGAAGGTGTCAGCGATGCCTCCACAATTGTCTGTCAAACCGTGCGTGTGCGTCTTGGCAACCGTGGTGGAGCCTCCTTAAATCGCCGGCGGCGCACGGTTTCCTATGGTGAGACGGGCGGGTGGACCTCGATGTTGGAAACCGCCGTCAGGCCTGGAAGGACGGCGGTCGGTGCGACGACGATGCTGGACAACCCGAGCCACGACGCCGTCAGGCGCAGCTCCCCGAGCAGCCGTTCCGCGGTATCGGCCGGCGCCCTCGGCTCGACATGGGCGCGCTGGACGACCAAGACGCCGACCTTCCGGTCCGCCTTCAGGTCCACGCGGGCGACGAGCGCGCCGTCCAGCAGGAAGGGCAGCACGTAGTAGCCATGCTCGCGCTTGTGGGCCGGTGTGTAGATCTCCAGGCGGTACCGGAAGCCGAACAGCCTCTCAGCCCGAGGACGATGCCAGACGAGCGGGTCGAAGGGGGAGAGAAGCGCGGAGGCGCCGAGCCTGCGGCCGGGCTTCGCGTCCCTGTGTAGATAGGCCTGTTTCTGCCAACCGCTCACGTGCACCGGGACGAGCGTGCCCTCCTCGACGAGCTGCTCAATAGGCAGGACCGCGTCCGCCGGCGGTATCCGGTAATAGTCGCGCAGATCGTGCACCGTCGCGACGCCGAGCGCCTTTGCCGAACGCGCGATGAGATCCCGCCTCGCATCGATCCCGGTCGGCGTCGGGATGTCGAGAACGGCACGGGGCAGCACCCGCTCCGGGAGATCGTACACGCGCTCGAAGCTGCTCCGACGATGCGTCGAGGCCACCTGTCCCGACCAGAAAAGCCATTCGAGCGCGTGCTTGGCGTCGCTCCACTCCCACATGCCCTTCGCGGCCCTGTCACCGGCCACGTCTGAGGCGGCCAACGGCCCCTCCTTCTCGATCCGGGCGAGGAGAGCATCGGCCTCGGCCCGCTTCTCGCCCGCGAAGGGCTCGAGCCGCTGCCAGACGCCCTGACCGCGGAGTGCGCGGTCCATGCGCCAGCGCAGCAGGGGTTGGAGGTCGATGGGCAGAAGGGACGCCTCGTGCCCCCAATACTCGAAGAAACGCTTCGGCCTGGCGACCGTGACCGCGTCGAGGAGGTCGCGATCGTACGGCCCCAGGCGCGAGAACAGCGGCAGGTAATGGGCTCGTGCGAGGACGTTCACGCTGTCGATCTGCAGCAGGCCGAGCCGGCCGATCGCGCTGCGGATCCGCGTCGCACTGACGGGACCTTCGCGAGGGGGCGCGTCGAAGCCCTGTGCGGCGAGGGCGATGCGCCGGGCTTCGAGCGCGCTCAGATCCGTCTTCAGCGCCGATCCCCCGGGATCGTCGCAACGAAGGTCCGGAGGTCTGCGAGCATCAGCTCCGGCTCCTCGAACGCAGCGAAGTGGCCGCCGGCCGCCATTTGGCTGTAGTGGACGACGTCGTAGGTCTTCTCGGCGAAGGACCGTAGCGTCGGCAGGAACACTGGATCCGGGAACGCGGCTATTCCCATCGGCACCAGGACGCGTGTGCCGGCGGGGAAGCGGTCCGATCCTTCGAGACGCTTGCCGTGATAGATCCACGTCGACGTCACGACGGCCGACGGCCCCAGGTACAGCATGATGTTCGTGAGGAGGGCCTCCTCGGAGAAGCGTGCCCAGAGGTCGGGGCTGCCGTCGGCGCGCTTCGGAAGGTCCGCCCACTTGCCGAACTTCTCGAGGATCCAGCCGGCGGTGCCGACCGGGCTGTCCGCCAGCGCGACTCCAAGGGTCTGCGGACGGGTCTCCTGCTCCAGGTTGTAGCCGGTCTCCCAACGGAGGATCGCGTTGCGACGTGCAGCGACGTCCTTTTCCTCCGCCGTTGTCGGGACCGCGTCCTCTGCGTGGATGCTGGCCATGTTGACGTGGAAGCCGGCCATCGCCTCGGGGCGCAGGTACGCCATCCAGCTCGCGATATGGCCGCCCCAGTCCCCGCCCTGGACGAAGAAGCGCGTCTCTCCGAACAGTCGCGCCATCAGGCCATGCATCAGTTCGGCGATCCGGCGCGGGCCGACGACGCAGCTAATCGGCTTCGAGAAGGCGAAGCCCGGCAGCGAGGGGACGATCACGTCGTGCCCGTCCGCGGCGAGCGGATCAATCAGGTGCTCGAACTCGATGAAGGAGCCGGGCCAGCCGTGGAGCAGCAGAATGGGCGGCTTCGACCCGTCGCCCCGCTTGTGAAGAAAGTGGATCCCCTCGGCCTCGATCGTCGTGTGAAAGTTGGGCAGTCGATTCAGGCGGGCCTCGGTCCGACGCCAGTCGTAGTCGTCAAGCCAATACCGGACGAGCCTCTTCAGGTCCTCGATCCCGACCCCGGCGGACCAGCCGCCCGCATCGGAGAGCTGGCTCCAATCATACGCCGCGATCTTCGTCCTGATCGCGGCGAGCCGCTCGTCGGGGACATGGATCGTGTAGGGCGAGATCATCTGCGTCTCCGGCGGAGCGGCGAACCGCCGGCTTAACGCAGAAGTGTCGGCGGACGGTCCATGCCCGGACCTGTCGACGGCCAAGTCCCCGCTCCCCCCTCTGGGTGGACATGGGCGGGACCATCTCGCATTCCCTCCAAGAAACGTCGATGCTGCCGGTGGCTTCGAACTAAAGCCACCGGAAAACCGAGGACGGACCGGAGCCGGCTGAATCTGGCCGTAAGCTGCCGGTCCGCTTCTGACGTTCAAACCGGAAGAGCAGACCTTTCTCGTGACTGAAGTGGTTGCTCCTGAAGGAGGCTGCGCGGTCCTTCTACCTGCTTAAAGGTCCACTCTAATCCGAGTGGTGCACGCTCGACGAACGACCACAACCTGCTCAACAAGCACACAGCCGGAACCGTCGTGAACCCGGAGATCAAGATCACCAACATCATCGCGCTGTTGCTGCTCGTTAGGCTTTAGAGATAGCCGATAATAGCCGCCCCAAAGATCCGATTTGGGACCCAGAGTTCCGCTATAAAACTACCTGAGGTTACGAGGGGCGGCTGCCACGTTGGAAGCTGCCCCTCGCTCGAAGTGTCATAGGCTGAGGGCCAGGCCGACCTGCTGCAGCTGGATCATGTTGGTTCTGGAGCGTCTCACTCGTTCAGCAGTCCGTCCTTGTGTCCGAGGGCTACGCGGACAGGAGAATCCCGGCTCTATGCGGAAGACTGAAGGAGCCTCGTCCGATCAGGGTCGAGGACGAACCAACCCTCTCCGTCACGGTTCGCAACCGGATTTCGGAGATGCCGCCCATGGTCATGATCATCATCTGCTTCCTGGCGCCATGGCTCGCCATGTTCCTGCGTGGGAAGGTGCTCCAGGGCATCCTCTGCATCTTCCTGCACCTGACGCTGATCGGCTGGATACCAGCGACCATCTGGGCTCTCATCGTGACGCGGCGCGAGAGCGCCGCCTGACGTTCATCGGACGGGGGACGGCACCATGAGGTCACGTCGGAAACCGCTGGCCAAGGCTGCCTCGTTCCTCACGATGGGCGCCGAGCTCGCCATGCTCGGCGTCGAGGCGCAGATGGTCATCGGCCAGCGCCTGGCGCTGTTCATGCTCGGCGGGCCCAAGGCACGGAACAAAGCCCGGCTGATGGTGACCGAGCATGTCATGGCCCATCAAGCGACCGAAACGCTACTGCTTGGTTCAATGCTGAACCCTTAGGTTTCACGGGTATTCACAGGGTGAGATCGGTCACGATCTTCCCGGGAGCATGCCCGGTGCGATTGCGCTCGATTGCAGCGGGCAGATCGTCGAACGCGACCACCTCGGCGACGGTCGACCGAAGCGTGCCGGCGGCGACCTGGCGAGCGATTGCAGCCAGACGCGCGGTGTCGGGCCTATTCGACAGGAAGACGCCGCGCCCGCCTTGGGGCGTACGCGATACGACGTCCGGCGCGGCGATGCTGACGAGGAGGCCGTCAGGCGACAGGATCGCCCAGGACCGATTCACGACCGCCCCGCCGACGAGATCGATCACCAGATCGACGTCCTGCGCGTGCGCCTCGAATTTCTGTTGCCGATAGTCGATCACCTCGTCCGCGCCGAGGGCCCGGACATGCGAAAGGCTCGTGGTCGAGGCCGTAGCATAGACCGATGCGCCGGTCGCCTTCGCGAACTGGACGGCGAAGCCTCCCACGCCGCCTGCCGCCCCATGGATGAGCACCCGTCGCCCGGCGAGGTCGAAATCCGCAGCCTGGATGATATGCCAGGCCGTCATTGCCGCAACGGGGATGGCCGCCGCCTCGACGTCCGTCAGGGTCGGCGGCGTCGGGACGAGCTTCTCCGCGTCGATGATTAGATGGTTGGTATAGGCGCCGCAGTCGCCGAGGGCGGCAAGGACCCGGTCGCCGGGCTTCAGGATTTCGACGCCGGGTCCAGGCCGCAGCACGACGCCGGCCATCTCGATGCCGATGGTCGCCGGCAGCGAAAGCTCGAACTTGTTGCGGACGTAGCCCTCACGGATCTTCCAGTCGATGCCGTTCACCCCGGCGGCCTTGACCTGGACCAGGACTTTGCCGGGACCCGGAACGGGCGCAGGCACGCGGTCAATGACGAGGCCTTCCCGACCGCCGTAGGCATGAAGCCGCAAGGCCCTACCGAAGGCGGCGGGTTCGGAATCGGAATCGTTGCACATAAGATCGTCGGACTGGGACATGGGTTTCTCCTTCCTGTCGGAAGGTACGTGTCCCCGGTCCTCTCGGTAGGCCGACGATTTGGGACGGCCCGTCTCATCAATGAGACGTTGGTGTTCCAGCCATCTCCTCAGCCGGATCGATCCTCCGGCCTTGGCGATGGGCCTTCTTCACCGCGAGGCCAGTTGTGCGATCAGCCATCGACCCGCAGGGCCCGGCGGGCGCTCAATGGGGTAGACGGCCCACATCGGCAGGAACAAGCCGCCCTTGGGCAGGGCGGCGATGTCCAGCCGCACGAGTTGGCCGTTGGCAAGGTCATCCGCGACGACGTCCAGGGGCATCCCGCCCCAACCGAGGCCCGAGCGGAGGAAGGCGTGCTTGGCCCCGAGATCCGCCAGCCGCCAGGTCCTCGGCGAGAACACGCCGAACTCGCGCCCCTTGGTCAACTCGCTGCGGTCGGTCAGCACCAGCTGGACATGCTCGGCCAAGTCGGACGTCGGGATCGTCCCGGTCATGCAGGCCAGCGGATGCGCGGGCGAGGCGACCATCACCAACTCGACCTGGCACAACGCCTCGCGCGCGAGCTCGGGGGGCAGCAGGGGCGTGGCCCCGGCGACCGCGAAGGCGCAGCGCCCGTCGAGAACCGGTGCGATCACCGCGCCAAGGGTCTCGACTTGGATGCGCAGGGGGGTCGTCGGGAAAGCCGGCTGGAACGCGGCCACGGCGGCCGTGAGTACCTGGATCGGAAACAGGACGTCGAGCACGATGCTGACCTCCGGCTCCAGGCCGCCGGCGAGCTCCCTGGCGTGCGACTTGAAGGTTTCGGCGGCTGCCACGGTCGCACGGGCATGGGCGAGCAACACGCTGCCGGCCTCGGTCAGAACCGGATAGCGGCTGGAGCGGTCGAACAGCTTGATGCCGGACTGAGCCTCAAGGTTGGCCATCGATTGGCTGACGAGAGACTGCGCTCGCCCAAGCTTGCGCCCGGCCGCCGAGAAGCTGCCGGTGTCAACGGCGGCGACGAAGGTTCGCAACTGGTCGAGGGTGAGATGATCGAGCATCCATCTGTCCAGGTGATGGGACGCATCGAAAAATAGAGGCTTCGATGGGAGATGGAAGGAGCTTAGCTCTTTTGCTCACAGCCAAGCCGCATCCGCGGTCGGCCACCTCGAACCGGATGTCCATCATGTCCCCGACCCTCACGGCCTCGCCCGCCCCGTCGCGCAAGCTCAACATCGTCGCCTGGTCGCTGCAGGTGCTGCTTGCCCTGGTGTTCCTCGCCGCCGGCGGCGCCAAGCTCGCTGGCGTGCCGATGATGGTACAGGTCTACGACCTCATCGGCGTCGGTCAGTGGTTCCGCATCGTCACCGGCCTCGTGGAAGTCGCCGGTGCCATCGCCCTGCTGATCCCCGGATACGCCGCCTTCGCCGCGCTCTGGCTTGCCTGCACCATGGCGGGCGCCATTCTGGCCCATCTCACAGTCCTGCCCACGCCCGCCGCTCCGGCCGCCGTGCTGCTCGCCCTGACGGCGACCTTGGCCTGGCTGCGCCGGGATCAGATCCTCGCCGTTCTCGGTCGCCGCTGAGCCCTTGCCGACCGGCAGGTCGCGGCCGCCCGCCTCGGCCTCCCTCGTCCAAGGACGAACGACCCAACACGTCCCCTTGGTCCCGCGTCACGCACCACAGGCCATCCGCCATGGAAATCGGCATCGACAGCTTCGCCGTCACGCTTCCCGACCTGAAGACGGGCCGCACTGTCACGGGGACGGAGCGGATGGAACGCCTGCTCGACGAGGTCGAGGTCGCCGACCGCGCCGGGCTCGACGTCTTCGGCATCGGCGAGCACCATCGCGCGGAGTTCCTCGACTCCGCACCCGCCATTATCCTCGCCGCCGCGGCCGTGCGCACCAGCCGCATCCGCCTGACGAGCGCCGTCACGGTGCTCAGCGCCGCCGACCCTGTGCGCGTCTTCCAGGAGTTCGCCACCCTCGACCTCATCGCAAAGGGCCGGGCCGAGATCGTTGTCGGACGCGGTTCCTTCGGAGAGGCCTACCCGCTCTTCGGCTTCGCCGCCGAGGATTACGACGCGCTCTTCGTCGAGAAGCTCGACTTGCTCCTGGCGCTACGCGACCAGACGCACGTCACCTGGCGCGGCCGTTTCCGCCCACCGCTGACCGGCCAGGGCGTCTACCCGCGGCCGCACCAGGACAGGGTGCCGGTCTGGATCGGCGTCGGCGGGACCCCGGCCTCCTTTGCCCGCGCGGGCACCCTCGGCCTACCCCTGATGGTCGCCATCATCGGCGGCAGCTTCCAGCGCTTCCGTCCCCTGGTCGAGCTCTACCGGGAGGCCGGACGCAAGGCCGGTCATGACCCGGAGACCCTGAAGGTGGGCGTGCACGCGGTCGGTTTCGTCGCCGACATGGACCGGGCCGCACAAGAGGCGTTCTTTCCCGGCTGGGCCCAGATGTTCGGGAAGATCGGGGCGGAACGGGGATGGCCGAGCACGGACATGCGCGAGCAGTTCGCGGCGATGTGCGGCCCCTACGGCGCCTACCTCATCGGCTCGCCGGAAACGGTCGCGGCGAAGACGCTTGCGGCCAGCGAAGCGTTGGGGGGCATCTCTCGCCTGACGTTCCAGATGAGTTCGGCGATGCAGGAGCCCGACGCCATGCGGCGGTCGATCACGCTGCTGGGCACCGAGGTGATCCCAAGGGTCAAGGCGCAACTCGCCCAGACCGCGTGACCGACAACGGCGCCCACGGCCATGGCCGGACCTGCGGCCTGACATCACCTGCCCGGCCGATGACCGCCGGGAAGACCAACCTACCAATCTCAGGGACGTACGACCATGACCGATGCCACGTTCAAGCCGACGGTCTACCTCAAGACCGGCTGCCCGTTCTGCCTGAAGGTCCGCCTGTTCCTGCTCGAAACCGGCCAACTCGATCAAGTCGTCCTGCGAGAGTTCGTGCCCGGCGACGATGAGGTGACCGCGATCCGCGCGCTGCTCGCGCCCGTCGTCGAGAAGGTCACCTTCCCGACGGCCGAACTCACGCCTGGCCGGTTCACGACCGAGTCCGACGCCATCGTCGCCTATTTCGCCAAGCTAGCCGGCGTCGATCCCGACGCCCTTCCGACCTACCGGTCCTATCTCGACGGGGTCCACAAGGGCATGCAATCGCTCTTCCGAGAGAACCTGCAACTCAAGAAACAGGCTGAAGCGGCCTGATACTCGGCCACCTCCATCCGGCCTGGCCCGTCATCCGCTGATATGGGCGGCCAATTCATCGGCGGTTCCCATCGGAAATGCCTCCTTGAGGTGGTCGAGGAAGGCGGACACCCGCGCGCTCAGCAGTCGCCGGGACGGGTAGAGGGTCCAGAGGGCGATCTCGGGTCTGTCGAGATCGCCCCAGAGCACCAACCTGTCGACAGCCAGGTCATGGCTGACGAGGGAGATGGGAAGGCGCCCGGCGCCGACGCCAGCCAGGACGGCATCGCGGACCATCATCAGCGATGGAAGGCCGAGGACGGGCTCGGCGATGACGTTCGACTTGCCCGCTGGTGATCGCACGGGCCAGGTCATGGAGTCCCCCATCGACCCGCGCACGACGGCGGGCACGGCCGCATCGCCCTCCGGCCGAGGCAGGCTCGGAGCAGCCACGACGACCAGACGGTCCCTCAGGAAGATGCGTCCGACCAGGCTCTCATCCGGATCGGGATTGACCCGGATCGCGAGGTCATAGCCTTCCTCCACCATGTCGACGGCACGGTCCTCCGTGGTGACCTCAAGCCGAACCTCGGGGTGCTTTAAAGCGAACCTCGCGGCGAGCTTCCCCATGGCGGCCTGGGAGAAGAACACGGGCGCGCTGACGCGCAGCCGGCCCCGTGGCTTGCCTCCGCCCGAAGCGACGACCGCCGCCGTCTCGTCTAGCTCCGTCAGTAGCACCCTCGTCCGCTCGTGGAGCGCCCGGCCTTCCTCAGTCAGCTTCAGGACGCGCGCCCCGCGTTCGAAAAGGCGCAGAGCGAGACTGGCCTCCAGTTCCGCGACACGGCGGGACAGGGTTGCCTTCGGGCGTCCCGCGGCGCGGGCAGCCCGTCCGAAGCCTCCATGACGGGCGACGAGGTTGAAATCAGCGAGGGCGAGGAGGTCCATGTGTTCCACCAGCGAGACGGACTGTCTTAACCGACCATCTCCCGGGTCGCGAGTGGATCGAGCATCTTCTGGATGTCCCTAGAGGCAAACCAGGAGTTACCCCCATGACCATTCTCGTTATCGGCGCGACCGGCACCGTCGGCGGCCATGTCGTCGAACACCTCGTGAAGCGCGGCGCCAACGTGCGCGCCCTGGTTCGTGACACCGCCAAGGCCAAGTTGCCGGCGGGCGTCACCGCGGTCCAGGGAGACCTGCTCGACGTCGACGCCATTCGGAACGCCCTGTCGGGTGTCTCAACCCTGTTCCTGCTGAACGCGGTGGTGCCCGACGAGGTCACCCAGGCCCTGATCGCCCTCAATCTCGCCCGCGAGGCCGGGATCGAGCGGATTGTCTACCTGTCGGTGATTCACAGCGACCTCTACGTGAACGTGCCGCATTTCGCGGGCAAGTTCGCGGTCGAGCGGATGATCGAGGCGATGGGCTTCCACGCCACCGTCCTGCGCCCGGCCTACTTCATGAACAACGATTTCATGATCAAGGACGTCGTGCGCGACTACGGCGTCTACCCGATGCCCATCGGCGCCAAGGGCCTCGCTATGGTCGACGCCGCCGACCTTGGGGAGATCGCGGCCCTCGAACTCATCCGTCGCGAGCAGGCCGAAACCCCGCTTCCCTTCGAGCGGATCAATGTCGTGGGTCCCGAGACGCTGACCGGTTCGGACGTCGCCGCCATCTGGTCCGACGTCCTGGGCCGCCCGATCAACTACGGTGGCGACGATACCGCTGCCTTCGAGCAGAACCTCCGGCAGAAGCATGCGCCGGGCTGGATGGCTTACGACATGCGCCTGATGTGCGAGCGCTTCCACAGCGTAGGAATGCTGCCCGACGCCGGCGATGTAGACCGTCTTACAGCACTGTTGGGACGTCCGCCCCGCTCCTATCGTGACTTCGCCGCCCAGGCCGCAGCGACCGCCTGAAAACTTGTTGTGATACATTGGTGTCGCTGATGAGGCTCGCATTAAGGTCAGGGCGGACCTCGTCGGCGATCATCAAGTCAGAAGGTCAAGGCCACCGGCGAGGCCGCGGTGACCATCGCCATGGGCGGAACGCCACGCAAGGTCGTGAGGGGCTATCGCCGCAAGGTTCGGGCGAACCAGTGGCGCCTCGGCGAGGGGTGATCCAGCCCAAGGCATCGGACTTGCGCCACGCACGACGTCATGCGCCGACACATCGAAGGACCGCGAACGCAACATGGGCCGGTCGGTGCATCGCATCCGGCCGCGGTATTCCTGCCCGGCAGGCTACGGCGCCTACTGGGCGGACTGGATGCTCGGCGGCCCGAGGTGCTGGAGGAAATCCGGCTTGCCGAGGCTCACCCCAGCCGCGCGCAGGATCGCGTACGCGGTGGTGACGTGGAAGAAGAAGTTCGGAAGCGCGAAACCGGTGAGATAGGCCTGCCCCGTGAAGCGGTAGCCCATGCCGTTCGGGAACTTCAACTCGACTTCCCGCTCCGCGCCCGAGGCCAGCGCCGCCGGATCGACGCCCTCGACGAAGGCAATCGTCCTGGCGCAACGCTCCTTGAGTTCGGCGAAGCTCGCCTCGACGTCCGGCATGGTAGGCGCCTCGATCCCGGCAAGCCGCGCCACGGCGTTCTTCGCGCTGTCGGAAGCCATCTGGTACTGGGCCGGCAAGGGCCGCATGTCGGGGGCGAGACGGCCGAGGAGCAACTCGGCCTCGGGCTTCTCCGATGCCGCCTTGTCGAGCCACGCGCCCATGTTGCGGAGCGAGTTGACGAAGACCGGCACGCTGACGTCGTGGATGGTGATGTTCATGCCCTCAGCCTAGGGCATCCCTCCCCCTCGACACAACGACGATGCGCCTCGCACGGGCAACGCCCGTGCGCCTCCGCCCTGCTCCCGTGCATGACGGCAGGACGTACGAAGCCCACCCGCGCCACGGCCGGATGCGTGGTCCGGGGGGGCAATCCGGATGCCGCCGGCAAGCGACGGATCGGCCGAGCACGGATGTGCTGCGACCGGCGGGTCAGGTTTGCGAGCCCTCGGGCGTTGCTTCGTCACGCCGCCGCAGTGCATGTGCTTGACGGCATCATACCCGTCGTCCGGCGACCGTATGGACGCCGAGATCCGGGGGCTCCTGCAACAGGACGACCGCAGGGCTCGATGGCTGCGGCGCTTGCGTGCACCCTGACGGTCCCGGCGCCTCATGCTTTCGCCGTCGTTCCCAGACGCGCGGTCGGGGGCAAGCAAGTCGTCTCGTCATCCGCCTTCGCCTTCCATGCAGGAAAAGCCTGGGCTCGCCGCGCAACTCCCCGGAGGTCATAGATGGAATGCTTCGAAGGCGATGCTTTCGGCTCCCTCGATCACTTCAGGCTGATCGAACGACCGATTCCGGTGCCCGAGTCCCATCAGGTCCGCATCCGCATTGAGGCGACCGCACTCGGCTTCGTGGACGGCCTGATGGTCCAGGGGCGCTATCAGATCAGACCTCCGCTTCCCTACGTCCCCGGCGGCGAGATCGCCGGGGTGGTGGATGCCGTCGGCCCTGGGGTCGGTCACCTCGACGTCGGCGACCGGGTCGTCACCTGGCAACTGGGCGGCGGCCTCTCCGAGTACACCGTCGTGGCCGCCGACGAGGTCGAGACGGTCCCGGCAGGCCTCCCCCTCGCGAACGCCGCCGCGATGCTGGTCGACTACCAGACCGCGCACTACGCCCTGTTCGAGCGCGGCCGGATCGCAGCCGGGGAGACGGTCCTGATCGCGGGCGCCGCGGGCGGGGTCGGCTCGGCGGCGATACAGCTCGCCGCGCGGGCGGGTGCCTACGTCGTGGCCCTCGCCTCGACCCCGGAGAAGCGTGAGCTTGTCCTCGCCCTGGGTGCGAAAGCCGCCATCGCCCCGGGCGGCGACGATATCCGTGGCGCCATCATGGCTGCCGCGCCGCGCGGCGTCGTCGATGTCGTCGTCGACCCGGTCGGGGGCGCTGGCTTCGAGGCGCTTTTCCGGTCCCTCGCCAAGGAGGGGCGTCACCTCGTGATCGGTTTCGCCGGCGGCGCCATCCCCACCCTCCCGGCGAACCTCCCGCTGTTGAAGAGCGCGGCCCTCGTGGGCGTCGAGATCAGGCACTACCTGGCATCGAGGCCGCTTGAGGCCGGTGCCGTCCGGGCGGCCCTGTTCGGCGACGCCGCCTCCGGCGCGCTGGCCGGCGCCCCGGATCGTCCCGTTCCGCCTCGCCCGGGCCCGGGACGCGCTGGATGCACTCTCGCGGCGTGACAGGGTAGGCAAGGTCGTAGTCTCCCCGTGACGGCCGACGGTCCCCCGCATCCTGGAATTCAATCTATTTGGCGGCATCACGGACCGCCTTCTTGATCTCCTTCGCCCAATCCGCCTCGCCAGACGCCCGTGCGAGCATGTTCGCCCCCACCATCGCCGCGAACAGCAACCGAGCCCGATCCTCGTCCATGGTCTCCCGGGCCTTCGCCAGGAAGGTCTCGAAAAGCGCGCCTGCGCCGTCAGCATAGACCGAACGCAATGCGCCTCCCTCATGGCTCCGCGCCGCATCCTCGCCATGGCCCTGCATGGGGCAACGATGCTCAGGTGGCTGGACCGAGAGGTAGTAATCGACGATGGCCGGGATAGACGGCCCGTCGTCCCCGGGTCCTTGCCCGGCCGGCCGCGCCCACGCAGCCTCCACGGCCGCGAAGCCGGCGTTCCACGCCTCGCAGGCCAACGCCTCCTTGGTGGCGAAATGCTTGTAGAACCCGCCCTGGGTCATCCCGGCGGCCTTCATCACGTCGGCGATCCCCACGGCGTCGTAGCCGTGGCTGCGGAACAGCTCGCTCGCCGCCGCCACGATCCGCTGCCGGTTCGAAGCCACCTGATCCTTGCTCGAACGAGCCACTTGCGATCCCCGGAATGGCGGTTGACCGAACTCTAAACCGCGTATAGAGGTTGGTCAACCGCTATCGGCTGCGCGGTGCAAGCCACGGTGACGTTGGACCCAACCCATGGGATATGATCCGTCGACGACCGCCATCCTGCTGGTGGACCCGTATAACGATTTCCTGAGCGAGGAAGGCAAGGTCTGGCCCCTGGCCAAGCAGGTGGCCGAAGAGGTCCACCTGCTGGACAACCTCCGCGACGTCGTCGCGTCGGCCCGGTCGGGCGGGTTCAGGATCTTCTTCGTTCCCCATCACCGCGCGGAACCGGGCGACATCGCCGACTGGCTGCATCCCACGCCCCTCCAGCAGCAGAGCTCGTTCCATCAGACCTTCGCGAAGGGAAGCTGGGGCGGCACATTCCACGACGACTTCCAGCCCCGGCCGGGCGATGTAGTGGTCCATGAGCACTGGCAGTCCAGCGGCTTCGCGAACACCGACCTGGACCAGCAACTCAAGCAGCACGGCATCCGCAGCATCGTGCTGATCGGCATGGCCGCCAACACCTGCATCGAGGCGACGGGCCGGTACGGCAGCGAGCTCGGCTACCACGTCACGCTGGTGAAGGACGCCACCGCGGCCTTCAGCCACGAGGCCATGCACGCGGCCCACGAGATCAACGGGCCGACCTATGCCCACGCGATCCTCACGACGGATCAACTCGTCGCGCAGCTCGGGGGCCGGAAGTGATGGACGCCGAGACCACGGCGCTGGTCCTCGTGGACCCCTACAACGACTTCCTGGCCCGCACGGGTCAGGCCTGGATGATGACGAGGGACGTGGTCCTCTCGAACGGGATGATCGGCAAGGCCCAGTCCATCCTGGAGGCCGCGCGCCGCCGCGGGATGACCGTGGCGTACGCCCCGCACCATCGCTGGCGGCCGAACGGCCTCAAGGGACGCAAGTACCTGCATCCGACCCAATTCATGCAGGACAAGTCCCACATCTTCGCGGAGGGCAAGTTCGGGGGCAGGTTCATCGCCGAGCTCGCTCCGGCGGACGGCGACGTCATGTCGAGCGAACATCTCTGTTCGAGCGGCTTCGAGGGCACCGACCTGCACACCCAATTGCAGGGCCGCGGGATCACCCACCTCGTCATCATCGGCATGATCACGAATTCCTGCATCGAGGCGACCGCGCGCAGCGCCGTGGACCTCGGGTATCACGTCACCCTCGTGACCGATGCCGTCGCCGCGTTCTCACCCAACGAGCATGACCTCGCGATCCGCGAGACCTATCCCCGCATCGGGCACGTGGTGACCGATACGTCGGGCCTGCTCGAAACCTTGAGGTCCTGACGGATGATCAATCGGCTCCTGAACGCCGCGACCGGCTGGTACGTCCGGCGTGGCCTGCGCGCCTACCACCACTTCCCGGCCGACAAGACGGCCGTCATCCTCGTCGACGCGCAACGCGCGTTCGTCGACTCGGGGCAGCCCCTCTCCGGGTCCTTGGCCGAACTCGCCCGCTGGGCGCGGGCCAGAAAGTTCGCGGTGGTCCACGCGCCGATTGCGATGGGTGCCGGTGGTCCCTTCAAGACGCCCGCGCATCGCCGGATCGAACAAGCGCTGGCGGGGCAAGCAGACGGGCCCGGTCTCGCCCCCGCCGTCGGGCCGTCACCCGGCGACATCGTGCTGCCGGCGCGCAAGACCCTGAGCATCTTCGGCTTGCCCGAGACCGACGCCCTGATCGAGGCGCGTGGCTTCGAGCACCTGATCCTGGCCGGACCGCTGGCGGACCTGACGCTCGATTCCTCCCTTCGGGACGCCGCGCAGCGCGATGTTCACGTCACGGTGGTGAGCGATTGCGTCGCGGCGTCGACGCCCGCGGCCCTGGAACTGGAAGTCCGCCATACGATGCCGCGCTACGCCCATCTGGTCACCGGCCTCAAGGACCTGGAGCGACGCGTCGGCGGGTGATCGAGCCGAGGACGGCGTTCGGGGCGATGCATCCGGCTCGCCCGACCTCCGTCACCGGGGACGGGCGGGGGGCACGGGAGGACATCGGAAGGGCCGAGGACGACGGCCCTTCCACTATCGCTGCGGCGGAAGCGGCGACCGGCCTGCCCGGCCGCTCTCCGTCCTGGCGAACGGACCGCCGGGCGACGTCGGCCACGCACCCCAAGCGAGCGCACCGGCGTTGACGGCGGCCGGCATCGCGAGGCCCGATCCGAGGGCGACGAACAGACCCGCGGGGCCGAAGCCGAGATGGAGCGCGATCAGGCCACCGCCGAGGGCGACGGCGCTCGGCAAATGGCCGGCCGCGAGCGGCCATCCCACTTGGCCCGCACCCTGGGCGGCGAAATAGAGGGCGAGGCCCAGCCCGAAGAGCCCGTAGCAAGGCCCGACGATGCGAAGGTACTGCGCGGCGACGGCGAGCATCGCCCCGTCCTCGCCGAACAGGGTCAGCCAAGCCTCAGGGCGAAAAGCAGCGCCGGCCCCGACGCATTCCGTGACCAGGCCGGCCATGACCGCGCCGGTCCAGGCCGCGCGCCGCGCACGGGCCACGTCGCCGGCCCCCATCGCCGTACCGATCATCGCGGCCAGCGGGGCGCCGAGGCCGAACACCATGGGCACGAGAAGGTATTCGAGGCGGGCGCCGGTCCCGTACCCGGCGACCGCCGCGGGCCCGGCCACGCCGACGAGGCCCGTCGCCGTGGCTATGGTGACGTTCGTCGTCGCGCTCACGATGGCGGATACGGCGCCGACGCGCAGGATCGCCCACAGCGCCCCGCGCGAGAGCGCCGGTGGCCGGACTGAAGGGTGAAGCACGCCGTGCCCAAACCAGAGTTAGGCGGCGTAGGCCACGATGCCGGCAGCGTAGTACGTGAGGACCGCAACGGCGCCCCCGACGACGCCGAGGGCAGGAAGCGGCCCCCAGCCGAAGATCAACGCCGGGGAGAGCGGGACGAGGGCCACGGTGCCCGCACACATGACCGTGGCCGGGAGAAGCATGTTGCCGGTGCCTCGGATCACGGCCGGGAGCGCGTTGAACAGCCAGACCAGCACGGCGCCGGCGAAGATCACGTCGGAGTAGACGAGCGCCGCCGTCAGGGAGGCCCCGCGTCCGCCCATGGCCGCGTACAGGCTCGGGCCTGTCAGATGGGCCGCGACGGTCGTCAGGACGCCCAGGCCCACGGCGATGGCGACCGCGTGCCAGACGAGGTCGTTCGCCTCCGCGCGCCGGCCTCCGCCGAGGGCCCTGGAGATCGCCGAGAGCATGCCCCCGCCGACCGCGCCGCCCGCGATCATCTGGACCAGCATCAGCATCGGGAAGACCAGCGCCATGCCGGCCAGGGCATCGGTCCCGAGATGGGCGATGAAGTAGGTCTCGATGAGACCCGTCGACGCCTGGGCCGTGGTCATGAGGACGTTCGGGACCGCGAGGCGCAGGAGGGTGCCGGCGACGGGGCCGCGGAGCAGCCGGTCCGTTCGTTCGTCCCGCACCGGGACGGTCCCGGCCTGCGGACCCGCCGTGTCGTCGTCGGTCGGGATTGCCCTCCGGTCGGCTTGTCGGGCGCGCATCAGGAAATTCGCGTCCATGGCGCCAAAACCGGATCCACGACCTCCGGCTCGGGGCGGTCGCGGGCCGGGACGTCGAGGAGCAGGCATGTCGAACTCGCCGTGGCGCAGAGCCGGTCGGCACCGTCCGAAAGACGCGCCTCGGCCACCGCTTGCCTACGCCCGGAGTGCACGACCTCCCCGACGGCGGTGAGCGGTCCCGAGGCGGTTGTGACGGCGCGCAGGTAGTTCACCTTGATTTCCAGGGTGGTGAAGCTGCGGCCTTGAGGCAACGTGGAATGCACGGCGCATCCCATCACGCTGTCCAACAGGGACGCGACCGCCCCGCCGTGGACCGTACCGAGCGGGTTGTAGTGATGCTCGCCCGCCATCATCCGCATGGTGACCCGGCCCGGCTCGGCCGAGACGAGGTCGATGCCGAGCAGGGCGATCAACGGCGGAGGCGGGAGCTCGCCGGCCATCAACTTCCGCAGGAACCCGAGGCCGTCTAGACCGTGGCCGGCCCGTGCCAGAACCGCGGGATCGGACCATTCCACGACGCGACGGCGGAGCGGCTGCGAGTTTGAAGCGTCCTCATCGGTCATCTACGCAGGTTCCTTTCGACGGGGTGACCTCACGGGTCCGCGACGGACTCGATGGCAGAGGAGAGAAAAATTCCTTCGAGCTGCCGGACCGGCCCTCAGCTCGCTTCCAGCAGCAGTGCGATGCCCTGACCGCCACCGATGCAGAGGGTGACGAGACCACGTCGGATGCCGTCCCGCCGCATGGAGTGCAGCAGGCGAGTCGTCAGCACCGCGCCGGTCGCGCCGATGGGGTGGCCGTGCGCGATGGCGCCGCCCTCGACGTTGACGATGTCCTCCGGCAGGCCGAGTTCCTTGGCGACGGCAAGGGGGACGACGGCGAAGGCCTCGTTGATCTCGACCCGCTCCAAGTCCCCGAGCCCCCAGCCGACCCGTTCCAACGCCTGCCGGACGGCTGGGACTGGCCCGAGGCCGAACAGGCCGGGCTCGCAGGCTCCGACCCCGTAGGCCACGAGGCGCCCGAAGGCGTCGAGGCCATTGGCCTCGGCGAAACCGCGTTCGGCGACGATCATAGCCGCCGCGCCGGAATTCAGCCCGGGTGCGTTGCCGGCCGTGATCGTTCCGTCCTTCCGGAAGGCCGGCTTCAACTTCGAGAGGGTCTCGGCCGTCGTCTCAGGTCGGGGCGCCTCGTCGCGCGCGAACGTCTCCGGCCCCTTCCGGCCCCTGACCTCGACGGCGGCGATCTCGGGGTCGAACGCGCCGGCGGCCTGCGCCTTGGCGAACCGTGCCTGCGAGCGGGCCGCCCAGGCATCCTGAGCCTCCCGACCGATCCGGGACCGCGCGGCAAGGTCCTCGGTGTGCCAACCCGAATGCTCGCCGGAGAACGCGTCGTTGAGGCCGTCGTTCAGCATGCTGTCGAGGATCTGGGCGCTCCCCATGCGGTAGCCCCAGCGGCCACCCTCCATCAGGTACGGGGCGCGATCCATGTTCTCCATGCCGCCCGCGATGGCCACGTCGTGGCGCCCGAGCCGGATCTCGTCGGCCGCCGTGGCGATGGCCTGGGCGCCCGAGCCGCAGACGCGATTGACCGTGAGCGCCGGCACCGAGACGGGTATGCCACCGTTCACGGCCGCCTGCCGGGCGGGATTCATGCGGTTGCCGGCCTGGACGACATTGCCCATCGTCACGCCGCCGAGCTTGCCGGCCTCCAGGCCGGCCCGCCTCAGGGTCTCCCGGATCGCGGTCGCGCCGAGGTCGGTCGTGGCCACACCTTTCAGGCTACCGCCATAGGCTCCGATGGCGGTGCGGACGGGATGGCAAAGAACGATGTCACGCATGGTCGTGCTGCCTCGTCTTCAGCGTTCGACGGATGAGGAATCGTGGGGGAGGGCTCGAACCCTCGAAGGCCCGTTGCCTTCGACGGTCCCTCGTTCAGGCATCGAGGAAGGCGACCGCCTTCCGCGTGAAGGCTTCGTGGTATTGGAAAATGCCGCCGTGGCCGGCGTCCTCGTAGAAGACGAGTTCGGCGTTCGGCAGCCGACGCGCCATGTCCGTTGAGTTCGGGCTCGGCACCATGAGGTCCCGGTCGCCGTTCGCGACGAGGACGGGGCACGCGATGCGAGCGAGGTCCTGCGGCGCCTGCCGACCCCAGGCCTTGATCGCCTTGAGCTGCCTCAGGAACGTCCCCATCCCGACCGCCGTGTCCCGATCCGAGGTGCGCTCCTTCAGGCGCCCCAGGAACGCCCCGGCGGCACGCCGGCTCGTCTCCGAGGCGGTGAAGAACAGGTAGGTCTTCGGATCCTTGAAGGTCAGGAGCCCCTTCAGGATAAGCGGCCAGGACACCGTCCCGACCCTCTCGATGCCGGTGCCCCCGGCGGGCCCGGTCCCGGCCAGGATCAGCCTGCGCACCAGGGCGGGCGCCCGCAGTGCGACGTCCTGCGCCACGAACCCGCCCAGGGAAAATCCGATGAGGTCGACCTGATCGAGCCCGAGCGCCCGGAGCGTGGCGACCGTATCGGTCGCCATCTCCTCCACCGTGAGCGGGGCCTTTCCGCCCGAAGCGCCGACGCCGCGGTAATCGAGCGCGAGGACCGGACGACTGGTTGCGAGCCCGTCGACGATGCGGGGGTCGAAGTTGTCGAGGTTCGCGCCCCAGTGATTGAGGAGGACCACCGGTACGCCGGCGGCGGGTCCCAACTGCCGGTACGCGAAGGTCGTGCCCGCCGCCGCGACGGTCCGGGTCGGGGCGTCCGCCCACCGTCGCGAGGGATCCGCGTAGCGGGAAAGGGGCATGTCCATGTCAAGCGTTCCCGTCAACGGATCGCGACCACGACCTTGCCCTTGGACCGGCCGGCCTCAAGCTTGGTCAGGGCCTCGTCGGTCGCCTCGAACGGGACGACCCGGTCCAGGACCGGGCGGATGGTTCCCGCCTCGACCAGCTTGGCGATCTCCGCGAGCTGCGCCCCGTTCGCCCGCATGAACAGGAACGCGTAGTCGACGCCGCGAGCCTTGGACTTGCGACGGATGCCGAAGCTGAGCAGGCGCATGACCAGCGCGAGGAAGACGTTCAGCCCCTGGGCCTTGGCGAAGGCCGGGTCTGGCGGTCCGGAGATGGAGATCAGCTTCCCGCCCGGCTTCAGGATGGCCAGGGACTTCCGGAGCGTCTCGCCGTCCAGGCTGTTGAGTACGACGTCGTAGCCCGACAGGACCTTCTCGAAGTCTTCGCGCCTGTAGTCGACGACGACGTCGGCCCCGAGGCTCCTGACGAGGTCGGCGTTTCCTGCGCTCGCGGTGGTCGCCACCGTCGCGCCGAGGTGCTTGGCGAGCTGGATGGCGAAGGTGCCGACCCCGCCGGATCCGGCGTGGATCAGGACCTTGTCGCCTCGCTTGAGCTTGGCGTGCTCGACGAGGGCCTGCCACGCCGTGAGGCCGACGAGGGGGATCGAGGCCGCCTCGGCCATCGAGAGGTTCTTCGGCTTCAAGGCGATGTCGGACTCGTCGACGGCGATGCGCTCGGCCAGCGTGCCGATCCGCCCGTCCTGCGGCCGCGCGTAGACCTCGTCGCCCACCTTGAAGCGGCGCACCCCAGACCCGACCCGGACCACCGTGCCGGCGAGGTCGTGCCCGAGCACGAAGGGCGGCTTGTACGGCAGGAGCAGCTTGAACTCGCCGTTGCGGATCTTCGCGTCCAGCAAGTTGAGCCCGGCCGCCGCGACCTCGATCAGAACGTCGCCGGGTCCCACCTTGGGCTCCGGCAGATCTCCCGGGCGCAGCGGCTGCTCCTTCTTGTATCGGTCGAGGATGAACGCCTTCACGGGACTACGTCTCCGAACTCAAGGGCTTGGATTGGGTTACGCGGCCGGGGCGTAGCGCGGGGCCGGCTCGACCGTGCCGAAGCCCGGGATCATCGCCTGGCGCGCGGCCTGGAAGGCGTCCCACTGCCCGGCGTCGTGGAGGTGCGGGATCGTCACCGGCTCGCGGCGGTCGAAGCCGGCCAGGGCGGCGTCGACCAGGGCGCCGACCTCCATCATCGGCGGGAGCGACGCCTCGTCGGCGCCCGACCGGCTCCAGATCTCGGTGCGGGTGGCCGCCGGCAGCACGGCCTGGACGTAGACGCCCTTCGGGCCGAGCTCGTGCGCGAGGCCCTGTGACAGGAACTGCACGAAGGCCTTGGTCGCGCCGTAGACCGACATCGAGAACTCCGGCACCAGGCCGACCACCGAGCCGATGTTGACGATGGCGCCTTCGCCGGCCTCGGCGAAGCGGGGGGCCACGGCCCGGGCGAGGCGCATCACCGACGTGGCGTTGAGGGTCACGAGGCGCGCGATGTCGTCGGGCGACTGCTCGGCGAAAGTTCCGCCCACATTCGCACCGGCGTTGTTGACCAGGACGCCGATGCGGTCGTCCTCGCGCAGGCGAGCCTCGACGGCGCGCGTCTGGGCCGCGTCGGTGAGGTCAGCCTGGACCACGTCGACGGCCACGCCGGTCTCTCGGCGGAGGCGCTCGGCGAGGTCGTCCATCCGGGCCTTGTCGCGGGCGACCAGCACGAGGTCGTGGCCGCGCCGCGCGAAGCGGTCGGCGTAGGTCGCGCCGATCCCGGAGGATGCGCCGGTGACGAGAACGGTGGGCTTGGTCGACATGACTGGGTCCGTTGGAGATAACTCGCTAATCATGATCGTTGTCATGATTGAACTTTAATATGATCGCTATCATAATAGTGTCAACGGCTGTGGCGGGGAATTTTTGGGATGAGGGTCACCCAGGAGCAGATGCGGGAGAACCGGAGGCGCATCCTCGCGGAGGCGAGCCGCCTGTTCCGCGAGAAGGGTTTCGAGGCGGTCGGGGTCGCCGAGGTGATGAAGGCCGCCGGCCTCACGCACGGCGGGTTCTACGGCCACTTCGCCTCGAAGGAGGACTTGATGGCACACGCCATCGAGCACGCCGCGGCCGAAAAGGCCGGCTCGGGCGGAAGCGTCCCGGACTTCCTCAAGTCTTACCTGTCACCGGCCCATCGGGACGACCCCGCCGGCGGCTGCCCGATGGCTGCCCTTGCCGCGGACGTCCGTCTCCGGCCGGAGGCCGCGCGGTCCGCGATGACGGCGGGCATCCGTTCGCAGATCGCGCGCATGGAGGCGGCGCTGCCCGACACCGTCACTGGGTGCCGTCGTCGCGAGGCCATCGGCACCTATGCCGCCATGCTGGGAGCGCTGATCCTGGCGCGCGCGGTCGAAGAACCCTCGCTCTCGGACGAGATCCTCGGCGAGACCCGCCGATGGCTGGATCACGATGCCTGACGCCGCATCCGGACGGGCAGCCGTCGGCCCCATGCCCTGGGTCGCGGAAGCCATCTCCGGAAATGACTGCGGACCCGAGACGGGCGGTCCCCCGTCAAGGCACCGACCTGGCGCGGGTTCGGCTCGACCATCATCGAGCGTTCCGTGCCCTACGAGCTCAAGGGCAAGGCTGAGGTTTGCTACGCGCTGACCGGCCTGACCGCGCGGTTCTCGATTCCCGCGGCCTTCGTCCGCGCCGCGCCGCCGCGGGCGGTCCGCGTCGTCCAGCCCGAAGCGGTCTCGTCCTTCTCGCTCAGTGGGACGGCGCTTGTGGTCGAGGACAACATGATCATCGCGCTGGAGGCCTAGGAGGCGTTCACGGCGTTGGGGACCGACGCGGTCGACATGGCGGCCTCGGTCCGGGAGGCGCTCCGCTTGATCGACACGTCGCCGCCCGACCGGGCGATCCTCGACGTGAACCTCGGCTGCGAGACAAGCGTCGCGGTCGCCCGGCGCCTGGCGGAGCACGGCATCCCGCTCGCGTTCGCGACCGGGTACGGCGAGAGCTTCCAGGTCCCGCCCGACCTCGGCGACGTGCCGGTGACCAAGAAGCCTTACGGGGCGGAAAGCCTGCAGCAGGCCTTCGGCCGGCCTCGGACCCACTGAAGCCGCAGCGTGGTGAGCGGACGCTGGGCCCGTGCCCTTGAACGCCTACCCGTCGAAGCTCTCGGGCTCGTGGTGGAACGGTCCAGGCGCGTCCGCCGTATCCGGCTTGTGGCGGGGATGATCTTCCCGGAAGCTTTCGCGGACGGAGGCGGGTGCGGTGAGAACGCCGAAGGGTTTCGCCGAATTCTCCTCACGGGTCGCCCGGACGGCGGGCCGGCCTTCGACCTTCGCGATCAGCATTGGGCTGATCATCGTCTGGGCGGTCACGGGGCCCCTGTTCGGGTACTCCGACGCCTGGCAGCTGGTGATCAACACCGGCACGACCATCGTGACGTTCCTGATGGTCTTCCTGATCCAGAATACGCAGAACCGCGACGGGGCTGCAATACAGGCCAAGCTCGACGAGCTCATCAGGGCGAGCGCGGCGCAGAACCGCTTCATCGGCATCGAGAACCTGTCGGAAGAGGAGCTCGACGACCTGCGCGCCCGCCTCGCGCTGCATAACGGCGTGGAGCCCGGCGCCATCGTGGAGGCCGCCGACCAGGCGGAGGCCGCGGCCGATGCCAAGGCCCGCGAGGCGGCGGCCCGGGTCGCGGGGGCGCCGAGCTACCCGAACTGACGGACCCGGCGCGGCTGCTACGGGGCGCGGCAATCCATGGCGGCGGTCGCCTCGACGACGCTCAGGGCGCGGCGCCGGACCTCCAGCGAGGCGTTCGAGCCGTCCGCGACGGCGGTCGCCTCCCGCTTGAGCGACGCGTCGCAGGCGCAGGAATGGTACCCGGCAGTGTCGTAGCAGGCGTCCTAAGCGGCACCCGCCGGGTAGCCGGCCTCGATCATGGCCTGGACGATCCGGTCGGGCTTCCCCTCGGCGCCGGTGACGGTCACCAGCTTGGCGCCAAGATCGACCTCAATGCGGGCGTTCGGCTCGACGGCATGGACGGCACGGGTCACCGCCTTCGCGCAGCCGCCGCACCCCATCTTCTCCACCTTGAAACGATGCATGACGCACTCCTCGGGATCACGTCGCACTGACGTGGTGCTTCCCACGGTTGGAAGGTCCACGAGCAGCATCGCCCTGCGGATCGACGCATCGTGCGTCTTCAGGTCCTCCTGGAGGCGCAGTTCAAGGGCCGCGCTCTCTAGCTTGTGCTGCGTCACGCTGTTTTCGAGCATGCTGGCGTGCCTGAGCTTGCTCGTCAGGGTCTCCTCACGGCTGATCAGCCGCGCGAGATCCTCGCGCATGACTATGAGGTCCTCGAACGCACCCTTGCCATTGAGTTTCCGAAGGATGACAGACCTCTCCTCGTCGTAGCGCACGAGGGCCGCATCGACCTTGATCCTGCGCTCGGCGGCCTCCTCCACCTGCCTGGCGAGGTGGCGCCGACGGTTCTCGGCTACCGACGCCTGGAATCGCTCCACCTCGTCGAAGCGTCGCAGCGCCACGCCGGGCAATTCCACGCCCGCGGCCTGGTACAGCCGCTCGACGGAGGCATGCCCCGGCGCGGTCGCCTCGCCCATGGACGTTTCGAGGTACGTGATGGTCTCCTCAAGGGTCGCGAGCTCGATGGCCGCCTCGGACATCGCGTCCTTCAACTGTGCGGCCCGGTCAGCCATCTCCCTGTAATTCTCGTGGACCTCGAAGGTCTTGAGCTGCGCCCGCAGCATCGCGATCTGCTTCTCGGTCCTCGCGAGCTCCGGCCTTATCTCGGCCACGGTGCCGAACAGCGACCCGAGCTCGCCCTCCTTGATGGCCTGCTTCAACGTGGCCGTGATCTTCTTGCGCGAGCGTAGCTCCTGGAACTCGCGCGAGACCTCCCCCCCAGCCCGAGGAGGTAGGACAGGTTGACCTGCCAGTCCCAGGGCTGCTGTTCCGCGTTATGCTTCTCGATGCTCGTGAAACCACCCGATTTCCGGCGCCGGACGAAGTAGCCGATCATCGAACGGAACGTCGGCGCGAAGCTCGTCTCGAAGGGGCTGTTCGAGCGGTCGGCCGGATGCCGAACCACCCGCGACCGAGTTCCCCCCTCCATTGTTCCAGCGTGATCTGACGCGAGGGCGCGCGAACCCATCCTTCGGGGGCTCCGCCAGGCGGAGCGGCGTCCAACTCGGTCACGACGACGCCACGGTCGTCCCCGCAATCCCGGGTTGTCCGTCGTCAGATGATTTGAGACGCTTTGAGGCGCTCAGGAACGGAGGCTCTGGTCCACCTGCTTTGAGAGGTTAGGCAGCCTGCGCCTGATGGCGCAAGCGGCGATCCATGAGGGTCTGGCGCTTGATCCGCGCCCATTCATGCAAGATCGTCTCGCCGCGGCCGAAGTGGACGTCGGCAGGGGTGTGGTTACCCAGGCTCTCGTGAGCCCGAGCGTGGTTGTAGTGCTCGACTAAGGCGGCATTCCGCGCCTCCAGGTCGCCGGGCAGGTAGGCGTGTTCGAGCAGGATGCGGTTCTTGAGCGTCTGGTGCGAGCGCTCAATCTTGCCCTGCATTTGGGGATGGCGGGGCGCACCGCCGATATGGGTCATCCCCCGACCGCCGAGCCAGTCCGCCAGATCACCGCGACGTAGGCTGCCACTGCGTCCGCTTCGGAGAAGCCGCGGGGACCGGCTGAGCGGCCGAGATGGGCGCCAAGCCGAATGTCCGGTCTTGCGCGTTCCGGCGATCAATCGTGCCATAGTATGGCCGTCAGCGGCTCGTCCGCTTCGAGGTTCGGATGTTGTGTAAGCAGTCATACCTGCCCACCCCGTCCTTGGTCAGTTTGTCATCACTTGTAGGACGATCTTGCCCTTGGGCGCAGGCACTGCCCCTTCCAGCATCAGATGAGCGTCGCGCGCTTTTGCCAGCGGCAGGATTGCCCCAACCCGCGGCTTGAGCTGACCGGCGTCGATGAGTGCGGCCATGCGAGAGAGATGCTCGGTGGTGACTTGCACCAGAAAGAACGCGGCGTTTATCCCATGCTGCTCAGCCAGCGCCGCCTCGGGCTGCGACACGGCGGAGACCAGCCTGCCGCCTCGGCGCAAGACCGCTAAGGAGCGGGATTGCGTCTCGCCTCCGACCAGATCGAAAACGGCGTCGACCTCTTTCACCTCGTTCTCGAAACGCTGGGCGCGGTAATTCACTACATGATCGGCGCCAAGACTTCGGACAAGGACAAGATCATCCGCCCCAGCCGTGGCAATGACGTGAAGCCCAGCCTGGTGGGCAAGCTGGACCGCGTAGGCCCCCACATTTCCAGCCGCACCGTGGATCAGCACGGTCTGACCTGGCTGAAGGCGGGCCTCCTCGAACAGCCCTTGCCAGGCCGTGACGGCGATCACGGGCACGGACGCCGCCTCGACATGCGAAAGCGAGCGCGGCTTTCCAGCTAGCATGGCGGCAGAGGCCGCCGCGTACTCGGCATAGGCGCCGACGAACCGCGGGTTCGTGACGCCGAAAACCTCGTCGCCCGGCATGAACCCGGTTACCTGTGGGCCGACAGCTACGATCACGCCCGACAGATCCGAGCCTAAGGTGAGAGGAAGGGGCTGCGGCAGCGCGCTGCGTCCCGCTCTGATCCAGCTATCCCAAGGGCCGACACCGGCCGCATGCACCCTGACGAGGACCTCGCCCGGGCCCGGATCAGGCCGCGGTACCGTCTCGAAGTTTATCGCCGTCGGCGGCCCGAACGCGTTCACCCGCCAGGCCATCATCGTTGCACCTTCCGTGGGCGCGGGGGCGGGCTCTCTGGCCATCATGAATTCCTTTCGTTCGCTTGATCCTATGCGCCTGCCCCGGCTTACGGTCTTGCCGCGTCCGGATCCGGAACTGTGAGCGGCCTGTCCTGACCGTCGACGATGAACACCGCGAGCAAGCTGGCGGGCTCGCTCTCGCTCGCGTTCTCGCTCATCCGGTGATGGGCGCCGGGCTCCTCGAAGAAGCTCTCGCCGGCACGGTAAACTTTGGCAGGCTCATCGCCGACACGGCTGCGGACCTCGCCGGTCAGCACGTACGCGTAGATGAACGCTGACCCCGCGTGGTGGTGTGCCGGTGACTTGCCGCCCGGCGCGTAGCGGACGACAACCGCGATGAGGCTCTTACCCGGAACATTCGGAAGCGCATGCTCGAAGACCGGCTTTGCGGACTCACGCTCGTGTGCCTGTCCCGGTTGCGAGCCGAGCGACGTGGCTGCCGAAACCACTGCGATGGCTGCCGCTTCCGCGCAGGTTCGTTTGAGCTTTGAGATCATCACGCCCTCTCCCTCTGACTCGCCGCCGGCCGACCTGGGCTCAATGAGGCCAGGGCGAAGCGAAAATGATGCTGAAGAAATTTGTCCGCCTGTAGCTTAGATCCTTAAGCGCCAGTACATCGGCCTTGACGTTGCCGAAGGTCGCCCCCGGCTTCCTGATTGTTCCTTGAGCGAAGTGGTCGATGACCGCTTCCTTGAAGTTGGTCTCGCGCGGATGGTGTGCGCAGACATGGTCGCGCCGCTCGGGCGTGAAGTCGTCGTAGGCGATGCCGAGCACGTCCATTTCGACGCCTGCCGTGACCAGGGCGATCGTCGGCCGCATGAGTTCGGGAATGCCCGGCGTGGTGTGCAGGGCGATTGCGATCCAGACGTCCTCGATGTCCCGCTCCGGCACGCCGTAACTGTTCAGGAAGTTGCGGGCGGCATTGGCTCCGTCAACCTCGAAGCGGAGCGTCTTGCTCGCATGGGCTTGTGTCAGGCCCATGTCGTGAAACATCGCCCCGATGTAGAGCAGTTCCGGATCGTAATTCAGATCCCGGCGCTGCCCGGTCAACGCACCTCAGAAAAACACCCGGCGACTGTGGTTGTACAGCAGATCATCTTCGGTATCGCGGACCAGCTGCGTTGCGGCCCTGGCGAACTGGCTGTCAGGCACCGGGATGCCCGCGATCCCCTTTGGAAGGTGCAGGTGAGGGTTCATCGTCGTCGATCCTATTGCGGCAGGTTCAGTCGAAGCGGAGGGAGGCAAGCGGATCACTGTCGGCAAGCGCTTGGTCGAGCCACGTATTGGCCGCGACACCCGGCGCGAACCGAGAGGCGAAGTCACGCTCCCCCGCATGAGGCATGGCGGCTCCCGGCATCCGCGCCTCCTGACTACACGTCGACATTGCACGTCGAATTGAGCAGTAGGAATTACTGCTGCGCCGATGTCTCTACCGATGGCTTGTCTTGGGCAACGGCGCGGGACTTCGAATTTCCGCCAACGAAGCGCGCTTTTCCGCCAGCGGGCCGGAGCGCTCAGGATGAGGTGCTACAAGTCCGCGATGCGAGGGATGTTCATGTCAGGCCGGAGCGTCGCAATCGTGATCCACGATGGGGTGCAGGCGCTCGACGTTGCGGGCCCGGTGGACGTATTCGCGGAGGCGAACGGGCTGCTCGGCCGCAACGCGTTCTACCGGACCGTGCTCGTGGCGAGCACGCGCGACCCCGTTGTCGCGTCCAACGGCATGCGCCTGCTTGCCGACCTCAGCTTCGACGAGGCGCAGGACCCATTCTCGATCGTGCTCATCGCTGGCGGGCCCGAGCTTCCGGTGTCGCCGCCGAACGAAGAACTCACGGCTTGGCTGAGGACGGCCTCCTCTCGCGCCGATCTTTATGGATCAATCTGCACCGGCGCCTTCGCTCTCGGGCATGCCGGGCTGCTCGACGGGCGGGCGGCGACGACCCACTGGCAGATCGCCCAGCGCCTGGCTGCCCTATTCCCGCACGCTATGATCGATCCTGACAGGATCTACCTGCGTGACGGCCGCCTGATCACGTCAGCTGGGGTGACGGCCGGGATCGATCTCGCCTTGGCCCTTGTCGCTGAGGATCATGGCGCGGCTCTGGCGCAGGCTGCGGCCAAGAGACTTCTGGTGATCGCCCAGCGCCAGGGTGGCCAGTCACAGTTCAGTCCTTTCCTGGCGGCGGCCGTCGACACCACCTCACCGCTTGCCAGGGTGCAGCAGCACGTGATGGAACATCTCGGCGAGCCGCTTTCGGTGCGGCAACTCGCAGGCGTGGCCAGCACAAGCGAGCGGACCCTGTGGCGGCTGTTCAGGGAGGTCGGCCTGACGCCGCACGACTTTGTCGAGGCGGCGCGCCTCGACGCCGCTCGCAACCTGCTTGAGGGCAGCGACCTGCCGCTCAAGACCGTCGCCTATGATTGTGGCTTCGGCACACCAGATCGGATGCGCGCAGTCTTCCACCGCCGTCTGGGTGTCTCGCCTGCGCAGTACCGGAGCAGCTTCCGAATAAGATCCAACAAATCCAATGCTGCCTGATCAGCAGCTCTCGAACCCGCAGCTAACGTCAGCCGGATCGACGCGGGGTCTGAGCCCGCGTATGGCCCTGCTCGCCGGCAATAAGGCCCTGGGCAGTTCGCCTCGCCGGCGGACCGCTGGGCGCGCGGCGCTCGCGCACACCAGCACCGGCCTGGCAGGAAACACAGGCGTGTTGGCGGGCGCTGAATGGTCCGACGCATTGAACGGACCAGGGTGCCCTCGATAATCCCACAAGCGACGAGAGCCGAACGCAGCCTCAAGGGGCCAAGACTTGCTGAATGTACCGGGCGCAGGCCCGTGCTCGAACAGCGACCGGCCGGTTGAGACGGCGTCGCTGTAGACTGCCCGTGATCAAATCCAAAACGCAAAGGCACAGGAGATCTGCGATGAGCAAGATCATCTCAGGGATCAAGATCCCCGATAGCGCCATGGCGCGCCAGGCGGCAGAACTGGTGCGCCAGCATGAATCCGAGTTGCTGTTTAATCACTCAGTCCGAGTTTTCGTATTCGGTGCGATGAAAGGAGCTCGGGAGGAGCTAAAATTCGACCCCGAGTTGCTGTACGTGGCAGCCCTGTTTCACGACTTAGGACTGGCCGACGCCTACCACACGCCGACGAAGCGGTTCGAAGTCGACGGCGCCGATGCGGCGCGCGAGTTCCTACGGAGTCACGGACTGTCCGAGCCGAAGGCGGACTTAGTCTGGCAAGCGATCGCGCTGCACACGACTCCCGGCATACCCGAATATATGCGGCCTGAGATCGCCCTGACAAAGGCGGGCGTCGTAATGGATGTCGTCGGAATCGGATATGAAGAGTACACCGCGGAGCAGCGCGCTCAGACGCTCGCCGCATTGCCGCGCGGTGATTTCAAGAACGAGTTCGTTCAAGACCAGCTTCGTTCAGCCCTGAAGAAGCCACAGACGACCTTCGGAACTCTCAACGTCGATTTTATCAAGCACTTCGACCATTCGTTTTGCCACCTGAACGTGTGCACACTCGTCCGCGACGCTCCATGGTCAAGCTGAACCCGAGATTGTCGCGCTAGCATAATGTTTAATCCCGCCTCCGGGACAAGCAATCGATGTGCTCCGACTGAGCGCAAATCTGACGCACTAGGCTGAAGCGCAAACTATGGTGATGTCCACATCGCAGGCACCCCCCGCACCCTCGTCAAGGACGGGATGGAGCGCAAATCCGAGTATCCGCCTCTCGATTTGGAGCGAAGGCCCGGAAGCAGCGCGATCAGGACCTCATGCCTGCGCTGTTTTGACGTCGGCTTTCGGGATGTCGCCGCGGACCGCTGTATGGCGGCAATGGGCGCCAAGCCGAAGGGCCGGTTTTGCGCGGGTTGGCGAACCGGCATGGCGTAGTCTGGCCGGTTGCGGCCCGGCCGCTTCCGGACAGGAAACCGGAAAAGCGGACGCTCTGATTGGTAGCAGCACCAGGGTCTCCTGCGGCTGCATCTGTGGCAGGCTCCAGAACGGTGCGCCCATGCCTGTCAAGGAACGCGGTGCCGATCCTTCAGACTCGCGAGGTAAATTGCGATCGCATCCGCCTGCTGGTCGAGCAGTTGCGGATTCGGCATCTCGAACGGCGGGGTGGCGCCGACGTGTGTTGTTTGCAGGAACACACGAATCGCCCGAGGTGAAACGTCCCTCCTGCGAGCAATCTGGGCGAAACTCGGCCCTGGCCGTCTCAAGATCGGAGCACTCTGCTAGTCAGAACCGACGACATGACAGACACTGCAGATCTGAAGCGCAAGGCGATGGCCCTCGTGGATCTCCGCTTGCTCGGCGGTGCCCTCGGCACAGACGTGGTTGGCGTGAAAGGTCAGCAACCCGACGAGAAATGCTTGAGCAAGGTGCTTCATGCGGGCCAAGGTTTCTCAGGGATCCGCCCTATTCGGAGCTTTCGGGCACCGGAAGGGAACTTTGCGATCTGCGCACTGGCGAAACGAGATCAGCGGGAACAGCCGACACAGATCCCCCGCGTGATCGCGTCATCGCGCATCTGGTCGGGAGTCCGCCGTTGAATAGCGCTGTTCTCGTTGGGGTCGAGCTTGTCCGGCCTCGGCACGGTCTTGCCGCTCTTCGCGATGTAATCCGTCCTGTCGGCGACCGCCTGCGCCGGATCCGGGTGGATCGCGCTCCGCCCAAGTGCCGGCAGTGAGCCCGAAAGCCCAAGCATTGCCCCCACAACAATTAGACGTCGCGCAGACATGACGATCTCCATTGAAGACTAGGAAGTGACGTCACGGCGTTTTTCGGGCGAATGCCTTGATGCAGATCAAAGCGGATATGCGGATCGTTCAGAAGGTGGAAGGCAGCGTGCCTCGGAGATTAGCCATGGCCCTGTCCAACCAAACGGCACCTCCTGCCGCACCAGAGCCGTTGAGCCGAGAGCCGCGCGCGACGAAGCGAACTATCGCTCAACGCACTGCGGACGAAGCGAAGCGGTATATGGCCTTCGCGGCCTACCTGATGGTGGTCCTGGGAACGCTGACCCTATTTAGTCTCAACATCTACGCTCGCGTCAACCAGGACGTCCAGCAGTATCCAAGTTACCATTTCTACGCGCTCGCCTTGATCAATGCGCTCGTGCTTGGCAAATTCATGCTGGTGGCGGAGATGACAGGACTGGGCTCTCTAGCAATGGGCCGCCATTTGCGACAGGGGCCGCTCGTCTGTAATTACCCACCCCTGTGGCGGTGTGATTTAGGCGCTGACGGTTTTGAGGATGGTGGCGAACGGGCTGGTCCCGGTGAGGCGGGCGGTATCGACGACG
>NZ_NPKS01000038.1:0-60376 GCF_008329595.1 Methylobacterium sp. P1-11
GCGCAGGTCCACAGACAGGGGTGAAGGCATGAGCAAGCTCCTTCACCCACCAACGCGCTACCCGCAAACCCGTCTCAAGCGGCGCGGGACCGGCTCTAGGAGCGCGTCTGAGTAACGGGGTTTGGAGCCGGGATGGAGCGGCGAGGCCTGAGCAGAGGCTGCGGCTTGGCGGGCTCAGCGGCCGCCCTGTGCCAGCTTCAGCAGGTTGTGGGCGGGGCGCTGCCAGAAAAGCGGACAGCCTCCTATCGACCCAACTCAGCCGCAGAGATGGTTGCAGAGGCTTCCCCGAAAGCGGCCATAGCTCTGCCACCATCTACGGTGTGTTCGGAGGTTCAGCAGCCGGTTGACGGTGCGCGCACAGCCTCAGCGAACTCTGCAGCACCGCCGTTCACCCAGAACTGCTCGTGCGTGGTGTCGAGGAACCGGCGGAACAGTTCCCGCGCCTCTTCCCTACGGATCCCCCGACTTACAAGCAGCGGTCGGCTTTGATGCCGAGGAGGTAGTGCGGCGTCAGAAATTTGCGCGCAGCCCCGGTAGGCATCCTCCATCGCGTAAACCAGTCTTGTGACGGGCAGGTGTCTCAGCGTTCCCCAGCACATGATGCAGGGTTCGAGCGTCGTATAAAGACACAAGCCATCTTGGCGCGAGAAGCTGTAATTACCTTGAAATGCCGAGTGGAACACGACCATCTCAGCGTGGTCGAGATGGTTCGATCCCATAGCCTTGTGTCCGGTTGCAATGACTTGTTGCCCGGCTGCCAATACGGCCCCAACGGGAAAGTACGCCTTGGCTAAGGCCCGCTGAGCCTCTCCGAGCGCGTGGCCCATCATCAAGCGGTCGAGGGCTTCGTCCATGCTGAAGGTCTAGAGGACACACCATGGTCCGAGAAGGGTCCGGCGAGTTCGAACCGGCAACTTTGACTTGGGGTGCAATGCAGACGTCGAATGGGTATGCTCGACCGATGGCTCCCGCCCTCATTCGTGTTGCCAGCGAGGCCGACTGGCGGATCTATCACGCTATCCGACGCACCGTTCTCTGGGAGGAGCGGGGACTTACCGGATATGACGAGACCCGCGCCGAAGAGCGATTGCCCGACCACCACCCCCTTTTGCTGATGTTCAACGGGCAGGGGATAGGCACGACAAGGCTTGATGATCTGCGGGACAGCACGGGCATCATTAGGCTCGTGGCGATCGCTGCCGCCGTTCGTGGACGGGGTCACGGGCGCATCCTGAACGCCAGGGTGGAGGAGCACGCACGCGGTCTAGGCATCGGCATCTTGTTCGTGAACGCGGCTGCGGACGCCGAAGGGTTCTACGCCGCGACAGGGTGGCATCGCTTCGAGGGCGATCTGCCACGGATGCTCGGACGCGATGCCAACTGCGTTCCAATGCGGAAGGAGATCAGCCGTTAGAGGTGGAACGCCGCCAATCAGCCAGAGCAGCGGCTTCAACGGCTTCGATCCACGCGCTCTTGCACGCACCATACGCGTGAGAGTTGTCGGGATGAAGCGCCCGGCACCGGACTTTTTCCTGCTCATAGGAGGCGACGAGCTCTGGCCGTTTCCGAAGGTACTCGCGAAATGCGAGGTGGCGGTCGATGTCGGGCGATCCCGCGGTGTAGCAGTGCAGTTGCACGAGCCGCCGCCCAGACAGGGGCTCGTCCTTCGTCGCGTAGCGCCGCCCCGGCAGTCCGAACTCGCCCCACCATGCGAAGCCGATAGCTTCGAGGTCATTTCTGCGCCGATCCAGCTCATGGAGGTCGCCGACGACCGGCATGAGATCCAAAATGGGCTTTGCTGTCAGACCTGGGATAGCGGTCGATCCGATGTGGTGGACGGCAAACAAGATTGGCTTGAGCGCGACGCGCAGGATCGCGGCCTGCGCCTCAGCCGCTTCTGACCAGTGCGGGTCGTGTTCGGCCAACTCGACCTTGAATGGGGGCGGCATCAGGTGGTCAACAACGTGCGCCCGCGCGCGGCGTCGATTACCACATGCGCGGGAACGTTGATCCATGCGTCACCGCTAAGGTCGGCTCCCGCTTCCAGCCAATCGCCCACGATACGATAGCCTAAGGTGTAGCCGAGCCAACGCGGATACCGTCCCCCGAAGCCGAAGAACCACGCACGGTGGTCGTGCCCGTTGCCGACGAGCGTCGCGGTGTCCGGCAAGTTGGCCGCGAGCACCTCGTCGGTCACGGCACATTCCCACGGCTCGGGCAGCGAGTTGAACAGGCGGCTCACGAACTGCCCCGCCAGGCCCTCGCTCACCAGGGCCTCACCCAGCGTCCAGCCGTAGCCGGGTCCAGCCATGCGCAAGCAGTGGTGGGCCTCGTGCGCCACAGTCCGGCGCAGGTCTCCATCACGAAGCGCATGGGAGAAGTTTGGGTTGTCGGGGTCGATAGTGAGGGAGAACAGGCCAGGGCGCATCGCCAGTCCCGTCGTGCCAGTCTCTGGGATCACTGCGCCGGGCAGGCGCTGCACGAGTATGTCGAGCGGCGACACCGGCAAGACGCCCGCTACAGCCATTCGAGCGATCTCAACCTCTTCGGCGATGGTGCTACGCCAGGGATCCAGATCGCCGGACGCCTCAAGCCAATGTAGCCGCCACATTATCCTGAACCTCGTCGGGCTCCATAGCCTCATCCTGCCGGGGTTGGCAGGACGGGACAACTCCGCCTACGTCTCGGAGACAGGCGCGGCCGCGTCCGCTTCCACGCATTGCCGACCGGAAGCGGATCGGCGGGAAACCACCCAGCGGAGACGTTCAGGGAGTGATGCGTGGCGGCCGTCGTTGGCCGAAAGCGGAATGACCGCTTCGGAGAAGGCCGGCCGGAAAACCGGACGGCCTCCTACCGACCCAACCCGGTCGGAACGGCATGGGAGAGGCACCGCTGGAAAGCGGACGCTGCTACCATCGCAAGTAGCTCTTCCGCCCTCAGTCTGCTTGCCGAATATGCTCAAGCGCAGCGACCAATTCGCTCGGGCGAGAAAAGAATGGCGAGTGATCGCTCTCCAACGCGACGGTGTGCGAAACTGGAGTGGCTCGTTGCATGGCTTGCTGTTGAGCGATCGGGATCGCCTGATCTTTCGCGCACGTGATGTAGGCTCGTCGGACCGACCCGAAGCGAGGCTCAGTAACGTGGATCGGCGTCGACCAAATCTTAGTTGTCTCGGGAATAAGGCGTTCGCACGCGAACTGCACGAGCGGTTCAGGCGTTTCGTTGTAGAAAAATGTTTTGACGCCTTCGCGGCTGACGGTACAGTTTCCGTCATCATCAAATATTATTGCCTTACTAAACGCCTCGGCATTGACCGATTCCTGCACGATATCATTTAACGTCTGACCATCTTTGAGAAGAAAAGCGCATAGATAAACGAGTGACGCGATTTTATGAGGTATGCGTTCGGCCACTTCACTGATGATGAGGCCGGCGCGGCTGTGCCCGACGAGAATGACCGGTTCGTTCTGGGCGGCAGTAATCGCGGCAACCTGATCCGCCCAAGCTTGGAGCGGCTGTTTTGCCGCGGAGTGCTGACCGGAGATCACGTCGTACAGATCGGGTGTCAGAACGCGATGTCCGGCTCGCTCAAGCAGCGGCACGACCTGCGACCAACACCAACTACCGTGCCACGATCCAGCAACGAGTATGTAGATAGCCATTCGACACCCTTTCTGGCGTACGTCGGTGTCTCTTGGTCATGCCTCGTTACAGTATGATTTCAGGTGGGGTTCGATACGTAGTGCGCGTTTGAGGTCCCATTGGACGTCGGCGTTCAGATCGAGCTTCCTGAACCGCGGACGGCTCATGTGGGTCGAAAGCGGTTCCGGCGGCGATGTCGGCTGCAAGACGTTGTCGTCCGAAAATAGACCGTCTCGAAACCGCCTATCTAAGATGTTTAGGTGAGCGCTTCGTGGTGGCAAATGTGGTCGAAAACCGCCGGCCTGCCTCTGCGCTGACCTACTAGAAAATCGGACGCGCTGCCAAAACTCGAATTAGACAGATTTACTTATCAGAACGTCGCAATGAAACAGACGTTCGGGGCAAATTATTCTGCAAGGGGTGTTTGACCGCGGGTGGCCAACGCTACGCATTTGTCGTATTCAAATCCCCACGCGCATTACGCCGGATAGCCTGTGGCGGCTGCCCGAACGCTCGAAGGAACGCGCGACGCATCCGGTTGCGGTCTGCGAAGCCGGTTTGGTCGGCGACGGCGTCAATAGGATGCCGGCTGCGTTCCATCAAAACTCGCGCAGCCTCGATCCGGAGGTTCTCGACCGCCTTGGCCGGCGACTGGCCGGTCTCGGCATGGAACACACGGCTGAACTGGCGCGGGCTGAGGTGGGCGGCTTGCGCCAACTCCTCGACCGAGAGCGGGCGGTGGAGGTTCTGCTTGGCGTAGGTCAGGGCCGCCTGGATGCGGTCCGACTTCGCGTCGAGGTCGAGCAGTGTCGAGAACTGCGACTGGCCACCGGCTCGGCGATGGTAGAGCACGAGCTTCTTGGCGATCTCCTTCGTCATCTCGTGGCCGAGATCCGCCTCGATCAGAGCGAGCGCGAGGTCGATGCCGGCGCTCATGCCCGCCGACGTCCAGATAGGGCCGTCGTTGATGAAAATGCGATCCGTGTCGGCCGTGCATTGTGGGAATTGGGCCTGTAGCTCCCGCGCATGCATCCAGTGAGTTGTGACCCGCCGCCCGTCGAGCAGTCCGGCCTCGCCGAGGACGAAGGCCCCCGTGCAGATGGCGGCGACGCGCCGGGCCTGAGCGGCCGCACGCTGAACGAGCGCGACGAGGCCCGGCGTCGATGATTGCACGAAGGTGCCGCCGCCGATGATCAGCGTGTCGAAGGGCGCCTCGCCGAATGCCTTCGTCTCCATATTCATGCCGGCCGAGGCACTCACCGGCCCTCCATGCTCAGATATGAAGTGGATGTCATAGGTCGCTTCGTCCGACGCGAGGTTGGCGACCTCAAAGGCCGGCACGGCCGCCAGCGCCATCATCGAGTAGCCGGGATAGACGACGAAGCCGACGCGCTGCATGCCCGCCTCCTATGACCTAAATCGACGCAACTATGACATTTGCGCCGAGCTGGGGCAACGGTAGCTTCCTTCCATCGAGCGCCGCCAAGCCGTGGCGTGAACGAAGAGGAGAACGACGATGTCCACTCAATCCAATAAGGGCCTCGCTGTCGTGACCGGCGCATCGGCCGGCATCGGCGCGGTCTACGCCGACCGTCTCGCCAAGCGGGGGTACGACCTCCTGCTGGTCGCCCGCAACGATGAGCGCCTGCAGGCGCTGGCCGACCGCTTGACCCGCGAGACGGGGCGCAAGGTCGAGCCGTTCAAGGCCGACCTGAGCCGCAAGGACGATCTCGCGCGCCTGGAGGCTCGCCTGCGCGAGGACGCGAGCATCACCATGCTCGTCAACAACGCCGGGATCGGCTCCGTCGCCTCGACCCTTCAGGCCGACGTAGAGGCGATGGACGCGATGATCCAGCTCAACATCACCGCCCTGACCCGCCTGACCTACGCGGTCGCTCCCGCTTTCGTGGCGCGGGGATCGGGGACCATCATCAATATCTCGTCCGTGGTCGGCATCGCGGTCGAGATGCTGAACGGCGTCTACAGCGCATCGAAGTCCTATGTCCTCAGCTTCGGCCACGCGCTGCAGAAGGACCTCACGGACAAGGGCGTGCGCGTCCAGACCGTGCTGCCCGGCGCGACGGCCACAGAATTCTGGGATGTCGCAGGATACGCGGCGCAGAAGACGTCCGCGATCACCATGTCGGCGGCCGATCTGGTCGACGCGGCCTTGGCCGGTCTCGACCAGGGCGAGCTTGTCACCATCCCGGGCCTGCAGGATGCGTCCGACTGGACGCGCTGGGAGGAGGATCGCCGGGCCCTGGCCGCCAAGTTCGGCAACGCCAAGCCGTCGGCGCGCTACGGGCTTGCGACCGCGAACGCCGCCTGAACTTGGAGCCATCCATGCCGTACCTTCAGCTGGACGTCATCGGCCCCCATCCCGTGGCCTCCAAGAAGCGCCTCGCGGCGCAGATGAGCCGGACCTATGCGGAGATGATGGCGGTCGACATCAGGCGGATCAGCGTCGCCATCCGCGAACTCGGCGAGGGTGGCGTGTGGCGGATGCCGGAAGTCGGCGGCGAGCCGGTGCCGGTGTCCGTGATGATGCTGGACATCCGCAAGGGACGCTCGGCCGAGTTGCGGATGGAGGTCGCCAAGGCGCTGTGCGCCCACTGCATCGAGATCCTCGGGTTGCACAAGGATCGCCTCAACGTTGAGTTTACGCAGCATTCCGGCGACGAGATGTATCACCCGACCCTCGGGGGCTACAGCCCCGAGTGGTCTCCGAACGAGCGATGATCCGTGTCGCAAACGGTTCTGGCCGAAAGCGGCAGGTCCGCTCTCGGATAGCCCGGGTATCGAAGTGGACACTCCGCGGTTGACTCGACGATGCATCCCTCCGTCGGGGGGGCGGCATAATGCGCATGCTCTCGGCTGCAGCTGCGCGCAGTACGATTGAAGGCCGGTCGGCTCGCCGCGCTGGAGCGCTCGCATTCAACAGTTACGTGAGATCTATCTGCAGACGAAGATTGTGGCCGCCGGCCCCTGCTCACAGCGGGCGCCGGCCGTCAACGGATGTATCCTTCCCGCACCGCCGACGAACAGGGACGGCACATCCTGCACCTGTCGAACCGGAACTGAGATGGCCGCCATGATGACTCGGAGACTGTTCAGCCAAACGCTCTTCGCCAGCGCCGCCGCCGCGCTGCTTCCCGGGACGGCGCCGGCCTAGGATCTGCCGCGTGCGCGCAGCGTCGTCCTGGTCCACGGACTGTTCGCCGACGGGTCGTGCTGGTCCGAGGTGATCCCGCGGCTGCAGGAGAAGGGCCTGAACGTCACCTCCGTGCAGAACCCGCTGACCACCTTCGAGGAGGCCGTCGCGTCCGCACGGCGGGTTCTAGCCCGGCAGGAGGGACCGACCGTCCTCGTGGGCCACTCGTTCTCCGGCATGATCGTGACCGAGGCCGGGATCGACCCGAAGGTGTCCGCCCTCGTCTACGTCGCGGCCCGGGCGCCCGATGCCGGCGAGGATTACACCGCGCTGGCCAAGACCTATCCGACGCCGCCGGCCTCGGCCGGAATCGTGTTCGACGGCGACGAGGGGCGCCTGAGCGAGGCGGCCTTCCTGAGAGACTTCGCGGGCGACCTACCGGCGGACCGAGCCAAGGTTCTGTTCGCGGTCCAGCAGCCGTTCCACAAAGCGTTGTTGGCCGGGAGGACAACCCAGGCGGCGTGGCGATCGAAGCCGAGCTTCTACGCGGTGTCGACCGAGGACCGGACCATCAACCCGGACCTCGAACGGTTCATGGCCAAGCGCATGAACGCGAAGACCGTGGAACTCGCGGCGAGCCACCTGTCCCTAATTTCGCAGGCACCATACGTCGCGGACCTCATCCTTGAGGCTGCCGGCCAACCCCTAGGACGTCGCTGACCGGACAGTCCCACGCATGCTGATCCGCGCCACGGCTTCCCCGGGCTGCAGGCAAGGACCGTCGCATGTCTGATCGGACGAAGGACATCATCATGGGGAGCGCGCGACCAGACCGTCTGCCGGAACCGTTCGCGCGGCCGAAATCCGTCAATCGATCAACCGCAACGAGAGCGCACGGGCCACCGCATGCGTTCTATTGACGACGTTCAGGCGCTTCATGGCCTGGTCGAAATGGAAGTTGACGGTTCGCTCCCGCAGATCGAGGATCAGGGCGATCTCGGCGGACGTTTTCCCGCGGCTGGCCCAGGTCAACACTTCCCGTTCCCGGCCGGTCAGATGGCCCAACGCGTCTTGGCTCTGCCCGCCTCGACCCGCGCGGAGACGATGCTCCACCACGACAGCCAGCATCTCGAAGTCGACCGGCTTGGTGAGATAGTCATCCGCGCCCTTCCGGCGCGCGGCGATCTCGCTGCCGCGATCGTCGAGCGCCGTGAGGAACACGAATGGGATCCGCGCGAGGTGCGGGGCGGTCGCAGCCAGTTGCTCGAGCAAGTCCAGGCCGTTCATCCCCGGCATGCGCACGTCGCACAGGACCAAGTCCGGAGGTGACATTTGGATGGCCGACAAACCCGCCTCCCCGTCCGAGGCGAGTTCCACCGTGTATCCGAGGTCGACCAGGGCTTCCGCGAGCAGGCTCGCTGTCTCCTCGTCGTCGTCAACGCAGAGTATCCTAGGCATGCTCCGGCTCCGGGGATGACAGCGCCCCGTCTCGCGGCAGCGCCAGCATAGCACGGGTTCCGCGGCCCTCTTCGCTCTCGATGACCAGGCGGCCACCATGGCGGCGTGCAATCTCCTCCACGAGGCTCAGCCCGATCCCCGTGCCCGGTATCGTGCCGACGTTGCTCGCCCGGTAGTAGCGCTCGCGGATGCGTCCGATCTCGCCGCGCGGGATGCCCACGCCCTCGTCCTCGACGACGATCTCGACGCCGGCGCCGGACGGGTATGCCCGCAGTCGGACGGGGTCGCTGTTCGACGCATACTTGAACCCATTCGAGAGAAGGTTGCTGACGGCCAGATGCAAAAGGTCGGGATCGCCGACGATCTCCAGCGATGCATCCGACATGTCGTCGACCAACTCACCACCCATCCCGATCTCGCGATAGTACCGGCACAACGACCGCAGCATCGCGGCGAGGTCGAAGCGGCGCATGCGCGGGCGGAAGTTTCCGCCGGTATCCTCCAGCGCCCGCGATAGGCCCGACATCAGGCTCGCGATCCGGAACACGGCGGACCGGATGCGGTGTGCCCGATCGGCGATGTCGCCCGGCTTGGCCCGGTCCTTGGTCGCGATCAGCCGCTGCGCGTTTCCGTCGATCGCCATCAGCGGCGTGCGGAATTCATGCGAGACCGTCGTTATGAAGTTGCGCTGCTCGACGGCGAGCGCCCGCTCCTTCCGCAAGGCGGTGCTTAGCGCCCCGGATTGTATGGCTAGGCGCTTGCGCGACTCAAGAAGCTCGGTGGTATTGCTCCGGAACACCGCAAGCGCTCGCGCCATCGCCCCGATCTCGTCTGGCCGCTTCTCGTCGGGGAGCGCGAAGTCGGTCTCGTAATCCGCGAGACGCCGCATACGATCAGCCAGCCGCAGGAGCGGCTGCGAAATGGCGCGCCAGACGTAGACCGTGATGGCGAAGAACAGCGCCAGGGTCCCGAGCATCAGGTCGGAGACCCAGTCCTGAGCTTCCGCGATGGCCGCGGCCGCTCGGCCGCGGTCGGCCTCGGCGCGCGCTTCTGTCACGAGCGTCAGGGTGAAGGCGGCGTTACGGGCCGCGTCGAAGGTGGTCTTCGACTCGTCGTTGAACAGCAGGATTGCTTGGTCGGCCTCGCCGTCCCGGCTCAGCGCGGCCACGCGCTCCGCCACGGCTGCGTGCGCGCGCCACAGGTCTTGCAGCCGCACGAGCTCGCTCCGGTCCTCGTCTCGCCGGAGCAGCTCCGCGTAGCGTGTCATCACTTCCGCGAGATGGGCGGACATGCGCTGCAGCGACGCCAGGCGATCGGGGCGGTCCACGGGATCCGGGCCGAGAAGGATTTCGGCCTCCGCGGTGCGCGCGTCCGAGATCCCGTGGTTCAGACTCCCGAGGACCCGGATGCGCTCTAGCCAGCGGTGGTGCATCTCGCGGGAGAGCGCGTCGGCATGTTCGAGCCTATCCAGGCTGAGGAGGCGGGCGCCCTCCGTCGCGGCCATAAAGAGGAGCACCATGAGACCGAGCTTCGCGACCAGGGAGTGGCGCCAAGCCAGAGTCTTGCGCAGCAACGACATGGCGATCCCCAGCGGACCCGGTGGCCGGGCTTCGAAGGCTTAGGCCCAGCCTGTCCGATGTAAGCCTGTCAGATTTCACAGGATGACGCCGGGGGCCACGAACTGATCTGTAGACCGCGAGCCGGCGGACGGTCCGTCGCGCAGAGGGGTCACATGAGGATCGCCGTGATTTCGGACGCCGTGACGCCGACGGGCCACCTGCCCGCGGCTGGACGCCCCTGAAATGGCGCCGCGTCCCGTCGGTGCCGTTCGCTCGCGGATGCCCGATATCCGGCACGCGGCCCGGGCTGCCGTCCCGATCGTCCGCGACGTCGCGGACGCCGCCGATCGACCGGCTCCAACGGACCGGGGTGGGGCCAGTGCGCCTGCGCCGACCGCCGCGCCCCGAACATGGGCCGGCTTCGCCATCCTGTGCGTCGGCATGTTCATCGCCATCCTGGACATCCAGATTGTCGCGACATCCCTTCCGCGGATCCAGGCGGGTCTCGGGATCCCGCCGGACCGGATCAGCTGGGTCCAGACGGCATATCTCACCGCCGAGGTGCTCGTCATTCCGCTCACGGGTCCCCTCACGCGCCTGGCGAGCATGCGCCGGCTCTTCGTGACATCGGTGACCCTGTTCACGCTCGCGTCGTGCGGTTGTGCCGCGAGCGGCGGCTTTGCCTCGCTCATCGTCTGGCGCGCGCTCCAGGGCGCGTCCGGGGGCGCGTTGATCCCGACCGTGTTTTCAGCCGTCTTCCTGCTGTTCCCGCCGAACCGCCAGGGCATCGCCACGGCCGTCGCGGGAACGCTCGCCGTCCTCGCCCCGACCGCCGGCCCCGTCGTCGGCGGCTGGATCACTGAGACGGCGACCTGGCATTGGCTGTTCCTGATCAACGTGCCCGCCGGTCTCGTCTCGGCCATCGGCGGGTACTGGCTGCTGCCGCGTGACCGGCGGCGCGGACGGCTCGGCGAACTCGATGTGACAGCCCTAGGGCTCCTGGCCGTCGCCCTGTGCAATCTGGAGCTCGGCCTCAAGGCGGCCCCGGAATCCGGCTGGGTGGCGCCTGCAGCCGTCGCACATCTCGGCGCGAGCACAGTGGCCGCGCTCGTGTTCGTCCGCCGTACCCTGGCGGCTGCCCATCCGCTCGTCGAGCTCCGGATGTTCGCGGATCGCCGCTTCGCCGTGGGCTCGGCACTCAGCTTCGCGTGCGGGGTGGGCCTTTACGGTTGCGTCTACCTCATGCCGGTCTTCCTCGGCTACGTGCAGGGACGCAGGCCGCTCGCGATCGGCGAGATCATGCTCGTCACCGGCCTGGCGCAACTCGCCACGTCTCCGCTTGCCGTCGCCCTGGACGAGCGCGTCGACGCGACCGTGCTCGCCGTCCTCGGATTCGGTCTGTTCGCGGTCGGCTCGTTCCTGAGCACGACCCAGGCGGCCTCGATGGATCCTGGCGCGCTGGTCGTCCCGCAGATCGTACGCGGGCTCTCCATCATGTTCTGCCTGCTGGCGCCGACACGGTTGGCGCTGGGTCATCTGGCGGCCGAGAGCGTTCCGGATGCCAGCGGGCTGTTCAACCTCATGCGAAATCTCGGCGGTGCCGTCGGCCTCTCGCTGATCGACACCGTGATCTACGGGCGGATTCCCGGCCACGTATCCGATCTCGTCGCGCGACTCGCGTCCGGCGATCTCGACGCCGCGAAACTTGTTGGCATCCCGCCGGCCGTCTTCGCGGCCCAGTCGGGCAAGCCGATCAGCGAAGCAACGCGTGCCCTCGTCGCGCCGCTCGTCGAGAAGGCGGCCCTGACCGCTTCGATCGGCGATGCCTGGATGCTCGTCGGGACCCTCAACGTGGTCGCGATTGCCGCCCTGCTGCTCGTTCGCAGACGCGCCGAGCCGAGCCTGGAGCCGAAGCCATGACGGAAGCCTACCTCAACCGCATCGAGACGGCCGTCCCGCCCCACGACGTCCACGCGGCCTTCGCGGCCTTCGCCCGATCTCAGCTCGCTGACGACCGGCGCAAGCTGCGCATCCTGGACCGCATGGTGGAGCGCAGCGGGATCGAGCATCGGTATTCCTGCCTCGCGCCCGGGCTCGACCCGGGCAACGACGCCGTGGATGCCGACGGCCTCTATCGACCCGGGAGCTTCCCGACGACCGCGGCCCGCATGCGACTCTACGAGGAGCACGCCCCTGCGCTCGCGACGCGTGCGGTCGAGAAACTCCAACTCGGGGATCAGCGGGACCGCATCACCCATCTCGTGGTGTCGAGTTGCACCGGCTTCTCGGCACCGGGGCTGGACATCGACATCATCGAGCGCTGCGGTCTCAGGGGGTCGGTCGAGCGGACGATGGTCGGCTTCATGGGCTGCTACGCCGCGATCAACGCCCTGAAGATCGCGCGGCACATCGTTCGTTCGGAGCCGCAAGCCCGGGTCCTGGTGCTGAGCATCGAGCTTTGCACGCTGCACCTCCAGGAGACCTCTGATCTCGAGCAGATCCTGACATTCCTCCTCTTCGCGGACGGGTGCGCTGCCAGCATCGTCTCCGCCGATCCGACGGGGCTGAGGCTCGACGCGTTCAACGCCCTGCTCACGCCCGACACGCGACAGCTCCTGACCTGGCATATCCGCGAATCCGGGTTCGACATGGTCCTGTCGGGCCGCCTGCCTGCGGCGGTGCAGGAAGGGATCGGCGGTCGCGCTGACGAATTCCTGGCGGGACACCGGATTCCGGACGTCGACGCGTGGGCCGTCCATCCGGGCGGGCGGACCGTGCTCGACGCCGTGGAGCGCGCCTTCGCGCTGCCGCCCAGCGCTTTGGCGGTCTCGCGCAATATCTTGCGTCGGTTCGGCAACATGTCGTCGGCGACCGTCATGTTCGTGCTCGCCGCGCTTATGGATCAGGCGACGGCGGGCCAGGTCGGTTGTGCGATGGCGTTCGGCCCGGGTCTCGTCGCCGAAACGATGATGTTCCGAAAGGCGGCCTAGCTCCGCGCCTCCGGCGCCCGGATCCGGCATCCCGGGCGCGCCGGCCGTGATTCAAAGACGCTGCGACATCCGGGCGGGATGTCGGCGCCCGGTCTCCGCCCGTCTCCCGGCGCAAGGCGCGGGCATTCCGGTTCGGGAGGCGTCATTCGATGTCGACGCGCGAGAGGTGTTCGATGGCAACGACGGAGACCGAGATCGAGCGATGGCCGGAGCCGCCGACGCGCGGCCCCGACAGGGCACCGGTTCCGCAAGGTTCCGGGCCCTGCGGAACCACGGGGCGGCACGGGCCCCAGCGCCCGCGATCGCTAGCGGTCCGGGCCTCGGCGCAAGAACAGATGGATGCGCCGGATCTGCCCGAGGCCGCATACGCCGCGCTCCTTGTAGACCTCGCGCGCGTCAACCGGTGGACGCTGGCGGCGCGGCCAACCTTGGCCTTCCTGAGGCGGGCGGCTCGGCGCGCCGGGCGGCTCAGGCTCCTCGACGTCGGCTTCGGGCAGGGCGACATGCTGCGTCGGATCGCGCGCTGGGCGGCCCGGGAGGGCGTTCCCGTGGCGTTGGTCGGGATCGACATCAACCCCCGTTCGGCGCCGGTCGCCCGCGCGGCAACCGACGGCGCGCTCCGCATCGAATACCGCACGGGCGCCTACGCGGACCTCGCCGGAGAGGGCTGGGACCTGATCGTCTCGAGCCTGGTCGCGCACCACATGGATCACCCGGAACTGCTGGCATTCCTTCGCTTCATGGAAGCCGAGGCGCGTGTCGGCTGGCTGGTCAACGATCTGTACCGGCACGCCCTGCCCTATGCGGGCTTTCCGATCCTGGCGCGGGCGATGGGATGGCATCGGATCGTCCGCGAGGACGGCACGCTCTCGATCGCGCGCGCATACCGGCCGGCGGAATGGCCGCCGATCCTCGCCGAGGCCGGCATCGCCGATGCGTCAGTCTCTCGCCGCTTCCCGTTCCGGCTATGCGTCGAGCGCCTCCGCTGATCATCGGGGGCGGCCCGGCCGGTGCCGCCTCCGCCATCGGACTCGCCCGGGCGGGCCTGCGGCCGTTGCTGATCGAGCGGAATCCAGAAGCGCAGGATGCCCTGTGCGGCGGCTTCCTGAGCTGGACAACGGTCCGGCGCCTGATCGATCTGGGCGTTGATCCCGTTTCCCTCGGCGCCCATCGTGTCGAGGCGCTGGCGTTGTTCTCGGGGCGGCACGGCGCCGAAGCTCGGCTGCCCGCACCCGCCGTCGCCCTCTCGCGCCGCGTCCTCGACGAGGCCCTCCGGGCGCGCGCCCGGGCGGCGGGCGCGGCGATCGAGACCGGGATTGGGGTGCGGGCCCTAGCGGAAGGCCGGGTGCGTCTTGTCGACGGTGGCGAGATCCACCCGCCCTGCACGATCCTCGCGACCGGCAAGCATGATCTGCGCGGTGTCGCGCGCCCGCGCCCGGACGGGGACGCCGCGGTCGGGCTGCGCTGGCGCCTGGGTGCGAGCCGGGCGCTCGCGACGTTGCTCTCCGACCGGGTGGAGCTGCACCTGTTCCGCGGCGGGTATGCCGGATTGGTCATCCAGGAGGACGGCCGTGCCAACCTCTGCCTCGCCGTCCGACAAAGCCGCCTCAGCGAGGTCGACGGCGGACCGGATCGGCTCCTCCAGGCTGTCGCGGAGGAATCGCCCGCCCTCGGTCTGCGCTTGGCCGCGGCAACGCTCGGGCGCGCCCAAGCGGTCGCGAACGTACCCTACGGCTGGCGCGCGGGTGCGGGACCCGCGAACCTCTACCGGATCGGGGATCAGGCCGGGGTCATCCCGTCGCTCGCGGGCGAAGGGATCGCCATCGCGCTGTGCAGCGGTTTGGCCGCGGCCGATGCGATCGCGCGCGGTGAGCCGGCCGAACGCTTCCAGCGATCGTTCTCGCGCAGGTCGTCCGTCCCAATCGCTCTGGCCGGATGGCTCTGGCGCGCGGCGGAGACCCCCACAGCCGCCAGGCAGCTGGTGCGCGCTGTCGCCTCCGCGCCGGCGCTCGGGTATCTGGCCTCGCGGCTGACGCGGATCTGACCGCAGCTTGCCTCCGGCCCGACGCCGGTGGCGCTGGTGACCGAGGTGGATCGGGTCATCCGGGCAAGCCGGTCGTGGCTCTCGTTACGCCGGGCGCTCCACCTCTCCGGGGAAGCGCCGCCGATATGGGACCGGCCCGCTCCGCATGGCCCGGACTTCGGCTGATCGAAAGACCAGCGTTACAGGCCGTTCTCCTGCTGCGCGTCCCCTCTGAGGTGGCGGGTCGCTCTGTAACGGCCGGGCGACAGACCATGATGCCGGTGAAAAAGCTTTGAGAACGCGGCGACGGACTCGTAGCCGACGCCGGTCGCAATGCGTGCAATCCCCTGGTCACTCGTCTCGAGCAGGAAAGCAGCCTCCGACATCCGGCGCGCGATCAGGTAGCGGTACATCGACTGACCGACGAGCTTGGTAAAGCGAGCCGAGAACGCCGAGCGACCAAGCCCGACCTGTTGCCCCAGCTCGTCCAGTGTCCAAGACCGATCCAAGCGCTTGTGGATCAATCGAAGCGCCGGTCCGATATGTGGGTCCGTGATCGCCCCAAGCCAGCCGCCTTCGCCGGGACGCAGCGATGTCGACCAGCTTCGCAGCACCTCGACGAAGAGGACCTCCGTCAATCGTGAAAGGACCACGTCCTGGCCGGGACGCGGCTCCGCCGACTCACGCACCATGCGCCGCAGGATCTGCTCGAGCCACGCACCGTCCTCCGCCGATTTGAGGTGGAGGACGGGCGGAAGCAATTCCAACAGGCTGCTCCGCGATGGCTGTGCCACGGTGAACTTGCCGCAGATCATCGTGGAGCAGGGCGGGGCGCTGCCGCCATGGCGAACAATGCCGTGATGCGCGGACGACCGATCGAGATCGATGACCGAGAACGGTTCTGCTCGGCGATCCGAGTAGAATTCGTGGGGCTCGCCGCGCGAGATGACAACAAGGTCGCCCGCGCTCATGTGGAATTCTCGCTCCTGATCAAGCGCGAGCGTCGCCGAGCCATGGCTGACGTAATGGAACAGCGCGTACGGGCGTTGCGGGAGGGCCAGGTTCCAGGGATGGCCGAGCTCGAAATGGAACAGCAGCGTCCCACCCAGGCGCACGCGGTCGAGTACTTCGGCGAGGACGTCCATCATGGCGACGATAAGGTCCCGGACGATCGGACACAACACGCGGACGATCAAGCTCTACCGGTCAAGGGATAGTCATATTAGGTCGTGCAGAGGGCGTTGACGCATCGTGCCATCGTCCATCGTTCCTGACGCAAGGTTCAGGACGCGGATAATTCGCAGCGCCTAAACAACCGCGACCTCGCGTTATCCGCCCGTCGGCAGGAGTTGTTATGCAAAGTGTTGTTCTGCCCCTAGCCGCAGCCCTGATGTCTGCAACGACATTGGCCGCTGCGCACGCCACCGAGCTGCCCGAGGGCGCGGCTCACAATATTGTCCTTGTCCATGGCGCGTTTGTCGACGCATCGAGCTGGAAGCCCGTCGCCGATATCCTCACGAAAAAAGGCTACACCGTCACGCGCGTTGAAAATCCGCTGACCTCTCTTGCCGCCGATGTCGAGGCCACCGCGCAGGCGCTGGCAAAGCAGAGAGGCAAGACGGTTCTCGTCGGCCATTCCTGGGGTGGCGTCGTCATCACGCAGGCCGGGAACGATCCCAAGGTCTCGGCGCTCGTCTACGTTTCCGCCTTCGCGCCGGACGTGGGCCAATCGCTGGCGGACCTCGCCAAGAGCGGTCCGGTCACGGAAGGTGCCGCGGCGATACATCCCGACGACAAAGGCAATCTCTACATCGATCCCAAAGTCTTCCCCTCAGCGGTCGCGGCCGACCTTCCCCCGCAGATCGCCCAGTCGCTGGCGAACCATCAGCTTCCGTTGAGCCACACGGCGTTCGAAGCGCCGGTCGATGCGGCCGCTTGGCACCACAAGCCGACGTTCTACGTGATCAGCACGAAGGACAAGGTGATCGCACCGGAAGTCCAGAAACTGTTTGCCGCCGCTATGACGGCCCAGACGACGGAAGTCGCCGGCAGCCATGCCTCGCTCGTCGTTCACGCGAACGAAGTCGCCGCGGCGATCGAGAAGGCCACGCTCGCCAAGTAACAGGGCCGCTCCCGGTCCGTCCGCGTCGGGAGCGGCTGCGCCTGCCGAGAGATGTGCCGCCTGGATAACGTGCCGGCGATTGCGTGATCGTTCTGACGTTCCGTCATGAACGCACGCGATCCATCGAATGTATTTCGTGCGGAGGCGATAATGAATGTGGATAAAATTGCCGTCGAGCGGTTTAAAATTCTGAGCTCCAGACCGTTCGACGCTGTCGTGACGGCGCTCAAATCCGCGGTCGGCCAGCCGGACTGGAACCAATTCGTTCGGGCGTCGCAGGCTGCAACCTCCGCCTCGGATTTCGAGCGCGTTGTGCAGCGTGGGCTCGGCCGCACGGGTTTCATGCTCTTTGCGGAATTCGACCTGGGTGCCGTTCTGCGACGCGAATCCAAGTCCGACGCACCCAAGAGCGTGCGTTTTCTGATGGGCAATCCCCTCATCATGAAAGAGATGGTCAAGCACGTGCCCGACGCGGGGTCCTATGCTCCGGTCACGATCCTTGTCGATGAACGGCCCGATGGCGTGCACCTCTCCTATGACAGGATGGAGAGCTATCTGCTGCCCTATGGCAACACGGAAGCTCTCGCCGTTGCCCGCGATCTAGATGCGAAGATCACGGCCTTGCTGCGGGACTGTGCAAGCTAAGACCGCCTGATCAGGGTTCGGCCGGCGAGCCTTGGCGTCTCGGGGCTGCGGGACCGCGCCGCAGGAATGATGCGTCGTTCGGCTGTCCGGCCGACAGGCTCGAAATGGGGAAGGAAATTACGGCATGTCTAAGCGCTGTCTTGCCAGCTTCACCGCCGCGGTTCTTTTCACCGCGGCTGCCGCGGGAGCATCGGCCGCCCAGGCGGAGCCTCTGGATTCCGCGAGCGTCGGTGCGATCAGGGCGCAGTTCAATCGGCTGATGGAACTGGCCAACAAGCACGATTTCAAAGCTTTGCATGATATGTTCTGGCAATCGCCGACAACCCTGTTGGTGGCGAAGAGCGCGAACCCGGCCGAGGGAAACTGGGCTGGCTATTGGGGCAACGAGGCAATCGATCAAAAGCTGCATGACATCGGCAGCTCCGGTCCGGTCGTGCTCGAGCCCGACTATTCGAAGCTCAAGGTGGTCGGACTGACGCACGACGTCGCGGAGTCTTACGTGCCGATGAACATCACCGTTTCGTACGCGGGACAGGACGGAACGCCCAGACCCTTTCTGATGATCATCAATTGGCTGCGCATCGGGACGGACTGGAAGGTCGCCGCCGAGATTATTCTCCCCGTACCGCCAGCACCCGCGACAAAGGGCTAGATAAGGCACTCCGCAGGTGTCCGATACCGGCTCGCCCGCCTCCTGCGCCGAAGGCTTCGCCCTGAGCTTGCGGCCGCGAAACCCGAAGCCGCGAGCATATTCCGCCATTGGAGGCTCAGGCATGTGGTTGCGCCTGTCGAAAATTGCCCTGGTGGCCTCGATCGCCCTGACATGCAGCCTGGTGGCACTGGGGAACATCGTAGACCCAAATCTGAATCTGGCATTCTTGCAGCATGTCCTGTCGATGGACACCATTTCGCCGGACCCTAGCGTCCGCAATCGAGCTATCATCAATCCTGAGCTGCAATGGTTTGCCTTCATCCTGATTGTGTTGGGGGAGACTCTGGCCGCACTGCTCCTATGGCTCGGCGCGATCCAGATGCTCCGGCACCTGACGGCGGCCGGTCCCCGTTTCGCGCGCGCCAAAACGCCGGCCATCGTCGGGCTCAGCATCGGATTCATGATCTGGCAGGGTGGGTTCCTGGGCATTGGCGGTGAGTGGTTCGGTATGTGGATGTCCAAGACATGGAACGGTCAGGAATCGGCCTTCCGATTCGCCATGATGATGCTCGGCGTGCTGGTCTATTTGGTCATTCCGGATTGAGAAATGGTGCGTGATTCTTAAATGATGTTTCATATACATGCCCCGGGACGTCCGCTTGCTCCGATGCCGTCCTAGGTTTCATCATTGCCCCTCCTTGAGCGCCCGCGCGAGGCAGGCCTCGGCGGGCCAGCTGTCTGACGCCGGCAGCAGCGTTGCACCGAGGACGGCGGCGAAGATAATGACGCCTGCGTCGGGTTTGGCGGCATCTACGAGTTGTTCGATGGCCGGCTCTAGTCATCGGACGGCACCTGCGCCGGAAAATCAAATACTATCCTGCAAAACTTGAGAAGGAAATCAGGCATAACTTGTCAACGTCTAGATTTTTACAACGACTTATGTTCAGAGATGTCGGATCCGGACCTATGCGGGCACGGCATTAACACAACGATCGATTGGGTCGCAGTCATTGAGCGAGCATCGCTCGCCTGTCCGGCATCATTTTGATGTCCGCTTCCGGGTCGCATGGCTCGCTCGCTCAACGACCGAATCGGGCGCCAAGCCGAACGTCCGTTCCCGCGCGTGCTGGCGAAATGGCGTGACGTAGTCTGGCCGTAAGCGGCACGTCCGCTTACGGATATCAGAGCCGGCGAAGCGGACGCTCAGTCCTGAGGTATGTGGCCGACAGCTACGATCAAATTGTCATTAATCCAGACCGCTCACGACAGCGTAGCGGCAAGACTCATTGGATTCCGTCGATGGCAATCCCGAGTTGCTGAGGGCCCCGCAGTGAGGCGCCTGGCCGGTAGGGCGGCGGGTTCTGGAGAAGGCGTGGGGACACGAGCCTGCGGCTCAGTGCGACGAGGGCGATCTCGGCCTCGATCCGCGCGAGCGGCGCACCGATGCAGTAATGCAGGCCGCCACCGAAGCCGAAGTGCTGGTTATCCTCACGGTCGGGGTCGAAGCGGTTGGGTTCGGGAAAGCGAGCGGGGTCGCGGTTGCCGGCGGCGAAGACCAGGATCACCGGTGCGCCTTTCGGGATGGTCTCGCCGGCGATCTCGATAGCCCCAAGCGCCTTTCGGGTCCGGAAGTGCACCGGCGGATCGAAGCGCAGCAATTCCTCGATCAGCCGCGGCGCCCGCTCGGGGTCGGCGCGCAGCCGCTCCAACTCGTGCGGATGGCGCAGAAGCTGGAGCATCCCATTAGTGATGAGGTTCACCGTGGTCTCGTGGCCCGCCACGAGCAGCAGGACGGCGGTGGCGATCAGGTCGAAGTCGCCCATCCGCTTGCCTCCGGCGGAGGCCGGGGCGGCAAGGCCGCTCAGCATGTCGTCGGCCGGGCGCCGCCGCTTCTCGCGGATCAGGTCGCGCATGTAGGCGGAGATCTCGTCGAAGGCCGCCACGGTCCTGTGGCGGCCCCCCTCGTCGTAGCGGGCGTCCGGCTCTATGGCGGTGGCAAGTTGCGTCGCCCAGACTTGGAACCGCGGCTCGTCCGCCTGCGGCACGCCGAGAAGCTCGCAGATCACCGTGACCGGGAGCGGGTAGGAGAAGTCATCCACCAAGCAGATCCTGTCGCGGCCACGACATGCGTCGATGAGCCTATCGACCTCGCGCACGATGCCTTCACGCAGCGCGTTCACCCGCCCCACCATGAATTGGCGCATCACGAAGCGTCTTAAGGTGTCGTGGTCCGGAGGGTCGCGGAAGATCAGCGGGCGATGCGCGGTGACGATCCGGTTCTTGATCGGGTTGAGGAACCAGTCTCTCAGCGGGTTTCCGGTGTGAGGTCGTCGCGACGGCGGCAGGTCCTCGGAGCTGAGACGCGGGTCGAAGATCAGGCTTCGGATCGCAGCGTGCGAGCTCACGACGTAGCTGCCATCGCGCTGTCGCGAGACCGGGATCTCCCTCAACCGCGCGTAGAGAGGGTACGGGTCGGCGCGATTGTTCTGTAGAATGATCTCGGAGAACAGCACGTCCGGCTCCCCGGTGTAAGAACTGGCGTCAGGCATGTCGTGTCGCTGCCAAGTGCAGGCTCACCTGTCGGGTTGGCGGCTTCGTGGCCACCGAGCCTTCCATCACGAGCTCTCGGTCAATCCGTTCGGTCAGCCACGGCTCGACGGCAGTGGCTTGAGATCTCCGAGCACGGTCGGGATCAGTTCGGAGACGGTGGGATGGATCGGGACCGCCCATTGCAGGGTCGGCGCGGTCGCGCCCACGTTCATCATGTCGAGGATGCCGTGGACCGCCTCGTCACCGCCGGTGCCCAGGATCGCCGCGCCCAGGATGGCTTGGCTCTCGGCATCCACCAGCACCTTCATGAAGCCCTTGGTCTCGCCCTTCTCCACAGCCCGACCCACCCGGGTCATCGACCGGGTGCCCATCAAAGCCGGGCGGCCGCTCGCGCGCACCTCCGCCTCGCTCATCCCCACGCGTCCCAGCGGCGGGTCGATGTAGAGGGCGTAACCGGGGACCCGCTCGCTGACCCGGCGGCTCGCCCCGTCGAGGAGATTGGCGGCCACGATCTCGAAGTCGTTGTAGGCGGTGTGGGTGAAGGCGCCTCGCCCATTGCAATCGCCGAGCGCGTAGACGCCCAGCACGCTGGTCTGAAGGGCGTCGTCGACGGTGATGTAGCCGCGCGCGTCCACGGCGATGCCGGCCGCCTCCAAGCCAAGGTCGTCGGTGTTGGGCCGGCGGCCCACCGCCAGCAGCACGTGAGTGCCCACTATCTCCGGCTCGCCCTCGTTGCAGTTCACCCCGACAACGACACCGTCGGCATGAAGCTCGAACCTGATGCACTCGGCGTTCAGCCTCAGAGCGATGTCCTCGTCGCTTAGGATGCCGGCGACCGACTCGGAGATGTCCGGGTCCTCACGACCAATCAACCGCGGCCCCATCTCCACGACGGTGACCTTGCTCCCAAACCGGCGGTAGGCTTGCGCGAACTCCAGCCCGATGTAGCTGCCGCCGACCACCACGAGGTGCTCGGGAACGATGTCGAGCTGCAGCAGCGAGGTGTTGGTCAGGAACGGCACCGCGTCGATGCCAGGCAGCTCGGGCACGCGCGCGCGGCCGCCCACGTTGATGAAGATCCGCTCGGCCTCCAGGATCTCGTCCTCAACCGCCACCGCGTGCGCCGACACGAAGTGGGCATGTCCGGTGAGGACGGTGCAGCCGGTCATGCCGCGCAGCCAAGCCTCGACATTAGCCCTTGCCCGGGCCGAGACACCCTGCTGGCGCGCGGCGACTGCCTTGGCATCGATGCCGACGCCACCCTGTAGCACGACACCGTAATCCGCGGCCCGCCGCGCGAGGTGGGCGGCGTAAGCGCTGGCGACGAGGGTCTTGGTCGGCATGCAGCCTGTGTTCACGCAGGTGCCGCCGAAGAGTTTGCGCTCGATCACCGCGACGCGCTGGCCCGCGGCGGTGAGGCGCCCAGCCAAGGCCGGACCGGCCTGGCCCGCGCCGATCACGATGGCGTCGAAGCGTTGGCTCATCCCAGTGCCCCCAGCACGAGCGCGCCGGCGAGGATCGCGACGGCGTCCTCGATGAGCGCCGCCGGTCGGTCCTTGCCGAAGGAAGCCGCGAGGCGTCCGCGTGCCTCGGCGCCCCCGAGAGTGCCTACCACGGCGCCGACGACGCCTGCCAGGAGGCCACCGGCGAGCTGGCCGGACGAAACACCGACGGCAGCCCCGCTCAGGGCTCCGCTGAGGAGTCGCGGGGCAAACTGCATCGGGACCTTGCGGCTCGGGGTGCTTGGCAATTGGTCGGTGACGAGCTCGACCAGAGCGAGCACCGTGAACACGAAAGGCGTGAACCGGTAGCCTAGGAAGGCGAGCCACGACCCGTCGAGGTTGAGCCAACCCAAGGCCGCAGCCCAACTCACGACCGCTGGGGCCGTGAAGGCGCGCAGGCCCGCGATGATACCGACGAGCAACGCCAGAAGATAAACGGTCACCGATGATCTCCATCGCGGGGTAAGTGCCAAGGCAAGCCAATGTCATGCCGGAGTTTGGGTGAGCGCGGCAGGAACCTGCGACACCGAATTCTTCGAGAAACGATCCGGGCGGCTCAACACAGTGGGATGCTTCGATCCGCTTAGACCGCGTTCAACACGTCGGCGTGAGCACGAGCGAACTCGCCGACCGTCATCGAACGCTTGCCCGTCAGAAGCTCGACATTGTTGTCCGCTCCGGACATCGCTCCGTGCTGGTACTCTTCCATCGCGCCGCCGAAATGCTGGACGATGTACGCAGGCACGCCCATCGCGGCGAGCGAGGCGCAGTATTCGTCGACTGGCAGATCCTGGAAGATGATCTTGCGTCCGAGCGCCTCGGACAGCTCGGCAGCCATCTGCTCGTGGTCCATCTCGACGGGACCCGAGAGCGGGATGGTTTTGCCGATGTGGGCCGCGGGATCCTTCAGGAGCGCCGCGATGACGCGACCCTGGTCGTCGGCGGCGATCGGCGAGTGCCGCCCTTTCCCCACCGGCATGCGCAGCACGCCCTGCCTCAGGTACGGGAGCTGCCACGGATAGAGCAGCCATTCGAGGAAGTAGGTCGGCCGCAGGTGGATCACCGGGACGCCGGACCAGTCGAAGACCTGTTCGGCGATGAAGGTGTCCCGGCAGGACTCGCTCTTCGAGTGGCGGTCGGCAGAGCGCTGCGAGAGGTTGACGATGGTCTCGACCCCCGCCTCCTTGGCGGCCTGGGCGAAGTTGACGGCGGCACTTAGAAGGCCTGGGGCGACCGGCCAGACGAAGTAGGCCGCGTCGACCCCCTCCATGGCGGTGCGGACGGTATCGATCTCCTGCAGGTCGCCGACGACGACCTCGGCGCCTAGCTTCTCAAGCGCCTCGGAACGGGCGTCCTGCTTGTGAACCATCGCCCTGACGTCGAGACCAAGGTCGATGGACGACCTCACGGCGGCACGGCCGGTGTCCCCGGTGGCGCCCGTGATCAAGATCTTGCGTGGCATCGTTGGCATCCTTCTGCGTCCATGACCGGAACCGCGCGCCGCACCTCGATTGCTGAGAGGCGTTCACGTCAGCGGTGATCGCGCCCCTGCATGGACGCGGGCATCCTTGGGGGAGTGACGCTCAGGCGTCGGCGTCCGGGCGGAGCCGGCTCGGCGGCACGACCGTGTCCACGCGGCCGGTCGCGACGTCGTAGACGACACCCGTGACGACGAGGCCGGCGGGCAGCCGAGGGTTGGCCTTCACCGCGGCCACGTCCACGGCCACCGCCTTGTACGGATCCGTGATGGCCAGGCCTTCGAGGGCGGCCTCGTCCACGCGCAGGTACTCGGCGATCAAGTCAGGCACGAGCCGGTACCCGATATTGATGCCGCAGTCGGTGTGGTGGAGGACGATCAGGTTCCAGCCCTCGCCGATGTCCTTGCCCGCGCCCTGGGCGACCCTCCTGAGGATCGCCATCGTCTGAAGCGTCGTCATGTCGACGCGGCCGGCGACGTTGCGGATGACGACGGCCTCACCGGGCGCGAGGTCAAAGACATCCACGGGATCGACCCGCGGGTCGACGCAGCCGACGATGATGGTCTTCTCAGACGGCAACATCTTGAGGCCCGAGGCGAACGTCCGCTCGGCGAAGGCTTTGTTGCGCTGCGTGAGCGTCTCGACGAAGTCCATGGTGCTCTCCTGTTCGGGCGAAGGGCCAAGTCGGTCGTTCACTTGGCCGGATTGTTCAGAAGCATGCGGAGCGGGCTGATTGGGCCGAGCGGGATGAGCTGAAACTCCATCAGTCCTGCCGGGCCGAACGGGAGTTTTTCCAGGAGCGCCCTGGCCTCACTGGCGCCGTTGACGTTCATGAGGAACACGACCCCGCTCTGGTCCTGCTTCACGAACCACTGGTCGATCTTGCCATCGAGGTAGAGGAGCACGGTCGCGCGCACCTCGTCGGGCAGCACCTTCTGCCAGTCCGCTGGGGTGGCCTTCGCGGTGAAGCTGCCGATGGCGAGGACCTTCGTCGTCGGAACGGGCGCCGGAGCCCGCGACGCCGCCGTTTCCGGTGGGGTCACCCCCTGGGCGTGGGAGGTGTTAGGCAGGGCCGCCAGGGTGGCGAGGGCGAGGAGCCCGAGACCTCGACCAGAGAGATCCCAAGTGACCGGGCGAGCGAAGAGGCGGTTCATGACAGCATCTCCGCGGCCACAAGGCCTGGCTCGTCGAGCTGCAGCCAGTGACCGGCCGGTAGCAGGCGGAGGGAAGCGTTCCTGAAGTAGGAGGTGTACTCACGCGCGTGATCCGCGCTGAAGTAAGGATCGTTGTCACCCCAGATGACCTTCGCCGGGATGTCGAGCTCGGACAGCTCGGGGATGCGCGCCGCGTTGCGCTCCATCTCATCGAAGAACTGCGCGGTCATCTGCACGAAGGCCGGTCCCGCGCCATCCACGCGGAAGTTTTTGTCGATGACCGGGCCGAGGAAGGCTTCGTAGTGCGCCTTGTGCTTGTCCGCGAGGCGCTGCTTGAAAGCCTCGCGCTGGAAGTTCACGACCCATCCGAACTGCTCCGGGCTCTGGATGAGGGCGCCTGACAGCGCCGCGAGGCTCGGCGTCGCGAAAAGGGTGATGAGCTCGGGCCATCGCGCGGCCGGCGATGCGGCGAAGGCGGCGTTGAGGATGACGAGGGCGGCGGTCCGGTCGGGATGCGCGAGGGCGTAGTTCAGCGCCGCGGCACCGGAGGAATCGTGCGCGACCGGGATGATCCGCTCCAACCCGAGTTGATCGACGACGGCTTCGAGGTCACCGAGTTGCTGCCGGAAGCTGTACTGCGCTCCTGCGGGCTTCTCCGACTGCCCAAACCCCAGAAAATCGAAGGTCACCACCCGACGCCCGGCGGCCGCCAAATGGGGGACCAGGTCGTCGTAGATCTGCAGGTTGTCAGGGAAGCCGTGCATGAGCACGAAGGCCGGCGCATCCCCTGGATAGTCGCGGGCATAGAGATCGCCCAGTGGGCCTTTGATCCGGTGTTCCTTGAACGTCGGTGCGTCAGCGTCCGGGTGGGTTGAAGGTTGGGTCACGGTTCTGCCTCCTCGATTGGTGCATATGCAACATTACGAGTAAAACTCAGACGGCCTCCGGCTTACTCAGGATGTTGTTGGCGATGTCCATCACGGCGACCGTGCCGGCTTGGCCGAGCACCTTCTTCGCCTGTGCTTGCGCTTCTCGCCAAGCAGGCGTCGCCTTGATCAGGAGCTCCTTTCCCGCATCGGTCAGTACGAGCGGCCGGACCCGGCCGTGCGCGCGGGCCGGATCCTCTTCCACCCATCCCTCGGTCATGATGACCTTGAGGTTGCGGGATAGGGTCGACCGGTCCTGGCGGTGATAGCGCCCAATCTCCGCCCGGCTCGACGGCCCCAGCTTGCCGATGACGACGAGAAGGACGAACTGCGCGGCACCGACGCCGAACGACTGAAGCGCCTCGTCGTGGATGGCCGTGACGACGCGGGCGATCAGGCGTGTCCGCATGAGGACGCAGGTGCCTCCGATCTCCGTGAGGATCTCCTCCACCGTGTCCTGGCAGTGCTGGGATGTCATGACGCTCAATTGGTGCATATACACCTTAATGTCAAGGCCGATCCTAGACTGCCGTACCGCACTATCAGGTCTGGACAGATCCATCATGCATGCCCGAGCGGCGGTCGATACGCTCATGCAGTCGGACTTCAGCCCTTCCGGCGCTCCAGCATCAGCCCCCCGGCACTGGCGGCGATGCAGGCCACGACGTTCGCGACGATGGCGACGTGGAAGGCATTGACCAACGCTGGGCCACGAGCGGCGAGGATGCCGCCGATCAGGCTCGTGGCCACGAGACTGCCCGCGCGGGCGACGGCGCTGTTGAACCCTGAGGCTGAGCCGCTGTGGCGCTCGTCGACGGACCCGAGCACGGCAGTCGTGAGCGGCGCCACGGCACAGGCCATGCCGAGCGCCGCGACCACGAGGCCGGGCAGAACTGTCGACACGTACGCGGTGTGCTCGCCGATACGCAGGAGCAGCAGGAACCCGGCCGCCACGACCAGGGGGCCGGCTGTCAGGAGGGGCCTGGAGCCGATGCGGCCGGCGAGACCACCGAGAACCGGCGAGCCGACGGCGATGACGAGCGGCAAGGGTAGGAGCGCCGCCCCGGCGGCCGTGCTCGAATACCCCGAAGCCTCGATCAGAATGTAGGGCAACAGGACGAGCATGGGTCCGAGCGCTCCGTAGAGGAGGAGCGTCAGCAACGTGAGGCCGGCGAAGGATCGCGTACTGAACAGGACGAGCGGCATCATGGCTCGGTTATCCTGGCGCCGCTCCCACAGGACGAAGCCGACGAGGAGCACCGCGCCGACGCCGAGAAGCGTCAGAGCCTGCCAGTCGAAGCCTGGTTGTCCCGAGCCGACGATGAGGCCCCAGGTCATCGTGCCGAGCCCGAAGGTCGCGAGAATCGCCCCGCCGATATCGAGGTGCCCGTCGTCGGCGGCGCGGTCGGCCGAGACGTATCGCCAGGCCAGGAAAGCGGCACCGAAGGCGAGTGGCAGGTTGACGAGGAACATCGCCCGCCAGCCGATCCCGTCGATCAGCCAGCCCCCGAAGACCGGGCCGATGGCGGCTGTCGCCGCACCCGCGGCGGACCAAGTGCCCACGGCGCGACCCCGGTCCTCTCCGGTGAACGTGTCGCTGAGGATGGCCAGGCTGTTCGGCAGGAGGAGCGCGGCTCCGACGCCCTGTCCGAGCCGGGCGGCGACGAGGACCGCGAGGTTCGGTGCCAGGCCGCAGGCCAGCGAGGCGGCCGCGAACAGGAGGGCCCCGAGGATCAGGGTTCGGCGGCGTCCGATCCGGTCGCCGAGCGCCCCGCCCAGGAGGAGCAATGCGGTGAGCGGCAGGAGGTAGCCGTTGATCACCCACTGCAGGCCTGCCGCGCCGCCACCGAGATCCCGACCCAGCGCCGGGAGGCCGACATTCACCACCGACCCGTCCACGAAGGCGAGGCTCGACGCGAGGATGCAGGCCGCCAGGGTCAGCCGGGGGTGTCCAATGGGCTCACTCCTGCGCGACTTCACGGATCCGTCGTGGGGGGATGCGTCCACCGCGTGTTCCTACGTCCGAGAGATATGGCTACGTCGGTTTCAGAGACCGGTGGTCGTTAGCCGGCCTCAATGCGCGCCGGCCGCGCCCGCACCCGCTGCGGATTTTCGTGCCAGCAAGACCGCGACCGCCGCGGCAGACAAGACGACCCCGATCACCGCGAAGGTGTCGCTGAAGCCCATGATCAGGGCCTGGCGCTTCACGACGGCCCCGAGCTGGCCGACGGCCTTCGCAGTGGCGACAGCGCGATCCGCGATGCCGTGGGCCATGAAGTAGTCGGTCATCTGCTCGATCCGGGTGCGGACCTCGTCTCGGGTCAGCGTGATCGACTGCCCGATGATGTTCGAGTGGAACTGCTCACGCTTGGTCAGGACGGTCGACAAAGTCGCCGTACCGACGGCACCGCCGAGGTTGCGCATCATGTTCGACAGGCCGGAGGCCGCGCCGGCTTCGCTCGGAGCGATGCCGCCCGTGGTGATGGCGCTGATCGGGGTCAGGACGAGCGCCTGCCCGATGGCCCGCACGACGTTCGGGAGGAAGAACTGGTCCCCCGAGTTGTCGAGGGAAAGCTGAATGTTCATGAAACAGCTCGCGGCGAAAATAGCGATGCCAACGAACGCGACGTAGCGAACGTCCCAGCGCTTCATCATCATGGGCACGAGCGGGATGAGCAGGAGTTGCGGCAGGCCTGTCCAGGCCAGCACGTTGCCGGTCTGCTCGGCGTTGTAGCGCTGCACCTGGCCCAGGTACTGGGGCAGGATATAGACGGTGCCGAACAGGGCGAAGCCGACGAGCGTGTTCGCCAGGACGCCGATGCCGAAGTTGCGCTGCTTCAGGAGGCGCAGGTTGATCAGGGGCTTCGCGACCGTCAGCTCGATGGCGACGAAGGCCGTCAGGAACACGGCGGCGACGATGGCCAGCCGCAGGATGAAGGGCGAGGCGAACCAGTCATCCTTGTTGCCCTCTTCCAGCACCGTCTGGAAGGCGGCCAGGCCGATGGCCATGGTGACGACGCCGGCCCAGTCACCTTCCTTCAGGAGGTCGAGCCGCATCGGCGAGGGGTCGAGCGTGAGGGCCAGGGCCACCACCATCACGGCGCTCGGGACGGCGTTGACGTAGAAGATGGTCTGCCAGCCGTAGTTCTCGGTCAGGTAGCCGCCGATGGTCGGGCCGATGGCCGGGGCGAAGGTCACCGCGATGGCGAACAGCGCCAGGCCGATGGGCTGCTGGGGCTTCGGTAGCTTGGTCAACACCATGGTGAAGGCCATGGGGATCAGGATGCCGCCGGCGAAGCCCTGCAGGGCCCGCATCACGATCATGGAGCCCAGGTCGTGGGTGAACGCGCAGGCGATGGAGAAGAGCGGGAACAGGATGCTGTTCAACAGGATGTAGCGGCGGAAGGAGAAGACCCGGCTGAGGTAGTCGGTGAGCGGGATTACGATGATCTCGCCGATCAGGTACGAGGTCGAGATCCAGGCGCCGTTGTCGACACCCGTGCCGATGCCGCCCTCGATGTCGAGGAGCGAGGCGTTGGTGATCTGGATGTTCAGGATCGCCATGAATGCGCCGATCATGCTGGCCGAGACCGCGATCCACTCGCGGGTGCTGGCGCGGGCCGGCTGGGAGGCGGCGGGTTGCTGGACGCTCGACATGGGACGACCCTCCTGGGACGATGCCTCACTCGACCTGCGCGAAGGCTGAGCGGCCCTGAGCCTGCGCCTTGGTGTCGATCACCGGCTCGACGGACATTCCGGGCCGCAGGTCGCCCGTGCGGACGCTGGCCGGGTCCAGCGTGATCCTCACGGGGATGCGCTGCACCACCTTGGTGAAGTTGCCGGTGGCGTTGTCCGGGGGCAGGAGCGCGAAGGTCTGGCCGCTGGCAGGCGCCAGGCTGTCGACGTGGCCGGTGAAGGTGCGGCCCGGGAACATGTCGACCTCGACCGTGACACGCTGGCCCGGGCGGACATCGGTGAGCTGCGTCTCCTTGTAGTTTGCCACCACGTAGACGGCCGCGGTCGGGACCACCGACATAAGCTGGGTGCCAGCATTGACGTACTGGCCGACGCGCAGGGTGCGGTTGCCAACGACGCCGTCCACCGAGGCGCGGACCTCCGTGTAGGACAGGTTGAGCTCCGCTTGGTGCTCCAGGGCCCGGGCGCGAGCCAGGGCGGCCTCGGCCTGCGCGAGCTCGGCCTTGAGCTGGCCCACCTGCTTGGTCGCGGAGGCGAGCGCCGCGACGTCGCGCTGGACAGTCGCCCGGGAGGCGGCGATGCGGGAGGCCGCCTGCTGGGCGTTTTGGACGGAGCCGTAGCCGGTGGAGGCGAGGTCGGCGTAGCGCTTGTTCTCCTGCTCGGCGAAGACCTGCGTGGCCTGGCTGACGGTCACGGTCGCCTTGGCGGCTTCGATGACTGCCTGCTGGGTCTCGATGGCGGCCTTTTTGCTCTCGATGGTCGCCAGCGCGGCCAGGACATCGGCCTTCGCTTGGTCGAGCGACACGCGGTAGTCGCGGTTGTCGATCCGGGTCAGGACCTGGCCGGCCTTGACGGCCTCGTTGTCGCCGACGAGAACCTCGCCGAGGTAACCCGAGACCTTGGGTGCGACGGTGACGCTGTCGGCCTGGACGTAAGCGTCGTCGGTCGAGACGTTGAAGCGGCCGACCGTCCAGTAATCCCAGCCGTAGTACGAACCGCCGGCGAGCGCCGCGAGGCTCGCGCCGACCAGGAGCAGCCGACGGAACACGCCCTTCGCCTTCTTGGGGGAATGCAGCTGGTTGGCCTGGGCGACCAGTTTCGGATCGGCCAGCGCCTCGTCCGGCGAGACTTGGCGGTCGACGGTGAATGCGTCCTGATGCTTCGACATGACCGCTGCTCCTCGTGAGGCGGATGCCGGCCTCGTGATCGATCCGGCAATTAGGAAACTTGCTAGTTTCCAAAATGGTTCCTATAGTCTGCGGAGTCAATCGAGCCGCCGAGTTTTTTTCTGATGGACCCGCAGGCCCAGCCCGCTCGCCGCTCCCGCGGCCGACCGCCGACCCGGTCGGACGACGAGACCTGCCGCCTCATTGCGGAAGCGGCGCGGCAGGCCTTCATGGCGAACGGCTTTGCCGGCACCAGCATGGACGACGTCGCTCAGTCGGCCGGCGTGTCGAAGAAGACGCTCTACCGTCTCGTGCCGAACAAGGCCGGCCTCTTCGAGAGTTCGGTGACGGACCGCATCTCCCGGTTCATGCTGGCGGTCGATCCCGCCACCCTGGACGCGTTGCCTGTCGCCGCGGCGCTGGGCCGGATCATGGAGCAGTACGGCCTTCTCACCCTGTCGCCGGACACGGTGGCGATCCAGAAGCTGGTCATCGCCGAGAGCGACCGTTTCCCGGATCTCGCGACCAGCTTCTTCACGGATGCGATCGTGGCGACCCAGCGGGTCCTGGCCGCCTATCTCGGCCAGCAATGCGAGCGAGGCGTCCTCACTATCGAAGATCCCGACATGGCGGCGGGAATGCTTCGGGGAATGATGGCGATGGAGCCTCAGAGAGCGGCGATGATGAAACAGCGTGCGCTGCCGTCTCATGAGGAGATTACGGCGAGGGCTCGCCATTGTGTCCAAGTGTTCCTGTACGGCACCGTGGCGAAAGCCTGATAGATTACGATCTGACCGGCCGCACAGGCCACTACCGGTCCGCCGCTGCATCAGCGGGCACGGTCGTCGTCGCATTCGTGCCCATTGCTGTTGGCCGACGACTTGGCATTGCCGGCAAAGCTGGAAGAACCGCTTGACTACAAGGTGCATATACACCATTTTGTCATGACTTACGAGCTAGTAGACGGGTAAGACCGTCGCCGACCCGGCCGCAGCTACACGTCGCTGCATCGTTCGAACTGCCCACTCGCTCTATGGTGCGTATGCACCATAACTGGCTCGATGGTCAATGGAGAAGGTCATGGATGCGCTCATCGAGGCCGTCAGAGAGCACTACAGCCCCTCCAATCTGACAGCGCGCATCATAGGACTGCTAACCGATCTCGCCCCAGGCGAGCAGCGTCTGACCGTCGAGCAGCTTGCTCCGCTCGACCAGTTCCACACGCGCGGCCTCGCAGCTACGTCCGACTTGGCGGGGCTTGCGGGCATCGACGGGCAGACGGAGGTCCTGGATCTGGGATCCGGCCTCGGCGGTCCCGCCCGCTACCTGGCGGCGACGTTTGGGTGCCAAGTCGTCGGTATCGACCTCAGTCCGGAGTTCGTTGAGGCCGCGGCCTACCTGGCCCAACGATGCGGCTTGGCTGATCGCGTGACGTTCAAGCTCGGGAGCGCCCTCGACCTCCCCGTCTCGGACGAGGCTTTCGACGTCGTGTTCCTGCAGCACGTCGCGATGAACATCTCGGATCGCGACCGGCTCTACGGGGAGGCGCACCGCGTACTCCGGCCGGGTGGCCGCCTGGCCATCTATGACGTGGTGATGCGCGAAGGGGAACTGCATTACCCCGTACCTTGGGCATCGGATATCTCGACGAGCTTCGTGTTCAGTGCCGATGCCACGCAGGATGCCTTGAAGCGAACCGGCTTCGAGGTTCTCCATTGGCACGACGACACGGCGAAGGCCCTGTCATGGTTCTCTGCGGCGGCGGCGCAGCCCGCTCAGGGTCCTTCCCTGGCAACCATCCTCGGATCCGAGTTCCCAAGCAGGGCCGCCAATCTCGTTCGAAATATCCGCGAGGGTCGGGCGGGCATTCTTTCGGCCATCCTCAAGCGTGACCCAAGCTTTGAGGCACCCCGAGGCAACGCACCTCGCGAATAGGCCCAGGACATTCAACGCGGTTGGCGGCGGATATTCGATGCGCCGCCTGATCGAACAAGAATGACGGACCCGTTCGCGCGGCCTCGCCTCGATGTGCGCGGATAGGCTTCAGGAGATCGGCATGTCTCGACTCGAAGAGCACCCCACCGTCGTTCGGGTTCGTCGAAACGAACCGCCTCCTGTACCGGTCCCGTTGGATCGGGAGTGGCTACGAACACTCTGCCTTGAGGCGGGCGCCGACGACGTCGGCTTTGTCTCCATCGACCGTCCGGAACTCGCTGGTGAGAAGCCTCACATCCTTGAAGCTTTCCCCAAGGCGCGGACGCTGATCAGCCTTGTGACACGGCTACACCGCGAGGCCGTCCGCTCGCCAGCGCGATCAATCGGGAACCTGGAATTTCACCGCAACGCCCATGCAATCAACGAGGTCGCTCACCGGGTGGCGGCCGCATTGGAGAACAAGGGCGTCCCGGCCCTACATCCGGCAGCCGGCTTCCCGATGGAGATGGACCGTTTCCCGGGCCGGATCTGGGTCGTCTCGCATAAGCCCGTTGCGGTCGCGGCGGGACTTGGGCAGGTGGGGATCCACCGCAGCGTCATTCACCCGGTCTTCGGTAGCTTCATCAACCTGGCGACCGTTCTCGTGGCAGCGGAGGTCACGACCGAGACCAAACCGATCGACTACAATCCGTGCCTCTCGTGCAAGCTGTGCGTCGCCGCCTGCCCGGTCGGCGCCATCGAACCGGACGGCTACTTCAACTTCTCGGCCTGCCTGACCCACAACTACCGAGAATTCATGGGGGGCTTCACCGACTGGGTCGAGGGCATCGCCGATGCCAAGAGCGGCCTGGCCGTCCGCGATAAATTCGCCGGGTCGGAGCAGGCCTCCTTATGGCAGAGCCTGTCCTTCGGGGCGAACTACAAGGCCGCCTACTGCATCGCCGCCTGCCCGGCGGGGGAAGACGTCATCGGGGCCTACCTCGATGACCGAGTCGGCTTCGCCCGCGACGTCGTCAAGCCTTTGCAAGCCAAGGTGGAGCCCGTCTACGTTGTGCCGGGCTCGGATGCCGAGGAGCACGTCCGGAAGCGTTACCCTTCCAAGACAGTGAGGCGGGTGGGAAACGGCGTCAGACCGCAGGACATCGCGAGCTTGCTCGTCGGGATGCGCTTGACCTTCCAACGCAACAAGGCCCGCGAATTGGATGCAGTCTACCACTTCCGCTTCACGGGAGCGGAGAAGCGCGACGTGACCATCACCTTGCGCCGCCGTGACCTCACCATAGAGGATGGCCTCAAAGGCACCGCCAACCTCGTCGTTCAGGCAGACAGCGAAGCGTGGCTGCAGTTCGTACGCAAGGAACGCGGACTTCCCGGCCTGCTGCTCTCGCGCAAGCTGCGCGTCAAAGGCTCACCGAAGCTCCTCGGCGCCTTTGGCAAGTGCTTCCCATGACCCCAGGTGATATTTAATACACTTTCGACCATGCTCGCCCTTCGACGGAACAAGCGGCGACAGCCATCTTAACTGGCCGCTTCATGTCCGCTTACGGGATTGAACGGGTGGCCGATATACGACCGGGAAGGGCGCTAAGCCGAACGTCCGGTTCAGCCGCGATGGTGATCCGGCCGGCCTAACGTAGCCTGCACGAGAGCGGGCTGGCCGCTTTATGGGTGACGCGCTGAGAAATCGGGCGGGCTCGCCCAGGTCCCTTAGCGCGCACGTGAAGATATTGCGCCGAATCAGGCTCGAGCTTCCACCGGATGCGATCTCCCAATGGCCGCGACTAGCTTCGCCATCAAGAACGATCCGGCAAGACCGGTCGCAGGCGCTGGAAATTTCCGCCTCGGGACACTGGGGTACTGCGCCGACAGCGGCATCACCCTGCCTCCGCATATGCAGGATAGCATAACGCTCGCGAGGCAGAAGAAATCAGGCTCAGCTCACAGCATCGAGCGTCTGCTGGTGGGTACGCGCCGAGAGCTGCTTCAGGGCGACTGCACACGCATTGATGACATGGAGGCGCGCCACGTGCTCGGCTTTCGCCGCGTCGCGGGCCTGAAAAGCCTCGACGAGGGCATCGATCTCGGCGAGGCTGTGTGGCAGCCGCTCGGGATGCATCAGGGATGTCGCACGCAGCAGGTTGATCCGGGAGTAGAATCCGCGAAGAATCTCGCAGACGAGATCGTTTCGGCAATTGCTGAGCATGATATCGTATAGAATACCCTTCGCGCGCAGGACGTGGTCCGTGTTGCCGCTGCCGGCTGCCTCGCGCAGATGCTGGGCCGCCGCCCCGAATTCTGCAATGGCAGCGTCCGAAGCCTGGGTGGCGAATTCTTGGGCTGCGTAGCCTTCTAGGACAGCCCGCAGCGCGTAGAGCTGACGCGCCTCCTCGACCGAGATCGAGGCTACGACCGGGCCGCGATGCGGGACCGTGTGGACGAGCTTCTCGGCCTCGAGCCGGCGCAGGGCCTCGCGCACGGAGGCGCGGCTGACGCCGAGGCCCTCGCACAATTCGCGCTCGATCAGCCGCTCGCCGGGGGCGTAGACGCCCGAGGTGATGGCCTCGCGGACCGCGTCCTCGACCTTTCGACGGAGCGTGTCCGGCTGGATGGCCCTGATCTTGTTCATCGCTCGGTGTTCGGGGATCACTGACGAGCCGAACGGGTGACATGGCGCGCCGTCGGGTGGCAAGGCATGCCCCGGAGCGCGTCCGTCAGCCCCGACGTCGCGCCGCCAGTTCGTCGCGCAGGATGGGCGCGGCCAGCTCCGCGCCGTGCATGCCGATCAGGCTGACGATCTCGAGAACCTCCATGAGCTCCTCCTTGGTCGCGCCGTAGCCGAGCGCGTTCTTCATGTGCATCTTCAGGCCCGGCACGTAGAGATGGGTCGCCGCGGCGTCGAAGGCACAGTAGACGAACTCCTTCATCTTCGGGGTCAGGACGCCGTGGCGCCAGGGCCAGGCCGAGAAGTCGAGATAGCCCTCGAACAGGTCGGGATCGAGTTCGAGGAGACCGTCCCAGAACGCGTGCCAGTAGCCCCGGTCGCGGGTGAAGTCGGACTTCAGTTGCTCCTGCCGCGGCGTCAGCGGTTCCGGCCCGCTCCGCTGCCCGGCCTCCTCCAGCACCTCCAGCAGCAGCGGCACGCCGATGTTGCAGGCGTGGATGCCGAGCGTCGCCGTGAGCGCGAGCACCTCCGTGATCTCGTCAACCGTCGCGCCCGCGTCGAGGGCGTTGCGGATCTGGCGGCGGGTCCCGGGCGCGTAGAGGTGGGTCGCGGCCGTCGCGGCCGAGAGAGCGATCAGGGCGCGGTCCTTGGCGCCGAGATGGTTCTTGCGCACCGGAACCGTCGCCAGCCGCGCCCAGGCGTCGAGGAAGCCCGGAGACAGCTCGGCCAGAGCCGCCTGCTCGGCGTCCCAGTAGCCGAGCTGCTGCTGCACGGTGTGCTGAAGGGTCTCCGGGTTCGGCGCGGTCCCGGTCATGCCGTGGCTCCGGCGTAGTCGGCCTCGACCACCTCGTCCTGCCAGTCGGTCTTGCCGAGCGAGATCGCCGTGTGGAGCAGGTAGCTGTCGGCGGCCGCGCCGTGCCAGTGCCGCTCGTCCGCGGGGATCCAGACGGTGTCGCCCGCCCGGATCGGCTGCGCCTGCTGGCCCGCGACGCAGATCCAGCCCTTGCCGGCGGTCACCTGCAGGATCTGGCCCTGCGCGTGCGCGTGCCAGAAGGTCCGCGCGCCGGGCGTGAAGAAGACGTTGTTGATCATCACGCCGCCCGTCGACGGCATGACCGGGTCGGCCCAGACCTGCCCGGTGAAGGTCGGCCCGCGGCTCTCGGATCTCGCGCTGTTCTCGCGACCGTGGAAGATCTGCATCGTATCCTCTCAGTTCTCGTGTCGGTTGCCGTGGAGCCGGACGCCGCCGGAGACGTCGCCGATGGCGTCGACGACGCGGTTGGAGATGACGTCGCCGTAGCCGAGCGCCGTGGCGAGGCCGAAGCTCGCCATCGGGCCCGCCGCGTTGAGCGAGGCGACGCCGAGCTCGTGCAGGAGATCGGTGTAGAGGACGACGTCCTTGGTCATCAGCTTGCCGGTCAGGCCGCCTTCCAGGTAGTCGCCGTCCACGATCTTCGGGAAACGGTTCAGCGTCGCGAAGTTGACGCCGCTCGACGCGTTCAGCACCTCCAGGAGCCGGTGCAGGTCGAGCCCGGCCTTCCGGCCCGCGACCATCACCTCCGCGGTGGCGGCGAGGCTGACCGCGTTCAGGAAGTTGTTGAGCAGCTTGGTCGTGTGGCCGGCGCCGGAGCCGCCCATCACGACGACCTTCCGGGCGATCGGCGCGAAGACCCAGCCCAGCCGGTCGATCACGGCCGGATCGCCCCCGACCATCAGGGTCAGCGTGCCTTTCTCGGCCGCGGCGGCGCCGCCGGAGATGCCCGCATCCACGTAGGCGACGCCGCGCGCGGCCAGAGCCGCGGCGATGCGGCGCGTCGAGCGGGCGGCCGCCGTGCTGAGGTCCACGACGATCTGCCCGTCCTGGCAATTCGCGAGGACGCCGCCCTCGCCCAGCACGACGCGCTCGACCACCTTGCTGTCGGGCAGCGACATCAGGATCACGTCGGCCGCCTCGACGACCGCGGCGATCGAGGCCGCTTCCGTCGCGCCCCAGCGCGAAGCGGCCTCCCGGTCGGTGTCGAAGCCGACGACGTCGATCCCTGCCCCGGTCAGGCGACGCGTCATGCGGCCGCCCATGTTGCCGAGCCCGATGAAGCCGATCCGGTTCCCGTTCATGCTGCGTCCTCCGCGCGGCGTCCGGCTCAGTGCCCGGTGCCGAAATCGACGTCCCTGGTCTCCGGCCCGATGAGCGCGCCCACGGTGCCGATCAGGCCGCCGACGATCAGCAGGGCCACGGGCGTCAGCGCGAGCGGCATCAGCGCGCTCAGCCAGTCCATGTAGAAGGCGTAGAAGGACGGGATCACCACCGAGAGGCTGAAGCCGATGCCGAAGCCGGTGGCGCGGACATCGGTGGCGAAGCGCTCGTTGATGTAGGTGACGATGACGCCCCAGGGCGAGGTCACGATCACCGCCAGGAGGCTGACCAGCAGCACGCGGGTGCCGAACGCCATCTCGGGCGTGACGGTCAGCGTGTAGAGGATGTACGCGCCGACGGTCGCGATCAGCGGGCCGACGATCACGAAGAAGCGCCGGCGGCCGATGACCTGCCCCAGCAATCCGGAGCCGATGTAGCTGAAGAACAGGATCGTGTAGCAGATCATCAGCGTCGCGGTCAGCGCGAAGCCGTTGAGGTGCAGGGTCCTCACCAGCAAGCCGGTCGGCATGTAGATCGTGATGATGTTCTGCGTCATCCAGAAGCCGGTCATCAGCAGCAGGACCTGCAGGAGGTCGCGCCCGGCCTTCCCGGAGAGCAGTCCCGCCATGGGCGAGGTCTCGGCCTGGACCGCCCCGCCGGCGGCCTCCTTCTTCCAGACTTCCGATTCCGAGACCTTGTGGACGTAGTAGAGGGCGAGCAGGCCGGCGAGCGCCGCGCCGACGATGAAGGGGATGCGCCAGCCCCAGACCGTGTAGGGCGACCCGGGCCCGTCCAGCGGGAACAGGTAGAACATCAGCATCGTGATCAGGTTGATGCTGACATAGGCGGCCGGGAAGCCCGCGATGATCAGGCCGCCGACGAAGCCGCGCTTGTCCTTCTTGGAATACTCGATGGCGAGCGGCATCGCGCCGGTGTAGCCGCCCCCGAGGAAGATCCCGTCGAGGAAGCGCAGCACCACCAGCAGGATGTACGAGGCGAGACCGAGCGTCTCGTAGCCCGGCAGCAGGCCGATCAGCAGCGTGATCACGCCGAAACCCGCCACCGAGTAGATCGAGGCGGCGCGGCGCCCGACCTTGTCGGCGATGAGCCCGAAGATCAGGGCGCCGATCGGGCGGCCGAGAAGGGTGGTGATGAACACCAGCGAGGCCAGCACCGTCTCCACCTGGGGCGACAGGTTCTTCGGCTGGAACATGAACATCACCGGCGCCAGCGCGACCACCGGCAGGTAGATGTCGAACATGTCGATGTATTCGGAGAAGAATGCGCCGCGTATGGCGCTCTTCCGCTTCTCCTCGATCGACTGGGACGCGGCCGGGCGCGCGCCCGCCGCGTCCGTTGCCAAGGCTGCCGACGTGACCGACATGGCGTCTCCCTCCCTGCTCGTCTGCCGCGCAATTTCTCGACTGCGTCGGTCCGGGGCGCGGGCTCGCGCCCGCGCGGTCGTTCGCGAAATCAGCGGTCGCCGGCCTGCTCCGCGTCCCACGCGGCGATCGCCGCGGAGGCGGTCCGGAAGGCGGCCAGAGCCGCCGGGGCGCCGCAATAGACGAGCGCCTGCATCAGCACGGCCCGGATCTCGTCCTTGGTCACGCCGTTGTTGAGCGCGCCTTTGACGTGGACACCGAGCTCGTGATGCTGGTTCATCGCGGTCAGCATCGCGATGTTGAGCATGCTGCGGGTCTTGAACGGCAGCGTCTCGTCGCCCCAGACCGCGCCCCAGCAATACTCGGTCACCAGCCGCTGCACCGGGCGGTTGAACGCGTCGGCATTGGCCCAGGACTTCTCGACATGGGCGGCGCCGAGGACGGTCTTGCGGTTCTCGAAACCCTGGCCGAACAGCTCGCTCTCGTCGGACATCTGGTTCTCCTGGTCGAGGCCGACGCGGGCGGGCGCCGGCCGCATCGCGCGGGACGGATCAGTCGAGGCCGAAGCCGATCATCGCCTTGGTCTCGAGGTATTCCTGGAGGCCGGCCTCGCCCCATTCCCGGCCGTTGCCGGACTGGCGGTAGCCGCCGAAGGGCGCGTGGAAGTCCGGGGGCGGGTAGTTGATGTGGACCTGCCCGCCGACCAGCCGCCGCGCCACGGCGCGCGCCCGGTCGCGGTCCCGCCCCTGCACGTAGGCGGCGAGCCCGTAGCGCGAGCCGTTGGCGATCGCGACCGCGTCGTCCTCGCTGTCGTAGGCGAGGATCGACAGGACCGGGCCGAAGATCTCCTCGCGCGCGATGGTCATGTCGGGAGTCACGTCGGCGAAGATTGTCGGGCGGACGTAGAAGCCGCGGTCGAGGTGGTCCGGCCGCTCCGGGCCGCCGGCGACGAGCCGCGCGCCCTCCGCGATGCCGGTGCGGATCAGCCCGACGACCCGCTCGTACTGGGTGAGATTGACCACCGGGCCGAGATCCGTCTCGGGATCGGCGGTCGGGCCGAGCCGGAAACCCGCCGCGGCCTCGGCCGCGATGGCGGCCGCCTCGTCCATCCGGGCCCGGGGCACGAGCATCCGCGTCGGGATGGAGCAGGACTGGCCGGAATTAATGCAGCAGGCCGCGACGCCGCGCCGGACCGCCTCATCGAAGTCGACGTCCTCGAGCAGGATGTTGGCGGACTTGCCGCCGAGTTCCTGCGCGACGCGCTTGATGGTCGGGGCCGCCGCCCGGGCGATCTCGATCCCGGCGCGGGTCGACCCGGTGAACGAGACCATGTCGATATCCGGATGCGCGGCGATCGCGGCGCCGACGCCGGGGCCGTCCCCGTTCACGAGGTTGAACACGCCCGGCGGCACGCCCGCGTCGTGGAGGACCTGCGCGAACAGCATCGCGCTGACGGCCGAGTACTCGCTGGGCTTCAGCACCATCGTGCAGCCGGCCGCGAGCGCCGGGGCGATCTTCACGACGATCTGGTTGATCGGCCAGTTCCAGGGGGTGATCAGGCCGCAGACGCCGATGGGCTCGCGCCGGATCCGGGTGGTGCCGCGGTCCTCCTCGAAGGCGAAGCGCTCCATCACCTCGATGAGCGCGTTGAGGTGCGCCGGCCCGCGCGCAGCCTGCCCCTTGCGGGCGAAGCCGATGGGCGAGCCCATCTCCTGCCGGATCGTCTCCGCGAAGGTCTCGAACCGCTCCTCGAAGAGCGCCAGGATCCGGCGCAGGAGCGCGACGCGATCGGCGGGCGCCGTCTCCGAGAAGGCCGGGAAGGCGGCGCGGGCCGCGCGGACGGCCCGGTCGACGTCCTCGGCGCTGCCGAGCGCGAGGGTGCCGAACGCCGTCTCGGTGGCGGGATCGATCAGCGGGAACGGCCGGGCCGCGACCGGCTCGACCCAGGCGCCGTCGATGTAGAAGCGGCTCAGGTCCGGGAGCGCCATGGTCTCAGGCTCCCTCGGCCAGCAGGCGGTACATCTCGGTGTGGTCGGCCGCGGGCCCGACCTCGGCGGCGATGGCGTGCCAGGTCTCGATGCAGTGCCGGCCGAACCCGAGCGGGTAGTCGACCGAGTCCGCCAGAGCACCGGCGATGCCGAGATCCTTGTCCATCAGCTTCAGCGAGAAGCCCGAGGCGAAGCTGCCGCTGAGCATGAACTGCTTGACCTTGTTCTCGGAGGTGTTGCTGCGCCCGGAGGAGGCGTTGAGCACGTCGGTCATGGCCTCCGGCGCGATGCCGAAGCGCTGCGCCACGTGGAGCGCTTCGACGGTGGCGAGCAGGCCCGCGGCGGAGACGAAGTTGTTCAGCGCCTTGGCGGCGTGGCCCGATCCCGCCGGGCCGATATGCAGGACGGATGAGCCCATCGCCTCCAGAACCGGCCGCCAGCGGGCGAGGAGATCCGCCGCGCCGCCGACGAGAATCGCGAGCGTGCCGTCCACGGCCCGCCGCACGCCGCCCGAGACCGGCGCGTCGAGATAGCCGAGCCCCTTCCCGGCGAGCGTCTCGCCGAGCGAGCGGGACCGCACCGGCTCCGAGGAGCTCATGTCGATCACGGTGGCGCCGGCCGGGAGCGCGTCGGCCCAGCCCTCGTCGAGCAGGACCGCCTCGACGATCGCCGAGTTCGGCAGCATCGTGATCAGCAGGTCGAGTTCGGACGCGTTCTCCCGCGTGAGCGTCGGCGCGCCGAGGTCCCGGGTGAGCGCGTCCGTCCGGCCAGCGTCCGCGTCGAGCAGGCGGAGCGCGTGCCCCGCCCTGGCGAGGCACCGGCTCATGGGGTCGCCCATCATGCCGAGGCCGATGACGCCGATGGTTCTCTGTTCCATGCCGTGAATGTCCCTCTGGTCGACGACCGGAGCGGCCCGCCGCCGCGCGTCCCCGTCAGCGCAGGGCGGAGAAGTCCGTGGGGGTGAGGAAGGTGTTCTCGATCCGGGCGACGATCGGCCGGTCCTTCTCGGTCTCGGCGCGGGCGGCGATCCAGTCCGGATCGGCCTGGAAGGCGTTCCAGCGGGCCTCGCGCTGGGCCATGTCGTCCCACTTGAGCAGGTAGGTGAGCGCGTGGTTGTCGGGACCGACGAGCGTGGTCCAGAAGCCGACCTGCTCGATGCCGTATTTCTGGAAGAAGCCGAGCGTCGTGGAGCGGAACCGCTCCAGCAGCGCCGGCAGACGTGTCGGGGCGCAGTAGTAGACGCGCATCTCGACGATCATGGGATCCTCCGGTCAGGTTGTCGGTGAAGCGGTCGGGGGCAGGTCGACGCGCGCGATCCAGCCGGCGACGTCGTCGGCCGCCGGCGGGTAGATCGCGAGAACCTGCGGATCGTGGCCCGGGACGATGTGATCCTCGGACTCGGCCAGACGCCGGATTGTCCGGTAGCCCTCGAACATGTCGCCGAGGTTGTAGACGATCGGGTAGGCGAGCCGGCGTCCGATATTCGCGAAGAAGTGCGCGGCGTCGGAGGCCAGCACGACCCAGCCGCGCGCGGTGCGGACCCGGACGATCTGCAGGCCGTCCGAATGCCCGCCGACCCGGTGGAGGGTGATGCCCGGACAGAGCGTGTCGGTCGTCTCGCGGAAGCGGACGCGGTCCTCGAACAGGCGGTCGACCATCGCCTTCACGTCCTCTGCGGCGAAGGGGTGGCGGATCTCCGGGTGACACATGCACCGGCCGGTGCAGAAGGCCATCTCGCGCTTCTGGACGTGGAAGCGGGCGTTCGGGAACAGGTCGTGGTTGCCGGCGTGGTCGTAGTGCAGGTGGGTCAGGACGACGTCCTCGACCCGCAGCGGGTCCACCCCGATCCGCGCCAAGCCCTCCTCGACCGGCCGCACGATGTGACGGCCCCGCTTCGTCGCCATTGCCCGGTCGAAGCCCGTGTCGACGACGATCGTCCTGCCACCGCCGACGACGACCCAGACGAAGTAATCGATCGGCATCGGACCGTCGTGGATGTCCCCGCCGATGAAGTTTTCGCGGGCCATGCGGTGATGATGCGCGTACTTGATCGCGTAGATCTTGTAGATCTCTGCGTCCATGCGGGCGTTTCCTTCAGGCGGCCGATTGATTCGGCTCTTCCTCGCGGATGCATCTCATCCGCGAGCCGAATGGAGCATATCGTCCGACAATCTGTCAATCTGGCAAAAGCGGGTCCGACGACGCCGGTCATCGACCCCGCTCGGCGGACCCCGTGATAGGCTCCCGCTCCGATCAGGCCTGCGCGCTCGGGCGTCGCATCGCGAAGCCGAACACCCAGAGGGACAGGCCGAGATTGATTGCCGCCACGGCCAGCATCACCTCCAGCAGCGGCATCAGGCCGAACCATTCGGCGATGTAGCCGCACGCCAGGGGGGTGATCGCCTGGCCGAGGAGCGGGAGGCGGGCGAGCCGGCCCATCGCCGCCGCGTAGTCGCGCTGTCCGTAGAGCGCCAGCGGCAGCGTCCCCCGCACGACGGTGCGCATGCCGTTGCCGGCGCCGTAGAGCAGCATCGCGAGCCAGGCCAGGGACGGCAGCACCGCCAGAAGCAGCAGGCCCAACCCGACGCTGGCGCTCGACAGGAGCAGGGACCAGGCCGGGTGGGCGCGGCGCCCGAAGGCGAGTTCGACGACGCGCACGCCGACCTGGGCGGGACCGATCAGGCCGGTCAGGGCCACCGCCGCGGTCGCGCCGACGCCCAGCGTCTGCAGCAGGTTGAGCAGCTGCACCGAGGCGGCGGTCATGATCATCGCCGCCATGGTGAAGGTCACGGCGAGCAGGCGCTCCGCAGGCAGGCGCGCCGCCTCGGTCGAGCCGGCCGGCTCGTGGGGCCGGGGCGCAGCAGTGGGCGCGACCGCGGCCCGGCTCCGCGCCGGCAGGGCCCAGGCGAAGAGCGGGACCACGAGGGCGACGGACAGGATGGCGTAGGTGAGGCAGGCCCCGCGCCAGCCGACATGATCGACCAGGAACCGCGTGGCCGGCCAGCAGAGCGAGACCGCGAAGCCCGACGAGATCGCGATCTGCGTCATCGCCCCGCGCGCGGCGGCGCCGTAGGCTTGGCCGATCGCCGCGAAGAGCGGGTCGTAGAGCGCGGCCGACATGCCGAGGCCGGCGATCACCCACGCGAGCAGGAAGACCGGCAGAGACTGTGCGACCGCCATCAGCACGAGGCCGGCCGCGATGATCGTGGCGCCGGCGACCAGGACCGGCCGCCCACCGTGACGCCGGATCATGCGGCCGACGACGGGTGCCGGCAGGCCCGACACGAAGATCGCGAGCGAGAGCGCGCCCACCACCATCGCCTGCGGCCAGCCGGTCTCGGCGACGATCGGGTCCGAGACGACCGCGGTGAGGAAGAAGGTGCCACCCCACAGGACGATCTGCGTCACGCCGAGGGCGGCGTTCCCGGCGAGGGTCGGACGCGGCGGCGCCTCGGGCGGCTCAAAACTGCGCGCGGATGGGGCGCCGGGCACGATGATGACGTCTCCACTGGATCGCGTTCGAGGCTGCAGGGCCTCGAGCTTCACTAGCGCGCCGCCGGGCGCTCCAGCCCCGCAATCCTCGATCTGCAGCCGTGCGCGGGCTTCGGAGGTGACGGCGGGCTCGGCGGCGACCGGCCTCAGAGCCGCGCGGGATCCTCGGGCAGGAACCGCGCGACCGCGTCGTGGATCGTCGCGGCGATCTCCGCTTCCCGATGCTCGAGCGCGTCGAGCAGGCCCGATACCGCGACCGCGAGCGGGCGGCCCTTGCTGTCGATGCGCTTGGGCAGCGGGACCGCGATCGAGCCGGCGCCCGGCGTGACGAGGCCGCGGGAGAAGAAGTGCCCGTTCCGCCGCAGCCGCGCCAGATTGGCCAGGACGGCCGCGAGCGCGATCGGCGGCTGCTCGGCCGGTGCCTCGGCGTTCGTCCGGCGGACCAGCGGACCGATCTCGGCCTCTTGGCTGTCCGCGAGGAGCGCGGTGCCGGTCGCCGACCAGACGACGAGGCGGCGCGTCCCGGGCGGCACGTGGAAGCGCATGGCGGTGCGCGCCTGCAGGACGTGGACGTATTGCGAGAAGATCGCGTTGCGCGCGGCCAGGATCACCGTGCCGCCCGTGCGCTCGGAGAGGTGCTCGAGCATGCGCACGAGGCTGCCGTCGCGCACCGGCCCCTTGTCGAGCCACGCGCCGAGGAGCGCGACCCGGGGCGACGGCAGGAAGCTGCGGCGCGCCGGGTCGTAATCGAGGTAGCCGAGACGGACGAGGCTCTTCAGGAGCACCGAGGTCGAGGATTGCGGAAAGTTCAGCCGCTCGGCGATCTCGGAGACCCGGGCCTCGCGCTGGATCTCGTCGAACAGCTCCAGGATCTGGAGCACCCGTCCGGCGGACTTCACCAGGGTCAGATCCGCGCCGGCGGGATCGGCCCCCACCGTCAGGTCGGTGCACGCGGCGCCCCGCTCACCGATGCCCTCACCCATGCGGGAACCCGCGGACCGGCTCTCGCGGAGGCCGCACGGTTCGTACCGGCCCTGATCGCCCCTGCGCGAATCCGGTGTTCTCGCGGCGCATCGCCGGCGCGTCTCCCCTGCAGCAGCGCGAGCCCGCGCGCCATCGGCCGGCAGTATAGCGCCTGCACCGACGACACGCCCCATCACACATGTGATATTCTTCAGCAGATGGGCGATGGCGGTTGAAGCCGGGTGCGCGCTCTGCCCTACTCGCCCGCGGTGTCGGGCTCGTCTGACCGACCGGCACCGGGAGACCGCGCGGCAAGCGCGGCCCTGTTCGGGAGGAATGCCGATGTCGATCCGCCACGCGGCCGTCGCCGCGCGCCTCCTCGCCGCCGCCCTGATGCTCCCGGCCTTCGGCGGGGCGGCGCGGGCCGAGGCGGCCTCCGTCCGCATCGGCCTGCAATACGGCCTCGTCTACCTGCCGGTGATGATCGCGCAGAGCGAGGGGCTGTTCGACAAGCGCGCCAAGGAAGCCGGGCTCGACGGGCTGACCGTGACGCTGACCCGGTTCAGCGGCTCGACCGCGATGAACGACGCGCTGCTCTCCGACAGCGTCGAGCTCGGCACCCTCGGCTCGGCCGGCGCCCTGATCGCGTGGGACAAGACCCGCGGGAGCCAGCAGATCAAGAGCCTCACCGCCCTGAGCTCGGTCGTCTACACGCTGTTCACCGGCAAGCCCGGCGTCGCCGCGCTGAAGGATTTCACCTTCGGCGACAAGATCGCGGTCCCGGCCTTCAACTCGCCCCAGGCGATCCTGCTGCGGGTCGCGGCGGCCCAGCAGCTCGGCGGATCGGCCAAGGCCGACGCGCTGATGGTGAGCCTGCCCCATCCGGACGCCACCGCGGCGATGCGCGCCGGACAGGGCATCGCCGGCTACTTTGCGACGCCGCCGTTCACGCAGGTGCTGCAGGCCGATCCCAAGATCCGGACGGTCATGACCTCGACCGGCCTGATCGGCAGCGGCGACATCACCGCCGCCACCCTGAACGCCAAGCAGGGCTTCGTCGACGCGAATCCGAAGGTCGCGCAGGCGATCCGCGCCGGGATGGAGGACGCGGTCGCGCTGATTCGCAGCGACCCCAAGCGCGCGGCGTCGATCTACCTCGCCTCCGAGCAGGTGCAGATCGACCGCGCGCAGGGCGAGACGATCCTGACCGACGGGTCCATCGTCTACGACGTGGCGCCGAAGGGCATGGTCAACCTCGCCAAGGCGATGGCGACGCAGGGCTTCCTGCGGAAGGTGCCGGGCGACTGGCAGGAGATCTTCTTCCCCGGCCTCGAGGGCCGCGACGGCAGCTGAGCGGCGCGGATCCCGCGCCGCCCGTCCCGCCGCTCACGGAGCCCCGATGCACAGTTTCCGCTTCAGCGCCGAGCCGCTCCCGCCCGAGGCCGAGGCCGCGCGCGCCTCCGTCCGAGCCTTCCTCGACGCGGAACGGGCGGACGGCCATTTCGTGCCGCACCGGACCTCGTGGACGACCTTCGACGCCGCCTTCAGCCGGCGCGCCGGCGCGGCGGGCTTCATCGGCCTGACCCTGCCGGAGGCCTATGGCGGCCACGCCCGATCCGGCCTCGTCCGCTTCGTCGTCACCGAGGAGATGCTGGCGGCCGGTGCGCCCTGCGGCGCGCACTGGATCGCTGACCGCCAGTCGGGTCCGCAGATCCTGCGGCACGGCACCGAGGCGGCTAAGCGGGCGATCCTGCCGCGCATCTGCAGCGGGGAATGCGCCTTCGGCATCGGCATGAGCGAGCCGAATTCCGGCTCGGACCTGGCCGCCGTGCGAACCCGGGCAGTGCGCGACGGCGACGGCTGGGTCATCAACGGCTCCAAGATCTGGACGACGAACGCCCATCAGGTCGACTACCTGCTCGCCCTGGTCCGGACCGGCGAGCCCGGGCCGGACCGGCACGGCGGGCTGACCCAGTTCATCGTCGACATGGCGGCCCCGGGGGTGACGGTGCGGCCGATCCTCGACCTGTCGGGCCATCACGAGTTCAACGAGGTGTTCTTCACCGATCACCGCGTGCACGACGCGATGCGGGTCGGCGCGGAGGGCGCGGGCTGGGGTCTCGTCACGGAGGAGCTCGCCTTCGAGCGCTCGGGGCCCGACCGGTTCCTGTCGGATTACCGGCTGCTCGTCGAACTCGTCGACCGGATCGGGCCGGAACCGGACCGGTTCCAGGCGGTCGAGACCGGGCGGCTGGTGGCGCAGCTCACGGCGCTGCTGGGCATGTCGGCCTCGGTGGCCTGCCTGCTCGACCGGGGCATCGTGCCAAGCGTCGAGGCGGCTCTGGTCAAGGACGTCGGTAACGGCTTCGAGCGCGCGGTGCCGGAGATCGCCCGGCGGCTGGTGCCGGTCGAGCCGAGCCTCGCGGCCCAGGGCGACGCCTTCCGCGAGGCTTTGGGCGGCGTCACGCTGAGGGCGCCGTCCTTCACGCTGCGCGGCGGCACCCGCGAGGTCCTGCGCGGGGTCATCGCCCGGGGGCTGGGGCTGCGATGAGCCGGACCGAGCACGCCGCGGAGGAGACCGGCGACGAGGTCGCCGGGATCGTCCTGGATCAGGTCGAGCGCCTGCTCGCCCAGCACCTCACGCCGGCGCTGCGCACGGCTTGCGACGGCGCCGCGGGGGCGGCCGCCTGGCCCGCGGATCTCTGGACGGCGCTCGCCGAGAGCGGCCTGCCGCTGGCGCTGGTTCCCGAGGCGGACGGCGGGTTCGGCCTCGCGGCCGGCACCGCCGCCCGGCTGATCCGGCGCTGCGGCCGGGCCGCCCTGCCCCTGCCGCTGCCCGAGACCGTCGCGGGCGCGGCGCTCTGGGCCGCGGCCGGCGGGGGCGCGAGCGCCGACGCCCTGTCGCTGGTCCCGCGCGGCGGCCCCGTGCGGATCGCGCCGCAGGCGAAGGGCTTCGTCCTGGACGGACGGGTCGCGCAGGTGCCCTGGGGCGGTTCGGTCGCCGCTTTCCTCCTCGACGCCGTCGACGCGGCCGGCGTCCCGCAGCTCGTGCGGATCGCCGCGCCCGGCACGATCCGCGACACGCACCACAATCTCGCGGGCGAGCCGCGCGACACGCTCGACCTCACGGGCTGCACCGTCCCCGCCGACGATATCCGGGCCGCGCCGGGCTGGGCGACCGAGGCGGGCGTGCCGTCCGTCGAATCCGTCGGCGCCTGGGTTCGGGCGCAGCAGATGGTGGGCGCCCTGGAGACCTGCCTCGGGTCCGCCCTCGATCACGCCCAGGAGCGGCAGCAATTCGGCCGGCCGCTCGCCAAGTTCCAGGCGATCCAGCACATGCTGGCCGAGGCCGCGGGCCACGTCGCGGCCGCGACCGCGGCCGCCGATCTCGCGGCGGCCTGCTGGGGCGACCCGCGCTTCGTCCTCGCGACCGCGATCGCCAAGGCGCGCTGCGGCGAGGCGGCGGGGCACGTCGCGGCGATCGGCCACCAGATCCACGGGGCCATGGGCTTCACCCAGGAGCACCCGCTCCACCGCGCGACGCGGCGGCTCTGGTCCTGGCGCGACGAGTTCGGATCCGACGCCCTCTGGCAGGAGCGGATCGGGCGCGCCGTCTGCGCGGGCGGCGGCGCGGCCCTCTGGCCGATGCTGGTCCGGCTCCGGGGCGGCGCCGGCTGAGATGGGAGATCAGTGCGTGCCGGACCACTCCGCCGAGACGAAGAAGGCCGGGCCGCTCGCGGGCGTGCGGGTGGTCGACCTGACGAGCGTGATCATGGGGCCCTCGGCGACGCATATCCTCGCCGATCTCGGCGCCGACGTGATCAAGATCGAGACGCCGGAGGGCGATTCCTTCCGGCATTACCGGCCGGCCCGGGGCGCCGGGATGGGCGGCAACTTCCTGCACCTCAACCGCAACAAGCGCAGCGTCCGCCTCGATCTGAAGCGGGCTGCGGCGCGCGCGGCACTGGACCGGCTGATCGCCACGGCCGACGTGTTCGTCCACTCGATGCGGCCCGACGCGATCCTGCGCCTGGGCTACGGCTACGATCGCGTGCGCGCGCTCAGGCCCGACATCGTCTTCTGCGGCGCCTACGGGTTCGGGGCCGACGGCCCCTACGCCCACAAGGCGGCCTACGACGACCTGATCCAGGCGGGCTCGGGCCTGGCGGCCCTCCAGACAGCCGCCACCGGCCAGCCCGGCTACCTGCCCACCGTGCTGTGCGACAAGATCGCCGGACAGGCCATCGCCTGCGCGATCCTCGCGGCCCTCTACGAGCGCCGGGCCGGCGGCGGCGGGCAGGCGGTCGAGGTTCCGATGTTCGAGACCATGGTGGAGTTCAACTTCGTCGAGCACATGGTCGGCTACGCCTTCGAGCCGCCGCTGGGGCCGCCGGGCTTCAACCGGGTGCTGAGCCCGCGGCGCAAGCCCTACCGGACCCGGGACGGCCACGCCTGCATCCTGCCCTATTCCGACCGGAACTGGCGCGACTTCTTCATCCATACCGGCCGGCTCGAATTCGTGGACGACCCGCGCTTCGCGCCGCTCGCCGTGCGGGTGGAGAACATCGAGATCCTCTACGCGCTGGTGGAGGAGGAGGCGCCGCGCAGGACAACCGCCGAGTGGGTGGCGTTCTGCGATTCGGTGAGCATCCCGTGCATGCCGGTCCTCGGCCTGGAGGACCTGCCGGAGGACGCGCACCTGAAGGCGGTGGGCTTCTTCGGCAGCGCCGAGCACCCGAGCGAGGGGCGCTACCGTACCATGCGCCGGCCGGTCTCGTTCAGCGGCAGCCGCTTCGCGATCCGCCGCCACGCCCCCCGGCACGGCGAGCACACCGCCGAGGTCCTGGCCGAGGCCGGGCTCGACCCGGCGGAGATCGCCGCCCTGATCGACGCGCCGGACAAGCCCGACACCGCGCCCCTGGAGGCCGCCCGATGACTACCGAGACCCGAGACGCCGGCGAGGACCTGCTGTTCTCCGTCGCGGAGGGGGTGGCGACCATCACGCTGAACCGGCCCGAGCGGAAGAACGCCTTCACCTTCCCGATGATCGAGGCCTGGACGGCGGCCCTGCAGCGCTGCCGCACCGACGCGGCGATCCGCGTCGTGGTGGTGACCGGGGCGGGCTCGGCCTTCTGCAGCGGCGGCGACATCGTCGAGATGGGCGAGCGCCTCGACCAGCCGCCGGCGCGGCGCAAGGACGAGCTCCACGCGCGAATCCAGCGCATCCCGCTGACGCTGGAGGATCTCGACAAGCCGGTGATCGCCGCCCTGAACGGCGTGGCGACCGGCGCGGGCCTCGACCTCGCCCTGATGTGCGACCTGCGCTACGCCGCGCAGAGCGCCCGCTTCGCCGAGACCTACGTGCGGGTCGGCCTCGTCCCGGGTGCGGGCGGCGCCCATTTCCTGCCCCGTCTCGTCGGGACCGCGAAGGCGCTGGAACTGTTCTTCACCGGCGATTTCGTCGACGCCGACGAGGCCCTGCGGATCGGCCTCGTGAACGGCGTCCACGCCGACGCGGATCTGATGCCGGCCGTCGCGGCTCTGGCGCGCAGGATCGCCAAGGCGCCGCCGCTGACGCTGAGCCTGATCAAGCGCGCGGTCTACCAGGGGATGCGCAACGATTTGCGCACCAACCTCGACCTGATCTCCTCGCATTATGCCGTCGTCACCGCCACGCCCGAGCACCGGGAGGCCGTGCGGGCCTTCATCGGCGGGCGCGACAAGGCGTAATCCCGCTGGATCCGGCTCTCGCGTCGTCCCGGACGAGGGAGAGAACCGCCGCCGCGCGCGACATCTACCCCCGGGCGTCGCACTTTCGCGCTTGTCGCCACCGCGCCCAACTGCAAGTCTATCCAAAATTCAATCTGCGCAACGACGCGGAATCAGTCTGGGAGGACACGATGACGGCTCGGATTCTCGGTGCGCTCGCCTGTGCGCTCGCCTTCATCGCGCCGGCCGCGGCGCAGACGCCGATCGTCATCAAGTTCAGCCACGTCGTCACCACCGACACGCCCAAGGGTCAGGGCGCCGAGCGGTTCAAGCAGCTCGCCGAGGAGCGCACCAAGGGCGCGGTCAAGGTCGAGATCTACCCGAACAGCACGCTCTACAAGGACAAGGAAGAGGTCGAGATGCTCCAGCTCGGCGCCGTGCAGATGCTGGCGCCGTCCACGAGCAAGTTCGGCCCCCTCGGCGTGAAGGAGTTCGAGGCCTTCGACCTGCCCTACATCTTCCCCAACGAGCAGGTGCTGCGGCGCGTCCAGGACGGACCGATCGGCCAGGACCTGTTCAGGAAGCTCGGATCCAAGGGGATCAAGGGCCTCGGCTACTGGGACAACGGCTTCAAGATCCTCACCGCCAACAAGCCCATGCACGCCCCCGAGGACGTGAAGGGCCTGAAGTTCCGGATCCAGTCCTCGAAGGTGCTGGAGGCGCAGTTCAAGCAGCTCGGCGCGCTGCCGCAGGTCCTGGCCTTCTCCGAACTCTATCAGGCCCTGCAGACCGGCGTGGTCGACGGCCAGGAGAACCCGCCGTCGAACGTGACGACCCAGAAGCTCAACGAGGTGCAGAAGCACGCCACCCTGACCTACCACGGCTACATCGGCTACGCGGTCATCGTGAACAAGGGCTTCTGGGACGGCCTGCCGGCCGACGTCCGCACGACGCTCGAGGGCGCCATCAAGGACGCGACCGCCTACGAGCACGAGATCGCCGACAAGCAGAACGAGAAGGCGCTCGCCGACATCCGCGCCACCGGCAAGACCGAGGTCTACACGCCGAGCGAGGCCGAGAACGCCGCGTGGCGCAAGGCGCTGGCGCCGGTGCAGCGCGAGATGGCCTCCCGCGTCGGCAAGGATCTGGTCGCGGCGCTCAACAAGGAAGCCGAGGCGGCGCCGAACAACTGATCCCGCCGCAGCAGCGCCCGGACCGACCATGTTGCTGAAACTGCTCGATCGGCTCGAAGAGGTGCTGATCGGAACGCTGATGGCGGCCGCGACAGTCATCACCTTCGCCACGGTGGTGCACCGGTTCCTCTCCGGCATTCCGGCATTGCAGGACTACACTGACCGGATCGACTTCGGCTGGTCGCAGGAACTGTGCATCTACATGTTTATCTGGGTCGCGAAGTTCGGCGCGGCCTACGGCGTGCGCACCGGCATCCACGTCGGCGTCGACGTGCTGGTCAACCGCCTGCCGCCGGGCGCGAGCCGGATCATGGTCCTGGTCAGCCTCGCGGCAGGCGCCCTGTTCACCGGGATCGTCGGCACCCTCGGCACGAACTTCGTCTGGCGCATCGGCCACACGGATCAGACGACGCCCGACATGGAGATCCCGGTCTGGATCGTCTACCTCGCGATCCCCCTCGGCTCCTACCTGATGTGCTTCCGCTTCCTGCAGGTCGCGTGGGGCTACTGGACGACCGGGCACCTGCCCGGCCGCGACCACGCCCATGTCGACGGCGTCCCGACCGTTGAGGGCATCGACCCAATCCAGCTCGGCCGCGAGGGAGGCCCCGCATGAGCGGCCTGATCATCTTCGGGCTGCTCATCGCCCTGATGCTCACCGGGATGCCGATCTCGATCGCGCTCGGCCTGACGGTGCTGACCTTCCTGTTCACGCTGACGCAGGTGCCGATCGAGAGCGTCGCGCTCAAGCTGTTCACCGGGATCGAGAACTTCTCGATCATGGCGATCCCGTTCTTCATCCTCGCCGGCAACTTCCTGGCCCAGGGCGGCGTGGCGCGGCGGATGATCGCCTTCACGACCTCCCTCGTCGGGCACTGGCCGGGCGGCCTCGGGCTCGCGGGCGTCGTCGCCTGCGCGCTGTTCGCCGCCGTTTCGGGGTCGAGCGTGGCCACCGTGGTGGCGATCGGCTCGATCATCCTGCCCGCCATGGTGGCGGAGGGCTACCCGAAGCGCTTCGGGGCCGGGGTGATCACCACATCGGGGGCGCTCGGCATCCTCGTGCCGCCCTCGATCATCCTCGTGCTCTACGGGGTATCGACGAATTCCTCGATCGGCAACCTGTTCCTCGCCGGCGTGATGCCCGGCATCGTCCTGTCGGCGATGCTGGCGAGCGTCACCTTCGTCATCGCCAAGCGCCGCGGCTACCCGCGCATGCCGAAGGCCTCCTGGGGCGAGCGCCTGCGCGCCTTCCGCGAGAGCGCCTGGGGCCTGTTCCTCGTGGTGATGGTGATCGGCGGCATCTACGCCGGCATCTTCACGCCGACCGAGGCGGCCGCAACCGCCGCCGTCTACGCCTTCGTCATCGCGGTGTTCGTCTACCGCGACCTGAAGCTGTCCGACGTGCCCCGGGTGCTCCTCGCCTCGGCGAACATGAGCGCGATGCTGCTCTACATCATCACCAACGCCGTGCTGTTCTCGTTCCTGATGACGTCGGAGAACATCCCGCAGGCGATGGCGGCGTGGCTGATCGCCATGAACTTCAGCCCGCTGATCTTCCTCCTCGTCGTCAACATCATCCTGCTGATCGCCGGCAACGTGATGGAGCCGTCCTCGATCCTGCTGATCATGGCGCCGATCCTGTTCCCAATCGCCGTCAAGCTAGGGATCGACCCGATCCATTTCGGGATCATCATGGCGGTCAACATGGAGGTCGGCCTGTGCCACCCGCCGGTCGGGCTCAACCTCTACGTCGCCAGCGGCATCGCCCATATGGGCATCTCCGAGCTGACGGTTGCGGTGCTGCCCTGGCTCCTGACGATGCTGGCCTTCCTGGTCCTGGTGACCTACTGGCCCGCCCTGTCCCTGTGGCTTCCGCGGGCGCTCGGGGCGATGTGACGCGACGACCGAGCTGTTTCGCCATCGGCAACGCACAGTCTGTGTGCCAGCCTGCAATGACGCGACTTTGCCTCCCTACGGTCGCTCGGAGGACGCGACCTCCCTTCGATATGCGTCTGGAAAGCAGGCGGCGAGATCCGCTGAAGTCAAGCTTAATGCATTCCAGTTGGCCAAAAACCCAGGACAGCGTCGGAGCTCTTCGCGTCACCAAACGAACGACTTGGATCGCGTCAGTGATTGCTGCTGGGCTCGGCCAGTCAGCGGCCCCGGAGTGAAATTGAGCGTTGGATTCCGGGCTCCGTCCCGATGGCCGCGTGCCATCTATTGCAGAAGGCTTTGACGTCCGCTTCTAAGCAGCCGGACAAGCCAATCTTGGCGGCTCTTGGCCGAAAGCCGCTGGTCCGCTTCGGAGACGGTGAGACAATGAAGCGGACACGATGCGTCCGCACCCTTGCTGCCCCTTTGGAGGTCGCGTCGGCCCACCTATAGTCGGAAGTGGCGTTCCTCACCGATCGGAACCGGCCATGAGCACCGTCACGCGCCGCATCTTCGGCCTCTTCTGTGCCAGCTTCGCCGCGACCTCGCTGCCCGCATTAAGCACTACGTCTCCTACAATCACGCTCCCGGACGGCACGACGGTCCCCTCAATCGGGCAGGGTTCGTGGCATCTCGGCCAAGGTCGGCACCCGCCAGCTGCAGAAGAGGAAGCGCTGCGCCTCGGCCTTTCCCTCGGGATGACGCTCATCGACACGGCGGAGGTCTATGGCGATGGCAAGGCCGAACAACTCGTCGGACGCGTGATCGCCGGGCAGCGCGAACGCGTCTTCCTGGTCTCGAAAGTTCATCCGGGGCACGCCACGGCAGCGGGCATCCGCAGTGCCTGCACTGCAAGCCTGTCGCGCCTCGGCACGGATCACCTCGACCTCTACCTGCTTCATTGGCGCGATGGTGTGAAAGATCTGACAGAGGTCGTCGACGCGTTCGAACGCTTATGCGCCGTCGGTCACATTCGCCGCTGGGGCGTCTCGAACTTCAGCGTCACCGACATGGAAGACCTGTTCCGCGTCGCGTCTGGACAGCGCTGCGCGATCAATCAGGTCGCCTACAGCCTGGTCAATCGGAAAATCGAGCGCGAGCTGCTCCCCTGGTGCGCACAGCACCGCATGCCCATCATGGCCTATTCTCCGCTGGGCGGTCAGGGCTCGGAAGTCCTGAGGCACCCGGCCGTGCTGCGGGTTGCCGCGGCGCATGGGCAGGCGCCGTCGGCCGTCGCGTTGGCCTGGGTGCTGCGCCGGGGACAAGCCATCGCGATCCCCGAATCGGGTTCGCCCTCTCACGTGCGGGAGAACGCGGCAGCTATGAATCTGGAGCTGACCTCCGAGGAGTCGCAATCCTTGGATGCGGCTTTCCCCGCTTAGGACTGTCACGAGTTCGTGCTCGCTACGGCGATCACGAGGCAATCGAACTTGGAGCGCTCATATGTACGGCTCGCATGGACCCACTCGGTTTCGGTACGTCGGCCGTGCGGTTAGGTGTCGTGCGGAAAGCCGTCGAGAGCTGGGGCCACATCGTTCTTGAGCGGAAGAGCCGTTTGCTCCCGCGCGACAACCTGAATTGAGGAGTCGTTATGGCATTCGTCACGTACCAGATCGTCGAGCACGATGGGGGTTGGGCCTACAAAGTCGGTGATGTGTTTTCTGAGACCTTCCCAACCCGGAGCGACGCTCATGCGGCCGCTGCACGTGCCGCGGCGGAGCAGCGAGCCCCGGATGACGATACGGTGATCAGCTACGAGGATGAGCGGTACCAATGGCACGACGAGACCGTCCGAGGCAGTGATCGGCCACAGACGAATGTAGAAGACTGATCGTGACAGGTTGCAGCCTGCGGTGTCCTTTCCGAGCGAAGGGCTACCCGGCGACATCCGCAGCCGCCTTTTTGTTAGGGCCTACCGTACAGCCACCGCGGCGGCAGGGTCAGGCGATCTCGTAGACCGTGACGCCTTCGCCGACGCCGCGCAGGCTGCGCCGCTCGGAACGAACCCGCCGCGTCGACAGCAGCCCGGCTGAGCCGGCGTGGCTCACGACCGGCTCGGTGGCGAACACCGCCTCGGATCCGGCCAATTCCTGCACCCGCGCGGCGATGTTGACCGTCTGCCCGAAATAGTCCTGCCGATCGTTAGAGTTGACCGCGAGGCAAGGGCCCTCATGGATGCCGATCTTGAGGACCAACTCGTCTGCGCCGCGCCCTACGTTGAACCGGACCATCGCCTCGCGCATGGCGAGCGCGGCGGCGAGCGCGCGGTCCGGCGTTGGAAAGGTCGCCATCACCGCGTCGCCGATCGTCTTGACCACCGCGCCGGAACGCGCAGCGACGATCTCGTTGAGGATGCGGAAATGTGCCCGCACCAAGTCGTAGGCCATGAGGTCGCCGACCCGCTCGTAGAGGGCGGTGGAGCCCTTAAGATCGGTGAACAGGAAGGTGAGGTTCGTCACCTTCAGGCGCTGGTCGATCGCCAGCGTGTCGGTGCGGTAGAGGTCGCGGAACGTCTGGTTGCTTAAGAGGCGCTTGGCGCTGAGGAACGGCCGCCGCCCGCCGATCAATGTCTGGAGTGCCTCGCCAGCCGAGAACACACCAGGCAGGACGCGCGCGGTGGTGCGGTTGTCCAGCGTAAGTCGCACCGGGCCGGGCCGGAGCGCGCTGCCCGTTGCGCAGCCGCGCCGGTCGCTGAAGACCACGGTTAGCTCTTGACGCTCGTCCGTGGGCTCGCCGTCGAGCTCGATGGTGTGCGTGGCGTGTGTCACCGGATCGAGCACGATCACCGACCCGGACAGGTGCAGCGCCAAGATGATGCGCTCGCCCGCTGACAGTTCCGCCGACTCGAGAAGGGCGCTGCCGGCGAGTTTGGCGAAGGCTGCAGCGTCGGGGAAGTCGACGGCCGAACCGAAGAACACCTGCCGGTGGTAGTCCCAGAAAGCCAGCCCGTCGGGGTCGTGGGCGGCGATGCGGCGTATCCGCGGACTGACGCGGAAGCTTACCTCGACGGTATCGTCCAGCGTCGGCTCGGCGTCGAGCGCGCAGAACGCGCAGTGGTAGGAATCCTGCCGCACCTCCTTCAGTGTGGCGTTGGCGTCGAGGATGCCGCCGCAGCTCGGGCAAACGACGTTCCAGATCATCTCGAACAGGCCGAGGCGGGTGGCGTGCAAAAGTGCGCCGATCACCGCTTCCTCGGCCAGCCCGCGCTCAGCGGCGAAGGCGAGCGCGTTGACAGCGGCGAGTTCCGCGTCGCTTCCGGCCCGGATCATCCGCGCGACCGCGGCGGCGGCCGCCGGCTCGGCTGAGCGGGTGAGGCCAGCGATGAGGGCATCCTTGTCCTGCATGGTCGAAGCCTAGGACAGATCGCGGACCTGCGCATCCGAACGGGTGAGGAAGAGAGGTCCTACCTGCTCAGGTGCCGGCCGGTAGGGAAGGTGTAATGGTTCCTTCCGGCATCGTAGACGAAGTCCTATCCCGTGAGGAGACCGCGCTTCGCGTCGCCAGAGGCCCGGGTCTTCGGCCCGCACGGCGGCTCGCCGGTGCCCGCACAGGCCACCCCTGCTTACGGGCGAGTCAGCCCCGGTTGGCCAGCACTGTCAGCGTGGCACATCCGGGATTTACCTTACCAGATCAGCGCGTTTTCACCCAGCCTACACCCAACCAAGCCGCCCACAGACGCCGCTGTGAGTTAGAGCCGACATCCAGGCCGCGCAGCCCGAAAGACAAATCCCGATCTTACTCAACTCATTAGAAAGTCCGATTTCGGGCGACTTGATACAGGAACCTCACTGATTGTGGCCGAAAGACGCCGGTCCAATTCGGAGAAAGTTTGCCAGAAAAGCCGACGGACTCTTGCCGACCCCAGCTTGCCATTCGACAACCTTCGGCCTTGCGGCTAGAAGCGGCACGTCCGCTTCCGCGAAGTTGCGTTTTGAGCTGCCATCGCGCAGCTCACTCCGCACTCCGGCATAGCGCTGAAGACCGGCACGTCCGTTAAAGGGTTCCTCAGGCGGTTTTGGTGGGCAGGGCGAAGAGATCGACGAAGGACTGTGCGAGATCGGCCTCGCCAGCGAAGGCGAGCGTTCCGCCCGCACCGTCTCTGGCCAGAGGCGCTTTGCCATAAATCGTGCGGCGCATCGCCATAGTATCGCCGGTGAAGGCGAGATCGGGTGCGTCCATGACACCACGGTTCACAAGGATCTCGCCGCCGGTCACCGTCGCGATAAAATCCTCGCCGGGAAAGTGGAAGGCGACCGACACGGACAGCTCCGCGGCCCGCGTGCTTTCGACCAGGGCCTGAAGCGACATCATGGCTGAAGCCGCCGACATGAACAGGCGTGGGTCATGCCGCGGCGAGCGAGCGGCCCAACGTCCCATGGCGCGCATCAACGGCGAAGCCTCACGGCCCCACGCCGTTAGGTCGTAGACCTGCACGTTCGCCGGCGACGGCAGCCGGATGCGGCGGACGATGCCTGCATCTTCCAGGCTCTCCAGGCGCTGCTTTAGCACGTTGGCGCTGATGCCTGGAAGGTTCGCTCGAAGCTCGCCGAAGCGGCGAGGGCCGAAGACCAACTCGCGCATGATCAGCAGCGACCAACGCTCGCCTATGAACTCCAGGGCGAGCGCAGTGCCGCAAGCGTCGTCGTACCGACGCTCTCGTGGCGCAGATGCCGCCTTGGTTATTTTTTCTGACTGCATTGTTGCTTTGTATAACCGAGAATGCCAGCCTGGGCAAAGCGGGGCTGTAAGGGGTGCCGCGACGCGGCCAATGCGCCCGTTGTCAGGGAGGAATGCGCCTGATGCCAACTGCCGAGGGTAAACCCATCTGGTTCGAGCTGAACGCGGCCGACCAGGACGCGGCACAAGCCTTCTACGAGGCTGTCGCCGGCTGGCGCATCACACCATCCCCAATGCTCGAGCATGGCGGCTACCGAGTTGCGGAGGCTGACGGAATGCCCGTGGCCGGGATCCGGGGGTCGATGCCCGAAGCTCCTGGCTTTCCCGGCTGGGCGGTCTACCTCGCGACCCTCGACGTCGACGCCATAGCTTCCCGCGTAGTGGAGCTCGGTGGCCAGATCCGGTTCGGGCCTGTCGACATCCCCCATGTCGGCCGGTTCGCCATGGTCAGCGATCCGCAGGATGTGGTCTTCGCCCTGATGGCGGCGACGAGCCCCGACGAGAGCCGGGCCTTTGGCCCGGTGCCCCTTGGGACGGAGCAAACCCTCGGCCAAGGCGTATGGATCGAATTGGCAACCCCCGATCCCGAGGCTGCCTTCGCGTTCTACGGAGCGCTGTTCGGCTGGGAGAAGCTCGGGGCCATGCCGATGGGCGGGATGGGTGAGTACGCCTTCATCGGCCAAGGCGACCTACGCCCTGGCGCGGTGATGTCGAGTACGGCCACCGAGGCGCCGGCCCGATGGAATTGGTACGTCCATGTGGCCGATATCGATGCCACGCTCGCATCCGTCCGCGAGAGAGGCGGCACGGTGCTCCAGGGTCCCGATCCGATCCCCGGCGGCAGCTACTCGGCCTACATCGCCGACCCAGCGGGCAACAGGCTCGGCGTTGCCGGCCCGCGCCAACCGGCGTGAGGGAAGGCAAGCGATGGCGAGCGAGCTGCTGATGCACGCAGGTAGACAGAGTAACCCCGCCGGGAAGGCACGCACGACAGTGGAGCGGGTATCGGACAGGGAGCTCGCCGTCTCGCGGACCGTCGACGGTCCGGCGCGGATCGTTTTCGAAGCGTGGTCCAAGCCAGAGCTTTTCCAGCAATGGTGGGCGCCCAAATCCTGCGGCGTCTCTTTGATCTCGTTCGAGGCCGATATCCGCACGGGCGGTACGTACCGTCTGCTCATGGGCCATGCGTCCTCGGATCGGCCCATGGCGTTTTTTGGCCGATACGTCGAGGTGACGCCCCATGCCCGCGTCGTCTGGACCAACGACGAAGAGGGCGAGGACGGACCCGTCACCACAGTGACGTTCGAGGAAAGGGACGGTGCGACATACGTCGTCGTGCACGAACTCTATCCCTCGAAGAGAGCGCTCGACGATGCCTTGTCCTCTGGAAGCACGAGCGGTTGGGGCGAACAGTTCGAGCAGCTCGATGACCTCATTCTCATCCTGAACGCGAAAGTCTGACTGTCATGAGCAAGGTGCGCGTGAGAGGTTTTGCAGTGTCTGTCGACGGCTTCGGGGCCGGCCCGGACCAAAGCCTGGAGCATCCGCTCGGGAAAGGCGGGCCGGAGTTGATGCGGTGGTTCTTCCCGACGCGC